>CAXTFG010000006.1:42936-43419 GCA_964243415.1 uncultured Beijerinckiaceae bacterium | reverse complement strand
CGGGTCCTGCGCCTTAATCGGGTTGGCCATACCGCGCCTCACTCGCAATCCGACCGCAGGCGTCCGCTCACCCGGGTCGGCGACATAACTATCCGTTAACCAAAAACATCCTACTCGTGTGGCCGGACGAAATAAACCAAGCGCTCCGCCGGTTCAGCAAACGTCGTTAACGGAGCTTTTACCATCCGCGATGCCGCGTTTAAACACCTTGGTGACACGCCATGAGCCACGGTTGCTCGGAGATGAGCGGCGGCCGGGAACCCCCTACTGTCGATTTCGCATACCTGGCCGCGCAAACCTTCGGAGATCGGCTGCTCGAGCGCGAACTGCTCGACCTCTTCCTGGAACAGTCCGGACGTCACGTGGCGCGCATGGCGGAAGCCGGCTTCACCGAAGCGGGTAGGACAGCTCACCTTCTGCGAGGTTCGTGCCTCGGCATCGGAGCTTGGCACGCCGCCGCCGCCGCGCAGGCCTTCGAGGATG
>CAXTFG010000006.1:7117-42926 GCA_964243415.1 uncultured Beijerinckiaceae bacterium | reverse complement strand
TGCCGCGCCCGGTGAACGGCCCTTGCACTACGACCGCATGAGCGCCGCGTTCGTCGCGACGGAAGCAGCAATCCGCCTCCACCTTGCATCCTTCTGACACCGCAGACGGGCCTTCTCATCGCGCCGTCGCCTCACTAAAGATGCAGCATGTTGGCCGGCGGGAGCGCGGCCGTGGCTCCAGGGACCCCTCGCAATGGCAACCATCACCTTCACGGACTCCAAGGGCACCGCCCGCACGATCGACGGCGAGGACGGGTCGACGGTCATGGAGACCGCGATCAGGCACAAGGTTCCCGAGATCGTCGCCGAGTGCGGGGGCGCCTGCGCCTGCGCGACCTGTCACGTCTACATCGACGAAGCCTGGCTGGCGAAGGTCGGAAAGCCGTCCGGCATGGAAGAGGACATGCTCGACTTCGCCTACGAGGTGAAGCCGAACTCCCGCCTGTCGTGCCAGATCAAGGTCAGCCCGGCCCTCGACGGCCTGCAGATCGTGACGCCGGACCGGCAGGGCTGAGGAGGCCGCTTTGACGCACGCCCATCCCGCCGAGGACGAGGCACAGACGGTCGACACCGATGTCGTCATCATCGGGGCAGGGCCGGTCGGTCTTTTCGCCGTCTTCGAACTCGGGCTGCTCGATATCCGCTGCCACCTCGTCGACATCCTCCCGAAAGCTGGCGGCCAATGTTCCGAGCTGTACCCGGAGAAGCCGATCTACGACATTCCCGGCTATCCCAGCGTCACCGGGCAGGTACTCGTCGATAAGCTGATGGAGCAGATCGAGCCGTTCAAGCCGATGTTCCACTATGGTGAGATGGTCGAGGCCATCGAGCTGCTCGGCGATGCCGGCGCGCCGCGTTTTCGATTGTCGACCAGCTACGGCCAGATCTTCACCTGCAAGGCCATCGTCGTTGCGGCGGGCAGCGGCACGTTCCAGCCGAAGAAGCCGCCGATCGCCGGCATCGACGCGTACGAGGGAACCTCGGTGCATTACGCCGTCCGGCGGATGGAGGATTTCCGCGACCGCGACGTCGTCATCGTCGGCGGTGGCGATTCGGCGCTGGATTGGACGTTGAACCTGCAACCGGTCGCCCGGCGCCTGACCCTGGTCCACCGCCGTGACGACTTTCGCGGTGCGCCGCATTCGGTCAACGCCATGCGCGCGCTCGTCGCTCGCAGGGCGATGGATCTCGCGATCGGTCAGGTGGCGGAGCTGCATGGCGAAGGCGGCGCGCTCGCCGCGATCGACGTCAAGGGCGCGAGCGGCACGGCGCGCGTCGCCTGCGACCGCCTCATCCCGTTCTTCGGGCTAACGATGAAGCTCGGACCGATCGCCGGCTGGGGTCTGAACCTGCACGAGAATCTCGTGACCGTGGACACTGAGCGGTTCGAGACCAGCACGCCGGGCATTTTCGCCATCGGCGACATCAACAGCTATCCGGGCAAGCTGAAGCTGATCCTGTCCGGATTCCACGAGGGCGCGCTCGCCGCGCAGCGCATCCACCGCTACGTCTACCCGGAGAAGCGGCTCACGTTTCAGTACACGACGTCGTCGACGAGCTTGCAACGCAAGCTGGGCGTCGCGTGAGCCGCTCAACGGCGCGGTTTGGTTCCGTTGCTCCCGTTCGCCGCACCATCGCGTTCGCGTGGCGCGGGTTTGGGCCTGAGCTTCTCGGCGCGGCGATCGGCGATCACGGCATCGAAGCGCTCCCACTCCGCCTGGCTCAGCTCTTCGCCCGTTTCTTTGATCGACGCTTTTCTGGTCTGCATAGGCTGTTGTAAAATCCTTCGTCGTTGCAAGGTTCGGCGCCTTGTGCCCCGGCCAGGAGACGTTGTTATGACACCGTTCGGCGCGAGCGTTGCCCGGGAACTCCGCACGGCTCTCGTTCCGGTCGAGACCGTTTCGATCGTCGATTACCGGTTCCTCGCGGACACGTGCCGTGCTCTTCTCAAGAACGCGCTGTTCTACGTGGTTCCCATGCCGCCCCTCGAGGTGGCCCGCGACAAAGCGCTCGCCGAGGTCGATCGGCTGGCCGAAGTCATCCATCGCGTCGGCGTCCAGCCCCAAGGGATCAGCTTGGACGTCGATCGGGCCCGGACGGAAGCGCTGGTCGCGTTCGAGTTGCTGATCGACGCGGTCGCCGATGCCGAGCCGACGCAGGTGGCGAAAAGCCTCGGGATCGGCTGACTTTCCGCGAGACATCCTCGCGCCAGGTCACTTCGCGCAAGACCGCGCCGCGCCCTGCGCGCTCGATGGGGAGGCTAGCTAACGCGAAGTGCGCGAAGGAGCCGCGCCGGCGACCAGTCCCTCGCCCTCCTTGTCCGGTGCCGAGCGGAACAGGAAAGGCACGACCTTGCGCAGGTTCGGCGCGGACTGGGCGGCGAAGGGCATCGGCCGACAGACGGCCATGGCCGAGACCCCGATGCGGGCGGTCAACAGGCCGTTGAGGACTCCTTCGCCGAGACGGGCCGAGATCTTGGCGGCGATGCCGTGGCCGACCACCTGCTGCAGAAGCGTGTCGCCGGCCGCCATGCCGCCCGTGATGGCGAGATGGGCGCCAACCGAGCGGGCCAGCTTGAGAAAGCCGAGCAGACCGGGCCGGCCCCCGTAGATCTCCGAGATCGCGCGAATGAGCCGCACCGCCTGGATCAACACGAAGACGACATCGACGATGGCGCGCGGCGCGACGGTGGTCACCACGGAAACGCGCTTCGCCGCGCCCGCGATCGCCGCCGATGCCCGCGCATCGAGCGGCGCCACCAGGGTCCGCTCGGCGATATCGATGAGGTCGCGTCCGTCGACGATTTCGCCGCGGAGCGCCAGCACGTCGCCGCGCGCCCGCGCCGTCTCCGGCCGCGCGGCGTAGACCGAGGCAAGTTCGGCGACGAGCTTGCGCGCGAATGTCCGGTCGTCGTCGGCGTGGGCCCGGGCGAAGTCGCCGTGCAGGCGCGCGATGTGACGCTGCCGACCGATCGCCAAGCCCTCCCGAACGGCGAGGACCAGAAGGGCGAGCAATGCCAGTCCCGCCAGACCGAGCCCGAACACGCCGAGGCTGGTCGAGCGGGCGAAGGCGTCATCGACGAGCCGGGTGAGCCAGAGGCCGAAGGCGAGCGAGACCAACCCGCCGAGCGCCGACCAGAACAGGCCCGCCCAGGACAACAACGATCGTCGAAAGATGCCGCGGCGTTGCGCGACCTCGACGGCGCGCTCCTCCGGCTCAAGCGCCTCGAGGGCGAATGGGTCCGGCGTGATCTCCACGGGCAGCGCATCGCTCAAAAAAGCGCGCGGCTCGGTCGAGCCCGACAGCGGCTCCGGCTCGAGGCGCACTGCACGCGGGCGCCGGCGCGGGTCGATGTCGCTCATGCCAGTCGGTCTCCGAGGAGAAACTGAAGCGCCCGATCGAGCCGGATGTGCGGAAAGGGTAGCGCCCGGCCGTCCGCGTCGAGGTTGGCCCGCGGCGGGCGGAACCGGACGAAGCGGTAGGATGCGGCGCGCTGGTCGCCGAAAGGCTCGCCGCGCAGGATGACCTGCGGATCCCGCGGCAGGTCACCCGGGAAGATCGCCGCTTCGGCCGCGCCGTCGAAGGTCTCGCCGTCGATCAGTTCGCCCTTCGCGGGAATGCCGACGACGGCGTCGAGCGCCTCCGCCCCGGTGCCGATGCGCGCTTCCCGCGTCGCCCGCACGCCGGCGAGAGCGATGACGTCGATGGCGGCGCCGGCATCGTCGGCGCGGGCGATGGCGCGAGCCAAGATGGTGCGCAGGATGGCTTCCAGCCTGTCGTGGCTCGTGTGGTTGAGGTGGTCGGCCTTCGTCGCCGCGAAGAGGATCTTCTCGATGCGCGGCTTGAAAATGGCCGACACGATTGAGTTTCGCCCGGCGCGGAAGGCCTGCAGGATGTCGGCCAGCGCCGTCTCAAGATCGCGCACGGCGGCAGGCCCGGCGTTCAGCGCCGCGAGCGTGTCGACGAGCACGATCTGTCGGTCGAGCCGGGCGAAATGATCCCGGAAGAACGGGCGCACCACATGCGACTTGTAGGCCTCGTAGCGTCGCTCCATCATGCCGGCGAGGGTATCGCCGCCATAGACCTTCGCCGCGTCGAGCTGCAGCGGCGCGAAGGTCAGCGCGGGCGATCCCTCGAGATCCCCCGGCATCAGGAAGCGCCCCGGCGGCAGGGTGGAGAGCGCGTAGGCGTCGGCGCGGCAAGCGCGGAGGTAGGCGGTGAAGAGCTCCGCCGCACGGCGCGCCGCGGCCTCGTCCGCCGGGGCTCCCGCGTCGGTCGCGACGGTGAAGCCGCGCCAGTCGGCCGCAAGCGTGGCGCGGGCGGCCGTGGCCGAGGCCTCCAGCGTTTCCGCCGACCATTCGCCGTAGCTCTTGCCCAGCAGCGGCAGGTCCAGAAGCCACTCGCCGGGGTAATCGACGATGTCGATCACGAGCGCGGCCGGCCCGGCGCGGAACCCTCCCGCACGCTCGAATTCAAGGCGGATGCGAAGTTCCGAGATTCGCCGCGTCGACTCCGGCCAATGCCGGGTCGCGCCGTCGGCGCCACCGCGTAGCGCCGCGCGGTGGTCCTCGTAGGCGAACCGCGGCACCTGATCATCGGGCTGCGGCTCGAGGCGACCTTTGGTCAGCCGTCCTTCGGCCATCACGCGGAACACGGGCAGCGCGCCGCGGCCTTTCACGCCCGAACGGCCGAGCTCGGTCAGGTGTTGGATCAGCGCCGTGATGAACACGGTCTTCCCCGCCCGGCTGAGGCCGGTGACGCCGAGCCGGACGACCGGCGTCCCGACGCTTTCGGCCAGGGTCTGGGCGAGGAAGCGCGCCTCGAATAAAAGGTCGGAAAAGAACGGCACGCATCCTCGAGACCCCTCCCCCAGGCCCGACGAGGCTGCCCGGAGAGGCTGTCCCTATGTAGGCCGAACGGACCGTTTCGTCAGCGCTGCGGCCGCTCCCGCTTCAGCATGCGCTTCACCCTGGAGCCTTGGCCGGGCACGCAGGGGCGAGCGCGGCGGCCCTTCGGCAGGACGCCGTGCCTTCCTGACCGACCGGTCACCCGGGCATCGTTGCGGATGGCGACCTTCGACCCGCGGGCGCGTACGGCGGCCACGCGCCGGTGTTCCGGCCGGACCGGCCGAGGGTTGGCAGCGTCGTCCGCGCATGCTTGTAAGCGGCGCTTCACCCGATCGGACCCGACATGGACACCTACGCGCTCCTCCTTCTGCCCGGCGACGGCATCGGCCCCGAGGTCATGACCGAAGTCGAGAAAGTGATCGCCGCGCTCGAAGCGGACGGCGCGGCGCGTTTCGCCCTCGATCGCGGTCTCGTCGGCGGCGCGGCGCTCGACGCCCACGGCGTGCCTCTCAGCGACGCGGATCTCGCCAGGGCGCAAGCTGCCGACGCCGTGTTGCTCGGCGCCGTGGGCGGGCCCAAATGGGACAAGGTGGCATACGAGCTGCGTCCCGAAGCCGGCCTGCTGCGCCTGCGCAAGGACATGCAGCTCTACGCCAACCTGCGCCCAGCACTCTGCTACCCCGCGCTCGCGGACGCCTCCTCGCTCAAGCGCGAGCTCGTCGACGGGCTCGACATCATGATCGTGCGCGAGCTCACCGGCGGCGTCTATTTCGGCGAACCGAAACGCATCGAGGATCTCGGCAACGGGCAGCGACGGGCGATCGACACCCAAGTCTACGACACGTTCGAGATCGAGCGGATCGGCCGCGTGGCGTTCGAGCTGGCGCGGCAGCGCGGCGGCCGGCTCTGCTCGTCGGAGAAGCGCAACGTCATGCTGTCCGGCTTGTTGTGGCACGAGGTGATCACGGCGATGGGCGCGCGCGACTATCCCGAGATCAAGCTCGAGCATCAGCTCGCCGACGCGCTCGGCATGCAGCTTGTGCGCGCGCCCAAGCGCTTCGACGTGATCGTGACGGACAACCTGTTCGGCGACATGCTCTCCGACGTCGCCGCCATGCTGACGGGCTCGATCGGCATGCTGCCCTCGGCCTCTCTCGGCGACGTCGATGCCAAGACGGGCCGGCGCAAGGCGCTCTACGAGCCGGTGCACGGCTCGGCCCCCGACATCGCCGGCCAGGGTCTCGCTAACCCGATCGCGATGGTCGGCTCGCTCGCGATGGCACTGCGCTATACGTTCGGGCGCGGCGCCCTCGCCGACCGAATCGAGGCGGCGATCGCCGCCGTGCTTGCCGCGGGCAAGCGCACCGCCGACATCAAGGGCGATGCGACCTCGCACCTGTCCACCGCGGCGATGGGCGATGCGATCGTCGCCGCCCTCGGCTCGCCCGTCGGTCGAACCTGACGAGCCCGCGCGCATCACCCGGGACCTCGCGAGTTGCCGCAGCCCGGTTCCGATGCTAGTCGCAGCCCGCGGTAGGACGCCTCGGACGCGATCCGAAGCAGCCTGCGCGAACGGAGGGGTGGCCGAGCGGTTGAAGGCGCACGCCTGGAAAGTGTGTATGCGGGAAACCGTATCGCGGGTTCGAATCCCGCTCCCTCCGCCAATAACTGGTAAGTTCGCACCCTCACCTGCGGCTTCGCGGCGACAGCGGCCAAGCGTCGACCACCACGCCGCTCGGCTCACCGGTTCGGCGGTGGAAGCACCATAGGCGCTGATCACCCCGCCCAAATTCCCCAAGTACAGGCTTATAGAGAAGCGGTTTGCAGCTCGCCTCAACCCTATTTCAAGCTTTGCATGGACAAGCAGTCCACCCCCACCTACTCACTTCAACACGTTGATGCCAGATGGTGTTGAGCTGCTCACAACGTTCGGAACAAGTTGCGGGAACTCTATGACGCTCTACAACATCTTTTTGCAGAATACTTCAAGGCCAATACATAAGGCGAGACACTATTTCTTCGCTTACGAGCGGCACTTCTCTCGATATAGGGGGCAGCCGGTCACGTTCCTGGAAATCGGAGCCGGCAACGGCGGTTCGTCGCAGATGTGGAAGCGCTGGTTTGGGCCTACGGCACGCATTGTAACGCTCGACATCAACGACGTGTGCAGGCAATTTGACGATGAACAAGTGTCCGTACGCATCGGCGACCAATCGGATCCTGGCTTCCTGCAGAGCGTCCTCGATGAATTCGGCGCGCCCGACGTCGTCCTCGATGACGGCAGTCACCACATGGCTCACGTCAGGGCGAGCTTCGATTTCCTGTATGACCGCATGGCGGCCACCGGAGTCTATATGATCGAGGACATGCACACCGCGTACTGGCCGGACTACGGCGGGGGCCGCGGCGACCCGCGCTCGATGGTGGAAGTCTTCAAGGGGCTGATCGACGACCTGAACGCGGATCACGTTCGGGACGGCTCGGTCGCTCAATCAGAGTTCACGCGCAAGACCATCGCGATGACCGCCTACGACAGCATTCTCGTCCTCGAAAAATCTCCCTTCATCAACAAGCGCATGGAGATGATCGGGGACGAGTCGCTACGCTTGAACTATTAGGTCCTAAATGGCGCTCCTCGAGCCGTGTTCCGACATGTGGGGAACGGCAGACATCGTCTGCGGCGACCCGGAGGTGACGCTGGCGCACGACTGCGTTTACGTCCCTTATGCGCCCGGACAGGTTTGGGGCCTTTTCGACCAGGACGGGATCGCGCTCCGGACCGCCACCGACCTGCGCGAGGGGGCTCACCTCCCTCCAGATCAGATCCTGCCGGACAGGTTCGACGTCGGGTCAGTCGATGGTACGGGACCTGCCGGCGCGTACATCTACGGCGGACGCATTAACCCCCATTTCGGGCATTTCCTCGTCAACACGTTGCCCCGGTTCTGGAACATCGCCCAGGTCCGGTCCCCCTGCACCCAGATCCTATGCCACGGGCCGGGTCGGCCGGTTGACTGGTTCGCCGTGCCGTTCATCGCCGCGATCTTCGGTCTGCTCGGCCTCACGGCTCGGGATTTCGTGACTTTCCCGGCGCCGACCCGGATCCGCGGCATGCTCATACCGAACACGAGCTTCGAGGAGCAGATAGCCGGCTACGCGGCTTACCGCCGCCTTTGCCGCGCGATCGGCGACCGCGTTCGCGCCACCGGCCCGTCATGCTCCAGCGATCAGCCGCTGTACTATTCCAAGACGAAGCTCAAGTCCGCCGTCGGCCTTGTCGTCAACGAGGAGGAACTGGAATCGGTCCTGCGCGCCGCGGGCGTAAAGATCGTCCATCCGGAGCTTTTGACGTTCGAGCAGCAGATACGGCTGATGTCGGAGCATGGAAAGATCGTCGGCACGTCGGGGTCCTACTTCCACGCGAGCGTGTTCTGCGCCCCACGCACGATTACGTGCATCAACGTGACCCAACAGATCAACACTAATTACCTCATCGTGGACCGCCTAACCGGCAACGTGTCGACGTACCTGTACCCTCCCGCTCTTCGCGTACTTCCTCCGCAGGAGGGCATACTCACGGCGCGCTATCTCCCGGACGCTGCGTCGGTAGCGGAAGAGTTGCTCAGTTGGCTCTAGACGAAGGTGAGAAGAACGAACGGGCGAAGCCAGACGAAGATCATCATCGGCTTCTCCTGGGACTGCCCGGACCTCGGCGACGACACCCTGGTACTCCGCTTCATGAATGCGACAGAGCCGAGAGCGGATATGCGCTGAAGAGTGGAAATGCTCGGGTCTTGGCGCGGAACGCCTGGAATGGGCCGACGAAGCGGATAAAAGGGAGCGATCGGCTGTGGAGTGATGTTGTAAGTCCGCAATGTCCGTGTCGATACATGCGGATCGCGGTGACAGCGCGATATATCATTGATGCTACATCAAACTAAATTCCGAGATGTGGCCAACTCGTTCATGATCTCCTGATAGACTTTGAAGTAAAGATCCCGCCGGAGATGGTTGATGTCAAGGATGTCATCAGCACGTTCGACGTAGGCGTT
This sequence comes from uncultured Beijerinckiaceae bacterium, assembly GCA_964243415.1. Taxonomy (GTDB): domain Bacteria; phylum Pseudomonadota; class Alphaproteobacteria; order Rhizobiales; family Beijerinckiaceae; genus RH-AL1. Next base: position 34,027 of record CAXTFG010000006.1, on the reverse strand, counting down.
AAAGTCGATGAGCACGACGTTTCCGAAGTCCGCCGCAACCTCGGCGAGGGCGAGGTTGTAATCGCGATGACTTTCTTCAGGAGGATGACGCTCCGGGTCCACGAAGAAAGCGGGATGGCGGTCGTTGGCCAGCGTCATGAACGCGCGGGTACGGCTCGGTAGGCGCGACAGGATCGTGCGATAGCGCTGGGCCATCTCCTCGCGCGTCAACCCCGGGCGATACTCCCAGCCCTCGCGCAAGCGGGCGAGGCGTGCGCGCTGGATCTCGTTGGTGTCCAACCGATCGACCAATGCTTGATCGCGCGACAGATCCTGTTTAGCGGCACCCATAACCATGTACGGAAGCTCAAGCCCGGTGGCGCGGTGCCGGTAGAGCGGGATGTCGGCGTCGGCCCAGAAGCTCAGGAGGCAGACCTCGGGCGCAGCGTCATCACCACCGGGAAACCGCGTGCGGAAATCGTCCTCGTCGTAGCCGATCTCGCGCGCGGCCTCCAATGCCTCCGGGCCGAGGCCGTCCAGCGCTGCCAGCAGGAACGAGCTGTGGTCGAGCCGCAACGGCTGCCAATTCTTGATTCCGTTGAACTCGCCAACGATATCACGACAGTTGAGGCCGAAGTAGTGCACCAATGCCATAAGGTCGCAGCCGCCCCTGGCGAACATGGAGGCGATCGGTCTCACCTCTCCCGCCGCTCCGGCCTCGTACTTGTCGATCGGCAGGGCCTTGATCCAGTCGACCTGGACCGGGCTGTTCAGCACGTCGGACAGAACCTCGCCGACTACCGTCAGTCTCGGCCGGCCGATGCTGTGGTAGACGAAGTGCTCGACATACATGTTCAGCGTGCGGCACGAGAAGCAGAAATGCCGGAGCGTGTAGACGCGATTCAGTTCCGTCATCGCGAACAATCCGACGAAGCCGTAGTCGCCGAACTTGTCGACCACCTTGACGAGACCCGCCGTTGTCCCGGCGTGCCGCAGGAAGGGCAAGAGCGCGGCTCGAGCCTCGTCCCGCTCCTCCGGTAGACGCTCCTTTGTGAAGTTCAGTTGGTTGGTGCGATTGATCAGCTCGACGACGCGATCGAGCTCCTTCTCCAGGTCATATTCGAAGTAGACGCGTATATCCGAACCACGCAGGAAATCGATATTGTCGCCGGAAAAGGCACGGCGCTCGACGAACTTCACCTCGCTGTTCTTGTACTGCGCCAGCCGCACCAGGTCGGGATCCGGCTTGCCGCGGAAACGGCGGTGGCTGGCAATCAGGGGGATAAAGCTAGGCTCAGCGATGTTGATGCCGGGCACGTGCGCGAGGACCTGCTGAAGGTTCTGCGGGTTGTCGTCTATGAAAAGAACGCTTGCCGGTCGCAGCCCGATTTCGTCGATCTGCTCCTTGATGCGCGGCGCCTTCGGGCTCCAATCGATTGAGGCGAAGATAAAGTACTGCCAAAGGCCGCGCTCGCTCAGCACGGTCTTTATACTCTCGTAATCGTTCTTGGAGCAGATGCTGCTCATGATGCCACGCCGGGCCAGATCGATCACGAGATTATGGTGATCGTCGACGAAAGCGATGCCGCCCTCCGTCAGCGTGCCCGTCCAGAAAGTCTCGTCGAGATCCCAGATGATGAGGCGTATGTCTTCGGCGAAGCCCGGAGCTTCAGACGCGACCTTCGGGGCAGCCTGTGCGATTGAGATGATTCCCATTCCCCCGTGAGCACGCCGGCGCAAACGATAAGGCCGGGATCGTTTCGCATCAAGACGAGGCACCCCACCACCCGCCGGATCGGGGCCGCCTTGCCTACGGAGCCTGTCATGCAAACTATTCGCCGAGCGGTCCTCAGCCTCGCCTGCATCGCGGCCAATTCGGCCGCCGCCGACCCAGAGCGCCGGCCGGCCCCTCAGTCGTTTGCCTCGCCTGTGTTCGTGACGGCGACGCCGGCCGGCGGAGAGATTCTGGGCGCCGAGGGCGTATTCCTCAGCCCGTCGGGCGCCAAGCTGTTTTTCTGCTCGGTCAACGGCTGCTACCCCGGCAGGCACCTCGCGGCCGCCGCTCTGATCAACATGGATACGGCCTTGGACGCCACGGCGCAGGAGGTCGGCCTTTTCGTGAACGTGACGAGCCGATCCGGCAGGGCCGAGCGCTGGAAGCCACACACTGGCTACGCTCGGGGTATGCAGGTCGAGGCCGCCGACGGCGTGTACGAGGCAAAGCGCGCTGGCACGAGCGGCCCGGCTTCCCCTCCCGCCGGGCGAGGCGTAGCTGTGGTGGACGGCGGCGTGCTTTGGTCGTTCCGAGGCGAGACTATCCACAATGGCAAGACGGCGCTGGGCGCAGGCCTCAACATGGTGCCGGGGAGCGGCCAGGGCTGGTCGCTGGTTTCGGACCTTACCGTGCAGCCGGGCGTCGGAGACCAGAACGCCTTCGGCTACGAGAACGACTGCGCCAACTACAACAAGGACTCCGACTTCGGCGTGCCCTTCCTGATGACCTGCTTCTTCCAGGGCGGGCAAGGCGTGGGCACCAAGCCGATGTTCTCCTACCGCTATGTGGCCGCAGGCGATGGGTCGAGCTACGGCGCCCACTTCGGGGACTTCTTCAACGGCGCCGTCACGATCAAGGACGCGACCTTCGCCGATGCCACCAACGCCTTGAACACGATCCGCGTCATTCCTGGTACTCGGCATGACTCCGTCTTCCTCGACGGCAGCACGTCCAATCGCTCCATCGATATCAAGGGAAGCTATGGCACGGCCATTGACCTCGCGGCGGCCCAGGTGAGCGAGGCGCAGGTGAAAGGGCGCGGCTGGCAGGTTGCACCGGACGGCACCATCACCGCAGCCGGCTACCGGGCGCGGCTGGACGCGCCCCGAAGTTCGACCGCACCATGCGAGCGCGGCGATGTCCGGTTCGGCGAGGATTACGTCTACGTGTGCGTGCAGCCGTCCCGGTGGAAGCGCGCCGCATTGAACGATTGGTGACGGGAACGCAAGCGGTCTCGCGGTGGTGGTTTCGGAATCGTCGAGTTTTGGCGTAGCTAGCGTAGACCGACAGGTACCTGGTCAGCTTCACCACGGCGGCGTCCAACGGCGTGACGACACTCTTATCGTAAGTGCTGGTCAGCACACCCGTCGTTTGATTGGCGTTGTCCGAAACCACGCCCTGCTGCCGAACACCACCGATCAGGTCGAGCGTGTCCGGGACGACCGTGATGGTGTCGGCCGCGGCGACGCTCAACAGCCGCGTTGCAGCAAAGACGATAGATGCTGATTAGACAAATTAAGACTGTCGTGCAGGTCTTCGGACCCCGCTGCTCGGGAGCGCTCGCTGATGATGGCGCTCATCGGCGCAGACTGCTCGCGAGCAAAAGATAATCGCGCATCGGTCACGAGAAAGCGGGCGAGGGCTGGCAGCCTCGTTTTGAGCCTACCACGCCCAGCTTAGTCAGCAGATCTAACGACGCCCGCCGCCGTGACCACCACCGTGCCCTCCTCCGCCGTGCCCTCCGCCACCGTGACCGCCGCCACCAACATGACCCCCGCCGTGGCCGCCAGCAAAGCCGCGTCCGCCGCCGCCCCGTCCGCCAAACCCACGCCCTCCGCCGCCTCCGCCGCCTCCGCCGAGAAATCCGAGGCCTCGCCGAAAGCGAAAGCCGCATCGGTAATAACCTGGCCCATGCCAGCCATCGGGATAGAAGCAGCGGCCACCAAACTGGGTCTTCTCGATCGGCGCGGTCACCGCGCTGCTCAGCGGAGCGATAGGGAGGGCGGAGGCGGTCCCAACTATGGCGAGAGAACTGACTCCAGCAATGACAAGTGCTTTGCACTTCACGTGACGCGATCCTTCATTGATTCACGCATCGGGCTTAGCACCGTCTGGGATCTCGAACCGATGATCTTCGCCGCAGAGTTAAACAGGCGCGAACGGGGCAACCGATAGCGGCCGTCCCTCTCAGACTCGCCTCCGCAGGAGAGGCGAGACCTGGCGTAGAGCGCTACTCCTCGAGCGCGCAACGTTGCGGATCTGCTTACTGGAATGGGTCCTGACCGCCTGTTGGTTTGGAAGCAGTGTGCTGAGAGCGCACAATCCGTCACGGCCTTCCAGACCGGATCTCATTTGAATGCGCGGTGCCTCGTCGAGCGGATTGGGGTTGAATCGCGAACAGCCTTTCATGGGCAGGGCGCAAGCTGACTGAACGCGCTCGCTCCAGATGATCATTACCCCGCACAGCATGCAGACGGCGGCCATCTCGTGCACAACCTCTTAATGATGCTGTGCTTCGATGTGCGGCCCGCTCATGACGAGCTGAGGATCAAGAGATGTCGACGCTTTTAGCTCGCTTCCTGGCGGATGAGACAGGTGCGACCGCCATTGAGTATGGCTTGATCGCAGGCTTGATCGCGGTCGTGATCATCGCATCGGTGAAGCGACTCGGTGGCAACATCAGCAGCAAGTTCACCGCGATTTCGAGCAATCTGACCTAGCGGGGATAGTCAATTCCGCCAGCGTGCAGCCCCCTCGCGCGGTTCCGCGATCTCCTTGCAAATGACCTCAGACCGGCTCGGCTCACGCGGTTGGCTTGCTGACCGACAGGGTCTCACGACTTTGCGCCGGACTGAAGCTGCACCAACGTGACTGGCACGGCCGTACTGACGAATTGGCCCAATGTGGCGAGGATCTTGACCATGCCCTCGGCAGGCGCTCGGACGGTGCACTGGTCCAACCGTGCCTTCGTTTCCTCGAGCGTCGCACGAGCGGCGTCTCGGCGAGCATTTGCCTCGGCGATGTCTTCGGCTCGAGAACCGGCATGGAGCAGGTCCAGCTTCTTGCGCGCGTCTTCGAGCTGCGCGGCCGTGATGCGGGCGTCTCGTTTCGCCTGAAGGATCAGGGCAAGGGTCGTGATGCCTTCCCTCAGAGCTGTTGCCCGCTGGTAGGCGGCCTGCGCTTCCTCGGCGCGCGCCTGCGCGACGCCAACGCCTGCGACGCCGATCGCGACCTCGTCGGGCCGTGGTCCGTTCCGGGTGCGCTCTGCGACGGCTTCACTTGCCGCGAGATCTGCGGCTCGTACGCTGATCTCGGCCTCAAGCGGCCGGCAGTTCAGCTTCAGCAGGATCTGCCCAAACGCAACGTGGTCACCGTCATGAACAAGGATCTGGTCGACCACGCCGCTCGCCCCTGCGCCGATCTGCATGATCGAAGGCGACGGCGAGGCTGCATCCGCGCTCACCGGCGCCGAGGTCAGCAACGCATAAGCGCCGAGGACGGGAAGATTGAGCCTTCTTTGCCGATCGCCCAGCACGGTACGACGCTCCTACATTTCCAAGCCGCGACGGCGGCTCGCTTCTGGGTCGCATGCCGACGCTCCCGCCAGCACCAGACGAGACCGGTCCGGCTCGATGCCGATCCTCTCGCTCATTCGGCGTTCGCGATCCGACCTCGTCCAGTGAGCCGATCAATCATCCGTTTGCTCTATCGGTGTCGCGTCACAACCGCGTAGAATGATCACCGATCGCTCCGCGGAATGCACATTTACATGCGCCTCAACTCGACACGAACCCTAATTGCGGCGGCCCTGATCGGGCTCTCGATCATCCGCGCTTCGGCCGCCGCACCCGGCGAGGGCAGTGTCGAACTTCGCAACTTTCAGTTCGACGATGGCGAGACCCTCGCGGTGATGAAGTTGCACTATCGGACGCTCGGTACGCCTGTCCGCGACAACGCGGGGCAGATTATCAATGCCGTCTTGTTGCTGCATGGGACGACGGGATCGGCCGACACCATGCTCGCTTCCAGCTACGAGCAGGCGCTCTATAGCTCCGGCAAGCCGCTCGACGCTCGGCGTTGCTTCATCGTAATCCCGGATGGGATCGGGGCAGGCGGCTCGTCCAAGCCGTCGGACAGGCTGCACGCGCACTTCCCGCATTACGGCTACAACGACCAGGTGCGGGCACAGCACGACATGCTGGCGGCGATCGGCATCACTCACCTCAAGCTCGTGCTCGGGACCTCCATGGGCGGCATGCAGACTTGGCTCTGGGGCGAGGCCTATCCACGGGATGTCGACGCGCTGGCCGCGATCGCCAGCACCCCGGCAGCGATCAGCGGGCGCAACATGATGTGGCGCGCCATGATCGCCGACGCGATCCGCAACGATCCGGACTGGCACGGCGGCGACTATCCTCCGGAAAAACCACCGCACGCCTGGAAATCGATGGCGTTGCCGCTCTTTGCGGTCATGACGGAGAATGCGGAACAGCTCCAGAAGAAAGGGCCAACACGTCTCAAGGCAACGGCTTTGGTCAACGACATCGCCGACCGGGGGGCGAAGATCGACGCAAACGATTTCCTCTACATTTTTGAGAGTTCTGCCGATTACGATCCGTCGCCGCGACTCGCGACGATCGAAAAGCCCATGCTGACGATCAACTTCGCCGACGATCTCCTCAACCCGCCCGAACTGCTCGGGCTCCCCGGCGCGCCGAACCTCACAAAGGTCATGCTCCCGGGAGGTTATGGCCACCAGACGCTCACTCACCCAGATCTCTGGGCGCCAGCGTTGATGAGCTTTCTCGATCAGGTGCCCGCTTGGCGCTGAAACGTTGCGCAGCGGACCTCGGACGTGAGCCGACACGTGATCGGGGGTTCTCCGGCGAATCCCGAGAGGTCGATTGCAGAAGAGCGAATTGCTCAGAAAATGGCCTTCGAAGTCTCAGATCGAGCAATGATCAGAGGTGACGTTCGCTGCGCGGCTCGGACGAGAGCTGGCGGGTCTCGTACGACCAGGACAGTTTCGTCCTGCTCGGTGCGCGCAAGCTGCGTAAGTCTCGGCGACAGATCGTCGATACTCGCCTCATCGTGGTGCCGCGGCGGGTATACACATCGGTGGTGCCCTGGCCAATCTCGGAGTGGATTCGCACTTGCCTCGCCTGACTGGCGGGCGAAGCGATGGCATCGACACTCTTGGCACGCTTCTCGCTGCCGATTTTAGTTAGGCGGGAGACATCGGGAATCCGTCGATCGACGGATTTGTGAGCGCCTCGCTCGCCCGGTCATACGTGCGCCGCAGCTTATTTTGCGCGCCCCGATCGCGGCGCAAAGGATGCGTACCGCCTCTCTGCTCGCTCGGGTGCCGCTTAGCGGTAACACGGGCCGGATTTGCCGATGCGTTGAACCTGGAGCCGGCCATGTGCGACTGTCACGGAAGCTACCTCGTACCCGATCTTTCCCGCCTGCGACCGAACCGCAGGCGCTTCATGGAGGGAGGAGCGGCCGCGCTGACGCTGACGATCGCATCCGGCGGCGCCGTCGCGGGCGCTGCGGCAGCGACCAGCCTGAAGGCGACGCACGGGACTGGCTTCTGCAACCTCAATTTTTTTCTCACGGAGGCGATGCAACTCGCGAAGGATGACGGGCTGACGATCAACTTCATCAACACGCCGACCTTTGCCGACCAGGTGACCTTCCTTGGCATAGGCCAGGTCGACGCGGGCGTGATGCCTTACACGAGCTTCCTCGCGCTCTACGACGCCGGCGCGCCGGTCAAGATCGTGGGCGGCGGCGGCATCGAGGGCTGCGTGCTCGTCGCTCAACCCGGCCTGGACACCCCGGCGAAGCTCAAGGGCAAGACGCTCGGCACCTTCCAGCTCGATACGCTCGAGGTGTTGCCCTATGACTGGCTGAAGAAGAACGGCGTCAATTTCAAGGACATCACGGTGCGCTACATGGGCTCGACGCCCGAGGGGGTCGAGGCGTTCAGGGCGGGAGCCCTCGACATGATCTCCACCATCGAGCCCTACGCCACTGCGTTGCTCAACGAGGTGAAGGGCTCCGTCAAGCTGTCGGACGGCACCGACATCTACGGTAAGGGCTACACCGACTGCGTGTTGGCAGTGCGCACCGAGCTGATCGAGAAGAACCCGGCCGCCATCAAGGCACTGATCAAGGGCATGATGAAGGCGCAGGCAATGGCCGAGGCCGACCCGCAGGGCGCGCTCAACCGGGTCGTTGGCCCATACTACAAAACGTCCATGGCCAACGCGCAAGCCGGGATGGCTCACCAGCCCTCTGTGGTGGATGCCCGCAGCCAGACGCAGTTCATCCTCGACCGGACCGACTCCGTCGCCGCCATGGGCTACATCAAGAAGAAGCCGGGGCGCGACGCGATCGACTGGACGCTGCTTGAACAGGTCATCGCCGAGAACGGCGATCTTTACGGCAAGCTGAAGCGGAAATCCGCCTGATGGCGACTGCGCGTCCCCTGGCCGTCGCCGGATCGTCGGCCCCGGCCAAGCCGCAAAGTGGGCACTGGTTCGGCGTCGATCTGCCGGAGCGCTTCGCCGCGCCGCTCCGCCGGATTGGCTGGACACTGCTCTCCGTCGGCTTCTTCGCCGGACTGTGGGAGCTGCTGTGGGCGCTCGGCATTTCGGATCCACGGCTGCTGCCGCCGCCCCACGTCTTTCTAGGGCACCTCGCCGAGCAGGCTCGCTTCTTCAACACCGCGCAGCGTTGGCAGATCGGGGTCGCGATGAATGCCGGCCCGAGCCCTGCCATGGCGGTGGCGATCACCGTTCTGGCCTCGACAGGCAGGGTGCTGGCCGGCCTGTTCCTCGCCGCGACCCTGTCCGTCGTCGTGGGCGTGGCGATCCGCTATTTCGCCCTGTTCGGCAAACTCACGCTGCCGACCATCACCCTCCTGGCGCCGGTCTCGCCGATCGCCTGGTTGCCGGTGGCGATCTTCATGTTCGGCATCGGCAACGCTCCGGCGATCTTCATGGTGTTCATCGCCCTGTTCTTCACCATGGTGCTGTCGACCATCAGCCAGATCGACGGCGTCAACGCGAACTACGTGAACGTCGCCCGCACGATGGGGGCGACCAAGCCGCAGATCTACGCCCGCGTGATCGTCCCGGCGATCCTGCCGGGGCTGTTCCTCGTGCTCCGCCTCAACCTGTTCGGGGCCTGGATGGTGGTGCTGGTCGCGGAGGCGACGGGAGTCGGCTACGGCCTCGGCCAGGTCATCATGCTGGCGCGAAACACCTTCAACCCGTCGCTGGTGTTTCTCACCATCACGGTCATCGGCCTGCTCGGCTTCGCCTTCGACTTCGCGTTTCGCCTGGTGCAACGCCGGCTGCTGTACTGGACGCCGCGCGGCTCCGGAGGGTCACTCGGTGTCTGAGGACGCGGTCACCTGCCGCGGCGTCGCCAAGGTCTGGGCGGCGGACACGGCGCGCGCCCATGAGGCCTTGCGCGACGTCGACCTTGACGTGCGCGCCGGCGAGTTCGTGGTGTTCCTCGGCCCATCCGGCTGCGGGAAAAGCACCCTGCTCTACCTCATCGCCGGTCTGGAGCCTTCGACAGGAGGTGAGATCCGCTCGTTCGGCGCGCCGGTGGCCGGGCCGTCGCCGGAGCGTAGCCTGATCTTTCAGGAAACCTCGCTGTTCCCATGGCTGAGCGTGGGGCAGAACGTCGGCTTCGGTCTGTCGCTGAAGGGCCTGCCGGAGGGCGAACGCCGAAACATCGCCCGCGCTGCGCTCGGGCGCGTCGGTCTCGTCGAGGCTTACGACAAACGGCCGGACGAACTGTCCGGCGGCATGCGCCAGCGCGTCGCCGTGGCTCGCGCGCTCGCCATGCGACCCAGGGTGTTGCTGATGGATGAGCCCTTCGCCGCCCTCGACGTTCAAACGCGACAGAAGATGCAAGACTTCCTCCTCGACGTTTGGCGAGACAGTGGCGCATCCGTGCTGTTCGTCACGCACCACATCGACGAGGCGGTGGCGCTTGCCGACCGGATCGTGGTGTTCACCGCCCGGCCAGGACGGATCAAGACGATCCTAAGCAACGATCTGCCGCGCCCGCGCGACCTCTTCTCGCCGGGGGCCGAGGCGATGCGGCGCGATCTCACCGGTCTGCTGCGCGACGAGGTCGACCGCGCCTTCGCCGAGCAGGAAGCGCTCGCCTGAGCCGCGAGAGCGAGGCCTGAGATGGGCACGACGCTGATCCGCAGTCGTCGAACGATCACCCGCACTCTCGATCGGCACCGCTGGGAGGAGATCGCGGAGGGTGCCGTGCTGCAAGAGGACGGGGTGATTGCCGCCGTCGGCACCTTCGAGGAACTGCGCCGTCGCTACCCCGACGCCCCGGTGCTCGGCAGCGGCAACGAGATCCTTCTGCCGGGCTTCGTCAACGGCCATCACCACGTCGGGCTGACGCCGGTACAGCTCGGGTCCCCCGACATGCCCTTAGAGCTGTGGTTCATCACGCGCATGGTGGCGCGCAACCTCAACCTCTACCTCGACACGCTGTACTCGGCCTTCGAAATGATCGGCTCCGGCATCACCACCGTCCAGCACATCCACGGCTGGATGCCGGGCACGCTCGACGAGGTCGAGGCGCGCTCGCGGGACGTGCTGCGCGCCTACCGCGACATCGGCATGCGCGCCTCCTACTGCTTCGCCGTGCGCGACCAGAACCGCCTCGTCTACGCCGCCGATGCCGACTTCGTGGCGAGTCTGCCGGCGCCGTTGCAGGACCCGATGAAGCGCTGGTTCGAGCGCTTCCGCATGTCGCTCGACGACAACTTCGCCCTGTTCCGCCACCTCCATGCCGCCGAGGCCGGCGCGCCACGCGCGCGCGTGCAGCTCGCGCCGGCAAACCTGCACTGGTGCTCAGACGCGGCGCTGGAGGGTCTCGCCGCTCTGTCGGCGTCGTTCGGCGTGCCGATGCACATGCACCTCGTCGAGACCGCCTACCAGAAGACCTACGCGGCACGGCGCGGCGGCGGTACCGCAGTGGACTACCTCGACCGCTTCGGCATGCTCGGGCCGAAGATGACCCTCGGCCATGGCGTGTGGCTGAACGAAGCCGACATCGAGCGGGTCGCCGCCACCGGCACCTGCATCTGCCACAATTGTTCGTCGAACTTCCGGCTCCGTTCGGGCGTCGCCGCGCTGAACCGCTTCGAGGCGTGCGGCGTCACCACCGCCATCGGCCTGGACGAGGCCGGCATCAACGACGATCGCGACATGCTCCAGGAGATGCGCCTGGTGCTGCGCGCCCACCGCGTGCCCGGCATGAACGAGGACGAGGTGCCCGGCATGGCGCAGGTGCTGCGCATGGCGACCGTCGGCGGCGCCCGCACCACCGGTTTCGGCGACGCGCTCGGCACCATCGAGGTCGGCAAGGCCGCCGACCTCGTGCTGATCGATTGGCATCAGATCGCCTACCCCTATCTCGACGAGGAGACGCCGTTGCTCGATGCGGTGATTCAGCGCGCCAAGACCGGTGGCGTCACGACCGTGATGTGCGATGGCGAGGTGATCTACCAGGATGGCCGCTTCACCCGCGTCGACCGTGACGCCGCGCTGACCGCGCTCCACGACGACCTGTCGCGGGCGCTCGCCGACGACGAGGTCGAGCGCCGGCAGCTCTCGAAGGCACTGCTGCCCCACGCCCGCCGCTTCTACGCAAACTACATCGACCCCGCCCGGCACGAGCCGTTCTACCGGCCGAGCTCGCGTGTCTGACGGTGGCCGCCCCCTGCCAACCGTCGGCTTGCCTGCCGCCGGAGTGGCGACCGCGGAGCGTACGATCGGGCCGGCGAGGCGGAGCACCGTCCGCTGGCGCATCTTTGCCCTGATGCTTGCCCTGGTGTCGGTCAACTACATCGACCGCGCCTCGCTGTCTGTGGCGATGCCGCTGATCTCCAGGGAGTTCGCCATCGATCCCGCCCTTCAGGGGCTGCTGTTGAGTTCGTTCTTCTGGACTTATGCCCTCATGCAGGTCCCCGGCGGCCTGCTCGCCGACCGTTACGGGCCACGTGGCGTGATCACCGCCTCGACCGTTTTCTGGGGGCTGTTCCAGGCGGCCGCCGCCCTGTCGACGAGCGGGACCGCCCTGCTCGCCACCCGCCTCGGGCTCGGGGCCGCCGAGGCGCCGATCTACCCGGCCGGCGGCAAGCTCAACGCCTTGTGGATGACCCCCCACGAGCGCGGGCGCGGCGCCGCCCTGCTCGATGGCGGTGCGCCGCTCGGTGCCGCTCTCGGCTCGCTCGTCATCGCCTTCCTCATCGGCACCTTCGGCTCCTGGCGCATCGCTTTCGCCGTCGCCGGGATCGGCACGGTGCTGTGCGGGGCGGCGGCGTGGTCCGTCATCCGCAACACGCCGCGTGAGCATCCGCACATCAATGAGGCCGAGGCCCGCTTCATCGCCGAGGCGCACGCCGCCGAGGATCGCGCCGGCTCGGACCTTGCCGGAAACAACGACGCGGCGCCGTGGACTGCCTACTTTCGCCACCGCTCGACATGGTGCATGTGCCTGGGCTGGCTTTTCTTCAACGAGGTCTTCTACGGTCTGCTGACCTGGATGCCGACCTACCTCTACAGGGTGCACGGCTTCGACATCCGGGCGCTCGGCGGGGCGTCCTTTACCATCTTCTTTCTCGGCTTCGTCGGCGAACTCTTCGGCGGCGCGCTCGGCGACGCCTGGCTGGCGCACGGCGGAGCGCCCAACCTTGTCTTCCGTACCCTGTTCGGCGTCGCCGCCGCCGTCACCACCGCGTCGATCTTTTCCGTTGCCTTTGTCAGCACTCCCTTCGCTGTGGTGACGCTACTGTCGGCGACGCTGTTCTTCCTGCGCTGGTGCGGCATGTACTGGGCAATTCCCTCCATCCTCGGCGGCCGCGCCCGCGCCGGCGTCCTCGGCGGCTGCATGAACCTCGGCGGCAACATCGCCGGCATCACCGCGCCCGTCGTGGTCGGCCTCATCGTGCAGGCCACAGGCTCCTACTTCCTCGCACTGATGTTCTTCGCAGGATCGGGGGTCGCCCTGTTCGCCTGCTCGACGCTCATCGACTATCGCGGGCGCCTGCCGCTCGCGGCCGGGGTGCCGGCGTGATCGCCCGAGCGACGCGAGGCACGCGCATCGGCATGCTGACGCCATCGTCCAATACGGTGCTGGAGCCGGTGACCGCGGCGCTTCTCGCCGGCCGCGAGGCTGGCGCGCCGGAGGTGTCGATGCACGTCGCGCGCTTCCGCGTGACGGAGATCGCCCTCACCGACGGTGCGCTGCGGCAGTTCGACGATACGGCGCTGCTGGCGGCGGCAGAGCTGCTCGCGGACGCCAAGGTCGACGTCATCGCCTGGAACGGCACCTCGGCCGGCTGGCTCGGCTTGGCCAGAGACGAGCGCCTGTGCCAGCGCATCACGGCGGTGACCGGCATCCCGGCCTGCACCACCGTGCTGGCCTATCGCGAGATCTTGCAGCGCACGGGCATTACGCGCCTCGGCCTCGTCACGCCCTACACGCCCGACGTTCAGGAGCGCATCGCCGGCACCTTCGGCGAGGCCGGCTTCGATTGCGTCGCCGAGCGGCACCTCGGTCTGCGCGACAATTTCTCCTTCGCCACCGTCGCCGAAGAGGAGGTCGCCGGCCTCGTCCGCGCTGTGGCGCGGGAGGGCTGCGAAGCGGTCGCGATCTTCTGCACCAACCTGCGCGGTGCCGGCGCCGCCGCCGGGCTCGAAGCGGAACTGGGCCTGCCCGTCTACGACTCCATCGCCGTCACGCTGTGGAAGTGCCTGACGCTGGCAGGCGTCGACACGCGCGGCTGGCGTCGGTTCGGGAGTCTCTTCGCACTCCCGGCGCAAAATCAGGAGTAAGATGTCCGGCTTTGACCTCATCATCCGCGGCGGCACGGTGGCGACGGCCGCCGACACCTTTTGCTGTGACGTCGCGATCCGCGCCGGCCGCGTCGCCGCGCTCGGCACCGATCTCGGCGACGCGGCGGAGGTCGTCGACGCCACCGGCCGCCTCGTCCTGCCGGGCGGCATCGACAGCCACGTCCACCTCGCCCAGCCCAGCGGCCCCGACCACGTCATGGCCGACGGCTTCGAGAGCGGCACCCGCTCGGCGGCATACGGGGGCAACACCACCGTGCTCCCCTTCTGCCTGCAGGCGCGCGGGCAAACGCTGCGCGACGCGCTTACGCGCTACCACGCCGAGGCGGAGGGCCGTTGCTACGTCGATACCGCCTTCCACCTGATCGTGACCGACCCGACTGCGGCGGTGCTCGGCCAGGAGCTACCGGCGCTCGTTGCCGACGGCTACACCTCGTTCAAGGTCTTCATGACCTACGACGACCTCGCCCTCAGCGACCGCGAGATGCTTGAGGTGATGCAGGTCGCGCGCGAAACCGGCGCACTCGTCATGGTTCATGCGGAGAACGACGACGCCATCCGCTTCCTCGCCGACCGGCTAGAGCTGGCGGGGCAAACGGCGCCGCGCTACCACGCTACGTCGCGGCCGATCCCCGTCGAACGCGAGGCGACGCACCGCGCCATCACGCTGGCCGAGATCGTCGACACTCCCATCATGATCGTCCACGTGTCCAACCGCGAAGCAATGGAGGAAGTTCGCCGCGCCCAGATCCGCGGCCTCGACGTGCGGGCGGAAACCTGCCCGCAATACCTCGTCCTCACCGCTGCCGACCTCGACGGCCTCAATATGGAAGGCGCCAAGGCGGTGTGCTCGCCCCCGCCGCGCGACGCGTCGAGCCAGGAGGCGTGCTGGGAAGGCTTGCGGACGGGCGTGTTCCAGGTCGTCTCCTCGGACCATTGCCCGTTCCGCTACGACGACCCGGCCGGCAAACTCTCGCCAAAGGGACGAACCAGCTTCCGATGGGTGCCAAACGGCATCCCCGGCGTTGCTGCGCGCCTGCCCATTCTGTTCTCTGAGGGCGTGGTGAAGGGCCGGATCGATCTCAACCGTTTCGTGGCGCTGAGCGCGACCAACCACGCCAAGACCTACGGCCTATATCCGCGCAAAGGCACGATCGCGGTGGGCAGCGACGCCGACATCGCCATTTGGGACCCGACGAAGCCCGTGCGGATCACCCATGGGCTACTCCACGACGCCTGTGATTACACGCCCTACGAGGGCCTGGACGTCACAGGGTGGCCGGTGTCGACGATGGTGCGTGGCCGCTTCGTCGTACGTGAAGGCGAACTCGTCGGCTCGAAAGACCACGGCCTTTATCTGCCCTGCGAGGCGGGACGTGCCCGTGGCGACGGAGAAGGCGGCGGCAAGCTACCGCGGCGCTCCGATTTCGAGCGGTAAAGCCGTCGGTTCGGCGCCGCCTCTCATATCCTCGAGGCGGCGGGCAGCGGGTTCGATGCCGAGCACGGCGACGACGACGATCTGCACCGCGAGGAGGCCCGCCATCAGTTTGGTGACTGCGAACACACCGCCGCTGTTATAGAGAAACACGACGAGAAACGGCGTCGCGATGGTCGCGCCGCGGCCGAAGGTGTTGCAGATGCCGGCGCCTCGGAGCCGCACGGCGGTCGGGAACAGCTCGGGGATGTAGATGCCGAAGAGCAGCGCGACCAGCACGTAGATCGGCACCGTCATGGCGAAGCCGACGGCGACGAGCGCGACGGGGTTGGTGACGAAAGGATACAACAGTCCGAGCACGAGTGCGAGAGCGGACGCGATGCAGATGGTTTTCTTGCGGCCCCAGCTGTCGGCGGTGAGGGCGCCGATGAAGGAGCCGAGCGGTGCGCCGCACCCCATCAGCAGCACGAAGCCGAACGAGCGGGCGATGTCGAAACCCTGCTTGACGAAGAAGGTCGGCAGCCAGGTCACGAAGCCGTACAAGAGCGTGTTGATCGTGACGAGGCAGGTGATGCCGACGACAAGGCGATTGAGATAGGGCGGCTTAAACAGCATCGCGAGCGATACGACATCGGAGGCGGGGGCGACCGGCAGCGGCTCGGACAGAGTACCCCCGCGCGCTGCGACGTGCTCGATCTCGGTCAGCAGCGCGTCGGCCTCCGCCACCCGCCCGACCGACTCGAGCCAGCGCGGGGACTCCGGCAGGCCCTTACGCATGTACCACACGACGAGAGCCCCGGCGCCGCCGAGGAGAAACATGACCCGCCAGCCGAAGGCCGGCACGAGCACGTAGCCGATCAGCGAGGCGGCGGGCAGCCCCGTCACCACGAAGACCGCCATGAGGCCGAGCCAACGACCCCGAGATTGAGCCGGCACGAATTCAGTGAGAGTCGAATAGCCGACGACGTTCTCGGCGCCGAGCCCTATCCCGATGATAAGGCGCAACGCGATCAGCACGGCCATCGTCGGCGCGAAGGCTGCAGCGATGGAGGCGAGACCGAAGATGAGAAGGTTGATCTGGTAGGTGAAGCGCCGCCCATACCGATCGCCGAGGAAGCCGGTCAGGAATGAGCCGAGCATCATGCCAACGAACGTCATCGACACGAAAAGCGCGTTCTGCCCGAGGGTCGAGAAGCCGCTCTTGAAAGTAGCTGCGAGCACGGCGCCGGCGACGTAGATGTCGAAGCCGTCGAAGAACATGCCGATCCCGATCAGCCACATGATCCGGTAATGGAACGGCCCGATCGGCAGCCGATCGAGGCGCGCGCCGGCGTTGGCTGAGACTGGCATCAGGTCCTCCCCTCGCTTCGTTTCGTGCCACCGTCCGTTCTACGCGGGCGAGCGACCTTGATGGCGCCGTTCAGTTGAGGCGGCGCGGTTCGTCACTCCCGCCGTACCAGTCGAACGCCTTCGACTCGGTCGGCACCATCACGCTTTTCACATCGAAATGGTCGTTGAAGCTCTCGATGCCGCACTCGCGTCCGATGCCGCTATCACCGACGCCACCCCATGGCGAGGCGGGGTCGAGCCGATGATGGTCATTGATCCAAACGATACCGGCCTTGACGCGCGCCGCGACGCGATGGGCACGCGACACGTCGCGAGTGCGCACCGCCGCGGCGAGGCCGAAGGGCGAATCGTTGGCAAGACGCAGCGCCTCATCTTCGTCGCGGAAGGGCGTGATCACGGTGAAGGGGCCGAACACCTCCTCCTGGAAGACGCGCATCCGGGCGCTGACGTCGGCGAAGACCGTGGGCTCGACGAAATAGCCGTTCTCCAAGCCTCGGACGCACGCCGGGGCGCCCCCGTGGACGAGGCGGGCGCCATCCTCGCGGCCGTAGCCGGCGTAGGCCAGCACGCGCTCGCGTTGCCTATTCGATATCACGGGGCCGAGTTGCGTCGCGGGATCGAAGGGGTCGCCGATGCGGATCGACGCCGCCTTGCGCGCGAGCTTCTCCACGAACTCGTCGTAGATCGAGGCTTGGACAAGATGGCGCGAAGCGCAAACGCAGGTCTGCCCGGCGCCGATGAAGGCGCCGAAGGCGGCATAGTTCACCGCCTGGTCGACGTCGAAGTCGTCGAACACCATCACGGGCGTCTTGCCGCCGAGCTCCATCGTTTGATGGGCGAAGATCTTCGCCGCGGCGGCGCCGGCGAGGCGTCCAGCCTCCGTGCCGCCCGTCAGCACCAACTTGTTGATGTCGGGGTGCTCGGCCAGCGCCCTGCCCGTCGTCGCGCCGTAGCCGAGAACCACGTTGAACACACCGTCGGGCAGCCCCGCCTCCTTGAAGATCGCCGCGAGCTTCAGCGTCGTCAGCGGCGTGTATTCCGAGGGCTTGACCACCGTGGTGCAGCCCGACGCCAGCACCGGGGCCAGCGACTTGCACATGATCATCAGCGGGTGATTGAAGGGCGAACAGTTTGCGACCACGCCGATGGGCGTGCGCAGCGTGTAGTTCAGGTAGGGGCCTTCGACGGGGATGACGTCGTCGCGTCGCGCCAGCGCCACGCCGGCGAAGTAGCGGAAGAAGTCCGGCAGTCGGCCGATCTGCGCCCGCGTCTCGTTGATCGGGCGCCCGTTGTTCATCGTTTCCAGCTTGAACAAGTCGTCGAGGTTGGCCTCGAAGGCGTCGGCGATACGGTTGATCAAGCGGGCGCGCTCGCGGACGCCCATGCCGCCCCATTCGCGACCTTCAAAGGCGGTGCGCGCCGCCTTGATGGCGCGATCCACGTCGGCCGGCCCCGAGTTCGGGATCGTGGCGATAACGGCGTCGGTCGCGGGGTTGCGGACCTCGATGCGTTGGTCCGCGCCCGCCTCGATTTCGCGACCGTTCACGTAATTGCCGTGGTGTTCGACGCTGGCCATCGGCTTCTCCAACTTATTCACGGCATGCTCCCGAGATTGGTGGTGATGGCGCGCGGCGCAGGCGTGGTGGCGTCGCTTCGCGCCAGAGCAGAAAGAACGCGGCGCGCGGCCTTGGCGACATGGGCGCGAGCGAGGCGGGATGCGGTCCGCCCGTCGCGGGCGACAACCGCTTCGATGAGCGCTTTGTGCTCGGTCACGAGCTGCGCCGGATCGCGCCCCTTGATCTGGGCAATGCTGACGCGGACCAGACGTTCGGACTGGTCGATCAGATCGACCACGACAGCCGCCATACGATGGTTGCCGGACGCTACCGCCAGCGCGGCATGAAAGGCGCGATTGTAGGCGATGAAGTCGCTCCCAACCTCTAGGGCGCGGAACGCCTCCAGACCGCCCAACACCTCGTCGGGCGCGTGCCTCGCGGCCGCTGCCACGCACGCCGGCTCCAGGACGAGCCGGAGCCGAAACAGGTCGCGCGCATCGTTGACGGAGACCCGGTTCACTCTGGAACCCTTGCGCGGAACCACGGTCACGAGATGCTCCCGCTGCAGGCGCAGCAGGGCGTCGCGGACTGGCGCTCGGCTGACCCGGTAGCGCCGAGCAAGATCTTCTTCACGCATGTCGCGCCCGGGCGCGAGGCGACAGGCGAGGATGTCCGCCCGAACCGCCTCGTAGATGCCATCGCGAAGAAGGGTCATGAGCGCGTCGGGTCAGGTCCTGATTGAAGGCTGTGATATTTCACAGCACGCTTGCGTCGAAACCGTCAAGGGTGACAAGTGGCGGGATGCACGACGCGACTGGGTCACAAAGAGACAAGATCATCGAGCTGCGAAGCGGAAGGATCGCTGCATCGGCGGTGGGCAGGGGCGAACCTCTGGTGCTGCTGCACTCGCTGCTGGCGGACCGGGGCAGCTTCGATCGAATTGTCGGCCCCTTAGCGGCCCACTTCCGCGTCCTCACCCTAGATCTGCCGGGCTTCGGCACATCGACACCGCTGACGGGCGCCCTCCCCGACTTTGCCGACCACGTCGCGGACGCGATCCGGCATCTCGTCGGCGACGAGAAGCCGATCATCCTTGGCAACGGGTTTGGCGCTTTCATCGCGCTGCAGATCGCCATCAATCATCCCGACCTGGCGGCGAAGCTTGTGCTCGCCGACGGTGGCGCGGCTTTCTCCGAGGAGGGCCGCGCGGCCTTCCGCGCCATGGCTTCCGCCGCCGCCGAAAAAGGTCTCGAGGCGATCGAGGCGGTCGCCATGCGGCGCCTGTTCGCTCCCGCGTTCCAGGCCGAAAATCCGAGCCTTATGGAGGAGCGACGGCGTGCCTTTCTGCGGACCGACGCGGATGTGTTCCAAGCCGCCTGCCGGGCTCTGGCCTCGCTTGATCTACGCGCGAGCGCGACGAAGATGCGCGTTCCAACGGTGGTGCTCGTCGGCGAGCAAGACGAGGCGACACCGCCCCCTATGTCGCGGGAACTTGCAACGCTGCTGCCCGACGCGCGCTTCGAAGTTCTACCTCTGTGCGCGCACGTCCCACAACTTCAGGAGCCGGATGTTTTCCTGAATATCGTGCGCCCGTTCCTGCTAGCTTGAACAACGATCTTATCGCTGGTCGGCGCCTGCTGAAACGCGGTCGAGATAGTTTCATGTCGGCCCAAATTCGACCGAGCCGTTCGTTGACTAGCGGCCGCGATCTATCGGATGGCAGGTGGGTTATCTACTGCCTCTTGGAGCGCAAAATGATCCGCGTCCTTCTTGCCGCCGTTCTCGTACTCGCGGGCTCACCTTCACGAGCCGAGACCGCGCTCCAGCGCTGGCAGATCGGCGATCTCCCGCTTGAGAACGGAGGCATGATTCGCGACTTTGAGATCGCCTACACGACCGAGGGCACGTTAAACGCGAACGGGTCGAATGCCGTTCTCATGGTCACTGCGATCAGCGGCAATCAACATCGGATCGACTTCATGATTGGCCCGGGCAAGGGCCTCGACACTGAGAAGTTGTTCGTCATCAAGACGAACGCGATCGGCAACGGGCTCACGACGTCGCCGAGCAACAGCAAGACCCAGCATGGGCCGGATTTCCCCCATTTCACCATCCGGGACATGGTGGAAAGTCAGTATCGGCTGGTTCGGCACCTCGGCATCAATCATCTCGTCGCCGTCGCGGGCGCCTCGATGGGCGGCATGCAGACGCTGCAGTGGGGTGTGAGCCATCCCGAGATGGTGGACGGCCTCGTGGCATTGACGCCGATGGCGCGGACCACGGCTTGGTCGATCGCTGTCAACCATGCGACCCGCCGCGCGCTGATGCTCGACCCGACATTCGACAACGGTCATTACACGAAACAGCCGGAAGCTGGATGGCGTATGCGCGCCGACGTTCTGCAGGTCCTGGCGACGCGCACGCCGGAAGCGATGCGGCGACAATTTACCGATCCGATGGACGTGACGGCGTGGATCGCGGGCCAGGAGGACGCGGTCGTCAAATCAGGGTTCGACGCGAATGATTGGATTGCGCAGACTTGGGCCTACGACCGTCACAACGTAGGCGACACGAAGGTGGACGGGAAGGATGTGTACGGGGGAGATCCCATCAAGGCGCTCCACGACATAAAAGCCAAGGCGCTTCTGATGTCCGGCACCCTCGATCTGTACAACCCGGTCGAAAACGGCATCGAGGCGGCAGAAGCGATCCCCGACGGCCGTCACGTTACGATCCCAAGCGTCCAAGGGCATGTCGCTGCCGCGGCCGGCTTCAAGGCCGCCGACGTCGAGTTCATCAACGCGACCGTGCGTGACTTCATGAAAGACGTCACAAGAGGCTGGACCACTACGCGGTGAGAAGGTGTTCCATCCCGTCCTTTGGACTCGACGGGAAGAAGTCAGCGCTGTCGATCGAGAGGAGCGACCCGTGGCCCGCGTGCGAACTGATCTGCACTTGCAAGGGCTGAGACCTGGCCCGCGTCGCAACGTTGGCTCGTTCAATGAAGTTTCAGTACTCCACGAGCACCGTCCTCGAGCCGGCATATGTCAACAGCGACCCTCGCGTCTATCGTCGCCATTCGCAGGTCCCGCCGCCGTTCCGATAAGCAGCCCTTCGTTCTTCGGTCAGTGGATCCGACCACCTCCGTTCGGGTATGAGCCTTGCTGCCGCGCCGAGTCGTCGAGGATGTGCCTTCCGAGGGGTGGGGTTAAGTGATGCAGTATCGTCATGATATGCCCTACGCCTCGCGACGTTCGCCAGTGCTGGCCCGCAACGTCGTGTCCACCTCCCAACCGCTCGCCACGCAAGCCGGTCTGTCGATGCTCGACCGAGGCGGGAACGCGCTGGATGCCGCCCTCGCCGCTGCCATCACGCTCACCGTCGTCGAACCGACCGGCAACGGTATCGGGTCGGACGCCTTTTGCATCCTGTGGCATGACGGAAAGCTGCACGCGCTGAACGCCTCCGGGTGCTCGCCGGCCGGGTGGACGCCCGAGCGTTTTAACAGATACGACGCGTTCCCGATGCGCGGTTGGGATACGGTCACCGTGCCCGGCGCAGTATCGGCCTGGGTCGAGCTGTCCGAGCGCTTCGGACGCCTGCCCTTCGAGCAGCTGTTCGAGCCGGCGATCCGCTATGCGGAAAGCGGCTTCCCCGTGTCTCCGGTCATCGCCGAGCTGTGGCGGCGCGGCGCGGCGGTGCTGAAGGATCAGCCGGGGTACGCTGCGACCTTCATGCCGGGCGGGCGACCTCCGGCGCCCGGCGAGCTTTTCCGCTCGCCAGGCCACGCCCGTACGCTGCGCTTGATCGCGGAAACCCGCGGCGAAGCCTTCTATAGAGGCGAACTGGCCCGCCGCATCGCCGACTTCGCGCGCCAGCACGGGGCAGCCCTCGACGAGGGTGATCTGGCAGAGCACGCCAACCATTGGTGCGGCACGATCAGCCAAGAGTTCTGCGGCGTGGCGCTGCATGAGATCCCGCCCAATGGCCAGGGCATCGCGGCGCTCATGGCGCTCGGCATCCTGCGCGCGGCAGGTATCGATGGCCTACAAACGGACAGCGCCGACGCGCTGCACCTGCAAATCGAGGCGATGAAGCTCGCCTTTGCCGACGTTTACGCGTTCGCCGCCGACCTCCGCTACATGACGACCGTGACGCCTGACCACCTGTTGGACCAGAATTATCTCGCGTCCCGGGCGGCCCTCATAGATCGTCGGCGCGCGCAGGTCTTCGGCGCGGGCGCGCCAGCCGAAGGCGGCACCGTGTGCCTTGCCACCGGCGACGCCGACGGCATGATGGTCTCGTATATTCAATCCAACTACTCGGGGTTCGGCTCAGGCGTGGTGGTGCCCGACACCGGGATCAGCCTGCAGAACCGCGGACTAGGCTTCAACTTGACGCGAGGCCATCCCAACCAGGTCGGCCCGCGTAAGCGGCCTTTCCACACCATCATCCCCGGTTTCGTCATGGAAAAAGGGAAGCCACTCATGGCGTTCGGCTTCATGGGCGGCGCAATCCAGGCGCAGGGTCACCTCCAAATCCTGATGCGCACGCAGGTTTGGGGGCAAGACCCGCAAACAGCCGTAGACGCCCCGCGCTGGCGTCACATCGCCGGTCGGCGGGTCGCGGTCGAAACGGCGTTTTCGGCCGCAGTTCTGGCGGAGCTTGAAGGGCTGGGCCACGAACTCGTGCGCGAGCCTCCCGACAGCGAGTTCGGGTTCGGCGGCGCGCAGCTCGTGCGCAGGATCGACGGCGGCTACGCCTGCGGTTCGGACCCTCGCAAGGACGGTCACGCCGGCGGCTTCTGAAGCCGGCCGCTTCCGGTTCGTCGAGGACAGATCGAGCGCCGCTTCGGTCACGCTGCATTCAGGGATGCGCCATGTCGACAACGATCACGATGGGAGACGCCGCTCCGCCTCGCAGTTCCTCGCAGATGGTCAAGGCCGTCGTGGCGGCGTCGGTCGGCAACGCGCTCGAGTTCTACGATTTGACACTCTACTTGTATTTCGCGGTCTCGATCTCGAAGCTGTTCTTCCCGACCAGTAGCCCGACCATGTCCTTGCTGCTGACATTGGGAAGCTTCGGCGCCTCGTACCTGATGCGTCCGCTCGGCGCTCTCATGCTCGGCCTTTACGCGGACAAGGTCGGTCGCAAGCCGGCGCTCACGCTGTCCATCACGCTGATGATGGTTGGGACCTTTATGATGGTCGTGATGCCCTCCTACGGGTCCATCGGCATCCTGGCCTCGATCGGCGTGCTGCTAGCGCGACTGATCCAGGGCTTTTCGGTTGGCGGAGAGTTCGGCACGTCGACCGCCTTCATGTGCGAACACGGACCGGCGCGGCGCGGCTTCTTCGCGAGCTTCCAGTTCGCGAGCCAGGGCTTGGCAAGCGTGGTCGCGGCTCTTTTCGGCTTCGCCCTGACCGCGGCCTTGACCGCGGACCAGATCACCGCCTGGGGATGGCGCATCCCCTTCGCGTTTGGGCTACTGATCGGACCCGTCGGCATCTACATCAGGCGCAACGTCGACGAAACGCCCGACTTCGAGGCCTCCACCGAGGATATCGCGGCAAGCACGCCCATCCGCGAATTGTTCACGCAGCAATGGCTGAACATCCTGCTCGCGACGGGGCTCGTCGCAACATCGACGTCCCTGAACTACATGATCAGCTACACGCCGACCTATGCCGTTAAGCAGCTCGGCTTGCCGCAATGGATCGGCTTCGCGGGTTCGCTCGTCGGCGCCCTCATGCTGATGGTGGTCGCGCCCGTCGTCGGACACTGGTCGGACAGCATCGGCCGCACCCCGATCATGCGCGCCGTTGCCGTGACGGTCTTCCTGCTGATGCTTCCGACCTTCGCCCTGCTGATCAATTACCCATCGCTTCTTGTCATCGTCCCGGTGCTGGCGTTGATCGGCGGATTAAAAGCAAGCTTCAGCGCGGCCCTGCCGGCTCTCATGGCCGAGATCTTCCCGACGCGCACCCGCAGCACGGGAATGAACATCAGCTACAATCTCGGGGTGACGCTCTTTGGCGGCTTCGCGCCGTTCTGGATCGAGACGCTGATCGCGGCGACGCATACGGCGATCGCGCCGAGCTTCTTCCTCATGTTCGCTGCCTGCGTGAGCCTCGCATCGCTGGTCATGGTCCGCCAGCGATTAAGACTGCGCTGACATCGCAGTCGATCCGATCAAGGGCCTGGTCAGCGGCATCGCGTCGGCTGGGAGAAGCTTCGAGGCAATGAACCCTGGTCGGATCTGCGCTCTTGTCTGCCGTTCCGCGGAACGGGATGGTCGGGCTTTTGGCGTCAGCTCAGGGGCGGTGATCGAGCAGTCTATGTCGAGAGATGGTCGCCCCATGACCCATTCCGGAGAGATCTCATTCGCCTCCTCATATTCGGCCTGATCTACTTGCTGGTCGGAGCTCGATTCATCTGGCCGCTGCACTTGCCGCTCTCGGCAAAGATCGCGGCAGCGACCTTCGTGCTCGTAGCGTCGCAATATCACCAGTGGTGTCGGCTGTCGTCAGGCTCGGTCTTCTCGCCCGAGTTCCCCCGGCCCTTGATCATCCTCTTCAATTGGGCGCTCGGCGCGATCTTCCTTCTAGCGCTGCTGCAAATACTCCTGGATGGCGGACTGCTGATCGGCATGCTGTTCCATGGTGGCCTGGTGAACGCGCCCGATGGCGTTCGCTATGGCATGGCGACTCTGGCGGCCGTCGCTGCCTCGATCGGCGTCGCGCAAGCAGTGCGGGTTCCGCCGCTCAAGGATGTCGAATTTTCAATCCGCGGACTTCCGCACCAATTCGACGGCTACACGATCCTGCATCTGACCGATCTTCATATCAGCCGGCTGTTCCCTGCCTCGTGGGTGCGCGCCGTCGTCGCGCGATCAAACAAGCTTGGCGTGGATCTGATCGCAGTGACGGGAGATCTGATCGACGGCACCATTGATGCGCGTCGCGCGGACATCGAGCCGCTCCGCGACCTCCGTGCGACCGATGGCGTCTTCGTGACCTCTGGCAACCACGAGAACATCTTCGGCTATCGCGTGTGGATGGCTCATCATGCCGCAATGGGATTGATCTCGATCGAGAACCAGCACGTCGTTCTTGATCGCGGCACAGGCAAGCTGACCCTTGTCGGCGTCAGCGACCGATCCGTCCGCCGTCGTCATCGCGTTCCGGACCTGGAAGCTACAATCAAGGACACCCCCGAGGGCGTCCCCATTGTCCTGCTCAACCACCAGCCGAGCGAAGCGCGGCAAGCCGCGGCGCTCGGCGTGGCCCTGCAATTATCCGGACACACGCACGGCGGACTGATCTTTGGGATCGACCGATTGGCCGCGCGCGCCAACGCGGGATTCGTCTCCGGTCGTTACGACGTCGACGGGATGACCCTCTACGTGAACAACGGAACTGCGTTGTGGCCTGGCTTTGCGGTACGCCTAGGTCGCCCATCCGAGCTGACACGGATCACCCTGCGCACTCCCTTGCTTCGACGATAGTCTAACTCGATTCAGCAAACTATGTCGTTTGGGGGAGATGATCTTGGGGTAGCTTGGCTTTCTCGCAATGCGAGGGAGTGAACGAATGCCGCGTGCACCCGAGTCAGATCACGATTTTCCGCATATCATTTTCGCTCTGATCATTGCCGTATTCATTATTGGGATCTACAGCGCTGTGGTGGGTCCCCACAGCGCGGAAGCTGACGAGTCCAGCTTTTCTGTACTGCCCTGAAACGACCCTGAGATTAGTCGAAGCGATGCGCAGACCCCTGGCGTTAGTGGCGCGTCTGGTTGCGCCGATGTTGGTCGTGTTGGTTGCGCCGATGTCCGCAAGGGCGGATCCGAAAGCTGAAGCGATGCAGATCCTCGATGAATGGACAAAAGCGTTCGCGGCTTCTGACGTGGACGCCATTGTTCGCCTTTACGCACCGGACGCCACCTTCATCGGCACGGGGAGCAAGGCAGTCGTCGTCAAGCCAGAGGGCATACGAAGCTACTTCGACGGGGCCCTGCTGACCAACAAGCCTCGAGGCGCCTCTCTCGACAGCTTCGAGGTCATGCCTTTATCGGACACGGCCGTCGTGATCGCGGGGACGGATACCGTGAGCGGCGTGCGAGATGCGAAGCCCTTCAGCGTGCACGGACGCGTCACCTTCGTCGTCCAGAAGCTCGGCCCGGAATGGAAGATCGTCCACTTCCATCGATCGGCGATGCCGAACTGACCGGCACACCGAGGTGTTGGTCGGGCGCGGGCTCAAACCTCCGGGTGGGGAGCGTCGCTGCCCGATTCGAGATCTGAACATCGACCAATCGACGCATCCAGCCGGTGAACCCACATTTGTGGGAGCGAACCCTTTTCGATGTCGGTATCCCCGGGGCAACGTGACGATGCGAGGCACCCGTGACCAACGAGCTGAAACTGTCCAATGGCATGCTGGAGCGCCAATTGCCGTCGTCCGACGTGCTGAAGCTGATCCGCGACGAGCTCATGGTTCCGTCGAGACCACACCGCGATCCTGATGCCGCCTCCTCGAAGGCCCGCCAGAAAATGGGAGAGGACAAGAGCCGGTTAAGGCCGCGTAGCTGATCACCGTGGCCGACATTCGCACCCAAGCGGTGCACAGGGTCGGCGCGTTTCTCTTCTGGGCGGTGGCGTTTCTCATGCTCGCGGCTAGGGTCATCGCGCAGATCCGGTTACCGCGCGTCAGGCGAGTGACACGCGCCGAGGCCGTGTCTGCGAAGCCCGAGCTGGCCGTTTCGATGCCGGGTCAGGTCAATGTCCACGACGCCCTTGTTCTTT
The DNA here is from genome assembly GCA_964243415.1 of uncultured Beijerinckiaceae bacterium. Taxonomy (GTDB): domain Bacteria; phylum Pseudomonadota; class Alphaproteobacteria; order Rhizobiales; family Beijerinckiaceae; genus RH-AL1. The sequence goes on along the minus strand of CAXTFG010000006.1, from coordinate 7,220 downwards.
GAGGGTCAAGGCGGCGGGCTAGATGCCGGCGGAGGCGCCCCTCGTTGAGCGCGCGCCGGGGCCAACCGGCTTGCACCTCCCAACCGCGGAGACGCCTTCGGAT
>CAXTFG010000006.1:0-7017 GCA_964243415.1 uncultured Beijerinckiaceae bacterium | reverse complement strand
TTCGGATGGACCGGCGCTATCATGGCGATCGAACTCGCCCAGGCGGGCCTCAACGTCGTGGCACTTGAGCGCGGCGAAGGCGCCGACACCGTGCCGACTTGGGCCTATCCCAAGGTGGTGGACGAGATTGCCCAGTCGGCGCGCCGCGGCCTTCTCCAGAACCTGGCGCAGACGACGGTCACCATCCGGCACGGCAAAGGCCAACGGGCCGCGCCCTATCGGCAGATCGGCTCCTTCAAGCCCGGCGTCGGCGTCGGCGGGGCCGGCATCCACTGGTCGGGCGTCCACTCGCGCGTCATGCCGCAAGAGCTGCGGCTCAAAAGCCATGTCACGGAGCGTTACGGCGCGTCCTTCATCCCCGACGACATGAACCTCCAGGACTGGGGGCTCAGCTATGACGAGCTCGAACCGCATTTCGACCATTTCGAGCATGTCTGCGGCACGTCGGCCCAGGCGGGTACGCAACTCGAGGCGGGATCGCCGATCAACCTACGCGGCAACGACGGCGATGGTCTCGGCCGTTGGAGCGCGAACGATCTATACGACCTGTTGAAGTCCGGCCGCAGCATCCTGACGGCGGTAAACGGCCAGATGGGCGAGGTCGTTCAGCACAGCACGCAGTACATGAGCGAGGCGGACATCCGCGCCATCGTGACATACGTCAAGGATCTCGGGCCCGCGCCCGAGACCGGACGCGCGAGCTTCGCCGCCGACGACGCGACCTACAAGACGATCATGGCCGGTGCGGAAGGCTCGGGCGGCGCCCGCATGTACATGGACAGCTGCGCCGCGTGCCATCGCCTGTCCGGCTCCGGGGAAAACTGGGCGTTTCCGCGTCTTGCCGGCAACTCGACAGTGCTCAGCGAAGACAAATCTTCGCTGATCGCCATGATCCTCGGCGGCGGTCGCCTGCCCTCGACAGCGGGGGCCCCGACAGGGCTTGGCATGCCGCCGTTCGGCTGGCGCTACGACGACGAGCAGGTCGCTCAGCTGGCGACCTTCGTCCGGACGAGCTGGGGCAACCACGCTTCCGCAGTGGATGCGGACCAGGTCTCCGCGGTGCGCAAGCGTCTGCGAACCGACAATCCGATTAAGCCGGTCCCGAAAGGATGAGCGACGCCGGGAGACATCGAGCGACGATACCTGGAAGACCCTCCCAGACGGATCGGCACGCGTTCATGGTCAAACCTTCAGCTCTCGCCACCATCGCCTTGTGCTTGGGCGTTATCTCTGCTTCGGCGCAGAAGGCCAGTGACACGTCCGCGGGCGGCGGGGGAACAGGCTCGGCTCAGAAGACGCTCGGCGCGACGTCCGGCGCTGCCGCGAACCCGTCCGGCACGACCGGGCTCCACGCGGCGGGCGATGGTGGAAAGGGTGCGTCGCTTGGCGGGCATACACCCGAGCCGCAGAGCAACGCACCGTTGAGCGGCGACAAGGGGTCGCAAGGGACCGCCAACGGGACCTCGACGCCGGGGAGCGGACACAGCGAGTGATCTCCTGCCCCGCTGTGCAATCACATCGGCGAAAGGCGGCGATGGATGGACGGCGAACTTATCGTTTGATGGTGGAAGCGGGCAGGTCACTGCTTCGTGAGCGCCGCGCAATCGGTTTGTCGACGCACAAGGGACCCGATCCGGCCTTCGTGCATTGTGGTGCTCACAACAGGAGCCCTATCAGTATGAAAACTCTCATCGTCACCGCCGTTTCGGTTGCGGCGCTATTCACATCGTCGTTGCCGACTTTCGCCCAGGCCGCCGCCGTTCCAGCGGGAGCTGGAGGAACGGCTCCGATCGGAAACACCGGCGCTGGTCCCGACAGCGCGAGCACGGGCTTCAGCCAGAGCGGCCGCGGCGGCACGGGTGGTGCCGGCGGCGTTCTCTCCAATGGAACATCCGACGGTGCCGGAACGGCAACCGGCGGGAATTCCGGCGGGAACCCGCAGTCAAACGGCGGATCATAAGCAGAGCGCCGAGCCCGTCCTCGACTGACCGGCGAGGACTGCCGATAAGTTCGGCGCAGCCTTCAAATCTGGACATGAGCCCGGCCTCGCTCGCGAGCGCCGGGCTCACGCTCATGATGGGCGCCAGAGCTAACGAGAGATGCCCTTGCACGTCGTGACGGGAGCGAGCGGCTAACTCGGACGAACCGTGATCGAAGGGTTAATGGGCCGCTTGCCTACGCGTCGGGTCGTCGCCCGCGTCCGCAAAGCTGAGGTTGGCTCGATGCGAAGATCTTCGAAGGCTCAGCCCCGACTATGACGGAGGTGCTGCTCGGAGCATAGCCGATCGCCCTGCGCGGCGACTTCGCCAGGACAAGTCTGACACTGGAGACGATAATCGGCCGCCGCCTGCAAACGATGCGCGACGTGCTCGCTGGCACTCACAAGCCTGCCGACGCCTAGGCCACGGCGGGCTCCGGCGCGACGCGGCCCTCTTTGACGTCGCGGCCAATGCGCCGGCTGAGCAGGCCGAGCAATGCCGCCTCTTCCGGCTTGAGCTGGTCGGCATCCTCGCAGAGTTCCGCCTCGACCTCGTGCTTGATCTCCTCAAGCAGCGAGCCGTCGAGGTAAGAGTCGATGACACGCGGATGCACGTAGCATTTGCGGCAGATCGTGACCGTGTTGCCGAGGCGCTTCGCAACGCTTTCGATGGCCGCCTTGACGTTCTTTTTCATCAGAGCCTGGCTGTCGACGGCCTCGAATTCGGAGAGGGCCATCGAAGCGAGCACCGTTCCCGCCCACGTCCGGAAATCCTTCGCCGTTATGTCGGCGCCTCCCGAGATCTCGCGCAGGTAGTCGTTGACATCGGCTGAGTCGACGGGCCGACGCTCGCCGTCGTCGTCGATGTATTGAAAAAGGTGTTGTCCCGGCAGCTCCTGGATCGAGCGCACCACCTTGGCGACCCGGCGATCCTTCATGTCGAGGTTCCAGATCTTGCCGCTCTTCCCTTTGAAATCGAAGCGGAGATGCGATCCCTCGACGTCGAGATGGCGGTTGCGCAGTGTTGTCAGGCCGAAGCTCTTGTTGTCGCGGACATAGTCTTCATTTCCGACTCTGATCAGCGTCTTTTCCAGGAGCGACACCACCGTCGCCAGCACCTTTTCGCGCACGAAGCCGCGCTTCGCCATGTCGGCGGCGACGCGCTTGCGGATGAGCGGGAGGAGGCGTCCGAACTCGGCCATATGGGCATATTTCGCCTCGTCCCGCGCCGCCGTCCATTTGGGATGATAACGGTACTGCTTGCGACCCTTGTCGTCGCGGCCCGTCGCCTGAATGTGCCCGCTCTCCGAGGGGCAGATCCAGACATCCCGGTAGGCCGGCGGAATCCCGATCTTCTCGATGCGCTTGCGTTCCCAGTAGTCCTTAATGGCCGCGCCGTCCGGCCCGACGAACGTCCAGCCCTTGCCCGACTTCCTTCGAGTGATGCCCGGCGTCTCGTCGGAAACATAGACGAGCCCGGCCGCCTCGGCGGCCTCGCGATATTCCTCGCCAGACTCTTCAGTGGCGTCGTCCGACTGATCCGGCTCAGGCAACGTTTGTTGTGCCTTTAGAGCAGAGGCGTTGGTCTGACCCGTAGCAGCGGTCTCGACTCGTGGTTTCGCGGTAGCTTTGCGCATAGCGGCGGAACGGCACCGCTTGCCGGCCGGTTCCGACCGCTCGCTACGCATGGTTGACGCAGCAAGACGCGCTAGCAATCTCCCGGTCGTCAGCTTCGAAAGCTACACCAAAGAGGAAAGCCGATGACTTGTCGTTCGACGACCGCGAACGCGCGGCGGAGTACGGGTTTGCCCACGGCGAGAAGCTCCGCTTTCTTGCCGTCCGCGAGGGCGTGGAAGAGCTCGGCAGCTAGGCGGCCAAGCAAATGAACGACGATGCCGCGGCTTATGTGGATGTGCTGGTCGGACGCGTGCTCGGCAGCGCGAGCCAGACCGAACTGGCCGCTCATGTCGGCGGCGACCTCGCCCGCGCCGGCTTTTCGCAAGCGGCGCAGCAGGCCTGAGCCGTCCTCGAGAAAGCGACCTCCGATGCTTACGCGCGACTTCGCGCCACGACCGCCGCGCCAAGTGCCGGATAGGATTGGCTCCAGACTGGGACGTCGAGGTTCAGCGCGGTTGGTTGCGGAGGAGGGGTTCCGCACCGGCAGCCGCCGGGCTCGGCACCGAGAGACGGAGGGTGGCGAGAGCGCCGATCCCGCCCACGACAGTGGCGAGCAGCAGCGCCTCCGCGTAGCTGCCGCTCCGATGCGACAGAATGCCGGCGATGAACGGCCCGGTGATCTGCGCGGCACCGTAGCTGATCGTCAAGCGCGCCATGGCCGCCGCCGGATTGTCCGGATGCGTCCTGCCGACGATCGCCAAGGTGAGACTCACCGTGCCCACCACCGTGCCGCCGAACAGCACGGCAGAAAGGATTACGACGATCAGCCCGCTGCCGTACGCGAGAAGCGCGACGGAGAGGGTCTGCAGGGCATAAGCCAGCGTCAGCGCGCGAAGAGCCCCGATGCGATCGGCAACCCAGTCCCAAACGAAACAGGACGGCATCGCCGCAAGGCCGACGATGATCCACACGGACGTCCCTGAGAGGGCGATCGCGTGCACATGGCGGACGATGTCGACGATGAAGGTCGCCGCGATGACGAAGCCGAAGCCTCCCGCAAAGTAGGCGAGGTGGAAGAGCGTCATCCATGTTCGCCCTGGCTGGGCCGCGGCAATCACGGGCGCGCTGCTTCGGGTCGCCGGAGGCAAGGGCATCCAGATCCAGGCCAGCACGAGGAAAGGTGCTCCCAGCGCGCCCAGCGCCATCCATTGCCCACCCCAGCCGAGGTGCCCGGCCATGGCTGCCGCGGCAGCGCCCGTGACCACGATGCCGAACCCGACGCCACCGAAGAGGATGCCGAGATCGGGTCGCAGCCCGCGCTTGAGCAGCCACTCGAGGACCAGGCCGGCGCCGAGCAGGAAACCCGCCGTGCCGCTCCAGCCCGCTATCAACCGCAGGACCAGCCAGAGCCATAGGTTCGTGGTGAACGCCATCGCGCCCGTCGTCACGAGAGCCACGATCAGGCCGACGCGATACAGGACGAACCTCGTTTCGAGGTTGGGAATGAGCGAGGCGACAACGGCACCTCCGAGGTAACCGACGTAACTCGCGGTCGCCAGCCATCCCGCGTTGATCCGGCTGAGGCCGGCCTCGTCCCGCATGAGCGGCAGCAGCGGCGTATAGCCGAAGCGCGCGATCCCGATGCACAGGACAAGCGCGCAGATCCCGGCGCACATGACGCGCCACGGCGTCAGCTTGCTCGATCGAAGAAGCTGCGTGTCGACGAAAGCTGGATGACGCATCGCGTACCTTACCGGGCCGCCTGGACCGTTGCCAGTCCTGACGGTTTGGGTCGGCGCGGATACGGGATGCAAAGTGGGCTCGCGAGGGGCGCGCCGGAATTCGATGGTCCCGCATCGTGCGGAGGATGTATGAGCGCCTTCCTGATCTGGGTTCGATCGTTCGACGGAAGGCTGTCGCCGCAACTCGCGTTCGCCGACGAGGGTGGCCGACCCTTTCTGGACCGCGGCATCCGCGTGCGAGTTGGACGCCGATCGCGGACGCGGACGCCGAACTCACCCTCGACGAAATCGCCCGACGTCACCCCCCGCAAATGGGTCGCATGACATCGGGCGACGACGGGTGACGGCCAACGAAAAGACCCCGCCGAAGCGGGGTCCAAGTCGATGCTGTGAAGGTTGGAATCCTAGTAGTAGCCGTACCCGCCACATGCGCCATAGCCGTTGTAGTAGCCGTATCCGCAACTTGCGACGCCGGCCGCCGCGAGCGCACCTACCCCGAGGCCGACACCGAAACCGCGACCGCCAAACCCACGGCCCCCAAAGCCGCGACCGCCGAAGCCGCGGCCACCACCGAAGCCACCGCCGCCAAAATGCCCGCCGCCGAAGTGCGCACCGCCTCCGCCAAACCCGCGCGCGTCAGCCATCGTCGGCACTGTGGCGATCCCGGCCACGAGAGTCAAAGCGGTCGCGCCAGCGAAAAGAGTCTTCTTCATTAAGTTTGCCATCGAAAAGATCTCCGAGAAGTTTCGTCGTTGGTGTCCAGATGGTGGGAGATAGGCTCGATGCAAGGCATTCGACCCCGCAATCGATTGTGAACAAACATCCTAAGTACCTTTGGAACCTTCCTATTCGCCAGCAAGGCTCTTTGGTGGACCTTACGCTTTGGCGCTGAGCACGTCACGGACGCTCGTCCATCGCAGCTCGGGGTAGCGATCGTTATCGAGCGGCGCACGACTTGCGCGACCATCGAACATGTTGCGAAGATATTGCATGCCCTGCCACGGCGGAAACACCTTGTCGGGCGCCGGGTAGAGTTTCCGGGTGATGGCGATGAACGCGTCGAGCCGGCCGAGGCTGCCGGCGCGGAGAAGGCGATACGGCTTGCCGCTCAAATCGTGCATGGTCGCCGCGAGGTCGCGGATGCTCGCCCGCGACCCCGCGACATGGAGCGCACGCGGCGACTGGCGATCGAGGGCGGCCGCCGCGGTGAAGGCGGCGGTGTCGTCCATGGTCGTGAAGTCGAGCGGGAGGTCCGGCGCCGTCGCCTTGTCGCCGAAGTAGAGGACCCTCTTGAGCGGGAACAGGACGAGCGGCATCTGCCCGACGAGCATGTCGGCGAAGGCGCCGTTGTAGATCGACGTCGCCTTGATCGGCGCGGCGTCGAGCCTTTGGTGAAAGGCGCGGCGCAGGTCGAGGTTGCGATTCGAGCCGTCCGGCAGGAGCGTGAAATCGATCGAGAAATCGGACGGGATGAAGCGCGGCACTCGCGCTTTCACCGCCGCATCGAGCAGGTTGCCCTGTTCGCCGAGCATGGTGGCCTCGAGGCCGTTGAGCGCCGACACCACGCAATCGGCCCCCGCGCATTTTTCCGCGATCGCGTCGACGCTGCCGAGATCGACTTCGGCCACCGCGGCGCCGAGCGCCTGCAGCGGCGCCACCCTGCCCGCCTCCGTTCCCGGC
>CAXTFG010000005.1:0-45809 GCA_964243415.1 uncultured Beijerinckiaceae bacterium | reverse complement strand
GCCGCGCGAGTCATACGAGCCGCCGCCGGCGCTGCCGCCGTCGCGCGCCCGCCCCAAGGGCTTCGGCCGCCGCGGGGTCGCCTAACCCTCGCGCACCCGGCGGAGGTGGCGATGACGACGGTGCTTTGCGTCGGGCTCGATCCGGCGGCGGTGGAGTTAACCCTGCCCGGGGTGCCGCCGGGAGTGAGGCGGAGAGCCTGCGGGCGAGCCTCGATGCGATGATCGCCGCGCTGCGCGCGGGGCTACGACGCCGACATCTGCGGCGTCGACGGCGGCGCGACGGCCGGCCCCGTGCTCGGCAGAGCGCTTTCAGCCAAGCCGTACGGCTGCGTGATGATCGGCGCCGGCATCCGCCTCTTCCCGCAGCAAACGCCGTTGTTCGAAGCGCTGGTCGACGTCGTGCGCCCGCCGCAAAGCTGTGCTTCGACACCTCGCCCGCCGACACGGCGGACGCCGTCGCCCGCTGGTGTCCCGAGGCGGACCGAGACCGCGTCTGGTCCTTGCCCAGCGCGACACCCCGCCACAGCGCGTCGGCAAAGAGGCCGGGCAGTCGCCGATCGGGCCGGCGCCCTTGCTGTCGTCGCCGCAGCTCCTACTATCGCCAAGCAGGTCCCGACCGCGAAAGATGGCTCATGCGAACCGACCAAGCCCAGCCCGTCCGCCTGTCCGACTACCGCGTGCCGGATTACCTGATCGACACGGTCGAACTCTGCTTTCGTTTGTCCCGCCACGCGACCCGGATCGACGCGATGCTGGCCATCCGGCCCAATCCAGAAGGGCGCGCCGGAGCGCCGCTCGTTCTCGACGGCGATGCCCTGCATCTCCGAAGCGCGCGGCTGAACGACCACGTCATCGCGCCCGAAGCCCACCTCGTCACGCCGGACCAGTTCACGCTCCTCGCGCCGCCCGCCGAGCCGTTCATCTTGCAGCTGGAAACCGAGGTCGATCCGACCGGCAACCTCAAGCTGATGGGGCTTTACCGCTCGGGCAGCGCCTATTGCACGCAGTGCGAAGCCGAAGGCTTTAGGCGGATCACCTACTTCTTGGACCGCCCGGACGTGCTGAGCGTCTACACCGTCCGCCTCGAGGCGGATGCCACCGATGCCCCCGTGCTGCTTTCCAACGGCAACCCGGTCGAGGCGGGCGCGATTGCCGGCACGGCGCTGCACTATGCCGTGTGGCACGACCCCCATCCCAAGCCGTCGTATCTGTTCGCCCTGGTCGGCGGCGACCTCGCCGTCCTTCGCGACACCTTCATGACCGCCTCCGGCCGGGAGGTTGCGCTTGGCATCTACGTCGAGCCGGGCAAGCAGGATCGCGCCGGCTACGCCATGGACGCGCTGAAGCGCTCGATGCGATGGGACGAAGAGGTGTTCGGGCGCGAGTACGACCTCGACGTCTTCAACATCGTCGCCGTGTCCGATTTCAACATGGGCGCGATGGAGAACAAGGGCCTCAACGTCTTCAACGACAAATACGTGCTGGCCTCGCCGCGCACGGCCACCGACGCGGACTACGCCGGCATCGAGACGGTGATCGCCCATGAATATTTCCACAACTGGACCGGCAACCGGATCACCTGCCGCGACTGGTTCCAGCTCTGCCTCAAGGAGGGCCTCACCGTCTTCCGCGACCACGAGTTCTCGGCGGACATGCGCTCGCGGCCGGTGCGCCGGATCGCCGACGTGCGCGCCTTGCGGGCCAGCCAGTTCCCCGAAGACGCCGGGCCGCTCGCCCACAACGTGCGCCCGACCGCCTACCGCGAGATCAACAACTTCTACACCGCCACGATCTACGAAAAGGGCTCGGAGCTGATCCGCATGCTGAAGGTCCTGCTCGGCGACGATGTGTTCCGCCGCGGCATGGACCTCTACTTCGAGCGCTGCGACGGCACGGCGACGACGATCGAGGTGTTCCTGCAATGCTTCGCGGCCGTCTCGGGGCAGGATCTGACCCGTTTCGCGCGCTGGTATCACCAGGCCGGCACGCCGGTCGTCAAGGCCACGACGCGGTACGACGGGGCGACCGGCGAGCTGACCCTCGATCTCGACCAAAGCTGCCCGCCGACGCCGGGTCAGGACGAGAAGGACCCCTTCGTGATCCCGATCGTCTTCGGCATGATCGACGCCGACGGGATCGGGCAGGACGCGACGAGTCGCGATCTCGACGGCGACGAAGCGGGCCGCGGCCTCATCGTGCTCGGCGAGGCTTCGCGCCGGATCGTCTTCACCGGTCTCAAGTCCCGCCCTGTGGTGTCCCTGTTGCGCGGCTTCTCGGCGCCCGTGCGCCTTGAAGCCGATCTTACGGAAGCCGACCTCCTCACGCTCGTTGCCCACGACAGCGACAGCTTCAATCGCTGGCAGGCGTCGCAGACGCTTGCCACCCGGCTCCTGGTGCGCTCGACGACAGCCATCCGCACCGGGAAGGCGGCGCCTCCCGAGCCCGGCTATGCCGAGGCGGTTCGCCAAGTCTTGAAGGCGGCGACGAGCGATCCGGCCTTCGTCGCCCAGGGCTTGGCCCTTCCCGGCGAGGCAGACCTCGCCCGCGAGATCGGGAACGACGTCGATCCCGACGCCGTCCATGCGGCCCGGGAAGCGCTCCGCGCCAGCCTCGGCGCGACTTTGGGCAGCGAGCTGAACCAGATCTACGATGGGCTGGGAGACCACGGCACCTATTCCCCGGATGCCGCAGCTGCCGGGAGACGCGCGCTGCGCAATGCGGCACTCGATCTCCTCGCAGCCGGAGATCGCTCGCGCGGCCACGAGCTGGCGCGTTCGCAGGTTTGGAGCGCGACCAACATGACCGACCTCATGGCCGCGCTCGGCGTGTTGGTCAAAACACCGGGCGAGGCGCGCGAGGAAGCTTTGGCCACATTCTACAGCGACTATGCCGACGATGCCCTGGTCATCGACAAATGGTTCGCGCTCCAAGCGGTCCAGCCCGACCCCGATGTCCTCGGCACGATACGCCAGCTCATGGCGCATTCGGCCTTTTCGCTGAAGAACCCCAACCGTGTCCGTTCCTTGATCGGCACGTTCGCCAACGCCAACCAGACCCGGTTCAACGCGGCCGACGGGTCCGGTTTCGATTTCATCGCCGACATCGTCGTCGAGCTCGATCGCACCAACGCACAGGTTGCAGCGCGTCTCCTCGCCTCCTTCAGGAGCTGGCGATCGTTGGAGCCGGGACGGCGGGCGCGGGCTCGGGCAGCGTTGGAGCGCGTTGCCGGGACCGAGCGGCTCTCGCCTGACGTCGCCGATATCGCGACCCGGTCCATCTCGTGAAAAGATGCCATCGATCTGAAGTTGCGACTCGGGGTCAGAGGGAGCGCGTTCCGCTTCCGACTGTTGCGATTTAGCCCGAGCGGACATTTGGGAGGGTTCCGGCCCAACTAAGTCTGGACAAATCATTACCTGGGGATTCAGATGAACTGATTCGGTGCAGATGCGGCACATCTCCCGGAGCACAGACGAGGGGGCCGAACGATGTCACGTGCAGACGTGGCCACTGCGTCTGCGCGCGCAGATGCAGGGCAGACGGGCGGTCAGCTTCGGTCTTCTCGCTTCCGCGACTTCGGCATCGGCATTGTCTCACGTCTGACTGGCGAGACGGCAGCCGCGGGGAAGCGGACCGGTAAGCGTTTCCTTCACTGGACGCTGTCGCTGGCGCTGATCGGTGTCGTGATCATGCTTGGCGCCTTCCTCGTGCACTACTCGTTCGAAGAACAAAACCGAGTGGTCGCGACGGCATCGGCCGATCTCGAATTCGCCGCCTCGGTGATCGCCGACGATATCGCGATGCATAGCCGAGAGGATCCCGCCAGGTCGCCCGAAGACGTTCTCAGGCGATTGGCAGCCAATCAGGCCATGAGCCGTGGCCAACATATCCTGGTCAGCGACGAAACGGGCCGCGTGATCGCGACCTTCCCCCTCACCCTTCCGACGGGAGGGCTCGTTGCCGATCGGCTCGGAGCGGCCCAGCCGCTCTCGGTCTTCGCCGAGAAGGCCGGGACGATGCGGCTCGTTCTTCCCACCGGCGAGGAAGCCCTCGCTATGGTGCACTCGCTTCCTGCTCCTCTGGGCCAGGTCGTCGTCATCCAACCCGTCGAGGATGTCCTGTGCAACTGGCGCTTGGCGCTCACGCGGATGGTCCTGCTTTTCGTCTCCGTCGGTTTTGTCCTTGGGATACTCGTGCTGGCCTATCTCCGCCAGGCTGCCCGGACCAGCAAAGCGGATGTCATTTGCGAGACGATGCGCGACCGTGTCGACATGGTCCTGGCCCGCGGCCGATGCGGTCTCTGGGACTGGGACCTCGCGAATGGACGCATCGAGTGGTCGAGGTCGATGTACGAGATCCTCGGCCTGCCTCCCCGCGATGGAACGATGGCTTTTTCGGAAGTGGACCCGCTCATCCATCCCGTCGACGGCGGGCTGAGCTCGTTCGCGCAGAAGATCACGTCCAGCGAGACGCCGCTGATCGAGCACATGTTCCGCATGCGAGGCGCCTCGGGCCGGTGGGTCTGGCTGCGCGCCAAGGCCGAAATGGTCTCGCTCGACGGGATCAATACGCGTCTCGTCGGGATCGCGATGGACATTACCGACACGATGGTTCTCGAGGAACGGACCGCCGAAGCCGACATGCGCCTGCGCGACGCCATCGAGACGGTATCGGAAGCCTTCGTCGTGTGGGATGCCGACAACAAGCTCGTGATGTGCAACTCCAAGTTTCAGCGCTTCCACAATCTGCCGACGGAGGCCGTCGCGATCGGGACGCCGTATGCGCAAGTGATGGAGCGGGGCAGCCCGCCGTTGATCCATTCGCAGATCGCGCTCGGCGAACAGCAGCCGCTCGGTGCCCGCACGTTCGAGGCGCAACTCGGCGACGGGCGTTGGCTGCAGATCAACGAGCGCCGCACCAAGGACGGCGGTTACGTGTCGGTCGGCACCGACATCACGACCCTGAAGCGCCACGAGGAACAGCTGCTCGAATCCGAACGTCGCCTGATGAACACCGTCATCGACCTCAGGAAGTCGCGCCAGAAGCTCGAAGCGCAGACTCAGCAGCTCGCCGAACTTGCCGAGAAGCACCTGGAACAGAAGGCCGAGGCCGAAACGGCAAGCCGCGCGAAGTCCGACTTCCTCGCCAACATGGGGCATGAGCTCCGCACCCCACTCAATGCGATCATCGGCTTTTCCGAGATGATGATGCTCGAAGCCTTCGGAAAGCTCGGCTCGCCACAATACCTCGAGTACAGCCGCCACATCCACGCCAGCGGGCACCATCTCCTCACGGTCATCGCCGACATTCTCGAAATGGCCCGTCTCGAGGCCGGCCGGGTCCGACTCGAGAAATCCGACTTCGTCCTGGAGGACGCGATCAGCGCCGCGGTCACCGCCGTCACGCCCGCCGCCGACGAAGACGGGATCGCCATTCACGTCGACGCCGGGCCGACAAACGAAATCTTCGCCGATCGCAACGCCTTTGAAAAGATCCTGACGATTTTCCTGAACAACGCCGTCAAGTACACGCCGGCGAAGGGGCAGATTCTTTTGAGAAGCCGCGTCGAAGGCGCCTTGATGAAGATCACCGTCGAGGACACGGGCATCGGCATGCCGCCGGAGGCGGTCGCGCGCCTCGGGCGTCCGTTCGAGCAACTGGCACAGACGACGAAAAACGGCATTCGCGGCTCCGGATTAGGCCTCGCGATCGCGCGCTCCCTCGTCGAGCTCCATGGCGGCTCCATGCGGCTCTCGTCCGAGGAAGGTGTCGGCACGACCGTCCTGATCCAGATCCCTCACCGCGCTAAACTGCCCCGTCATCAGCAGCGAACGATCGCGGCGCCGGTCGCGCGCCTCCCTGTCCCGGGCTCACGCCCTGCTGGCCAAGCCGCCGCTATCGCGGTGGTCTGCAAGCGAACGGCCTGACGTCGTGGAAAGATCGGCGGCGGACCTCGCTAAGTCTCTCCGTCGGGCCAGAGTCTCGCTGCGTTCAAGCGCGGGAACAATGGGTCAACGTGCCTTAAAGGGAGGCCGGAAGAGGTTCGCGCTCAACGACGTTTTGCAGGTCCCGTGCCGGAGCCGGTAGGGGAAGGATGGGCCGAATCGCCGGAAGGCTCACGATGACTTTCAGGCCCGGTTCATTGTCTTCGATCCGCAGCTCGCCTTTATGAAGACGGACCACGGCCTCGACGAGTGAAAGGCCAAGGCCGGTCCCGGGCTGCGAGCGCGAGTTTTCGAGGCGCACGAACCGTTCGGTAATCCTGGACCGGTCCGTCGCATCGAGGCCGGGACCCTGATCGGCTACGCCGATCTCGATTCTTCCCGCCCGCCGCGCCGCAGACAGAACGATCGAACCACCGCCCGACCCGGGCGGCACGCCATACTTCAGCGCGTTGTCGACGAGGTTGGCCAAAGTCTGCCCGATCAGCTCACGACTGCCGTGGACATAGAGGTTCGGTTCGATCCGCCCTTCGAGCAGCACGTCCCGGCTCTCGGCCAGCGGTTCATAGAGTTCGCCGACATCGCTCGCGACATCCGCGACGTCGAAGTCGACCATGCCGTCCCGCCCAGCTCCCGCCTCGGCGCGCGCGATCATCAGCAGAGCGTTGAAGATCCGCATCATGCCGTCGGCATCGTCGATAACTTTTTCCAGCGCTTCCCGGAAATCTTCCGCCGTTCGTCCGATCCGCAATGTTTGCTCGGCGCGCGAACGCAGACGCGTCAGTGGCGTCTTGAGATCGTGGGCGACGTTGTCGGAGACTTCCTTGACGCCGGTGACGAGGTCCGAGATCCGGTCGAGCATCGCGTTCAAGTTCGACACCAAACGATCAAGTTCGTCGCCAGATCCCATGAGCGGCAGCCGACCGGTGAGATCGCTCTCGACGATGCGGCGTGCTTCCGCATTGATCCGCTCGACCCGATGCAGCACGCGGCGGGCCAGAAGGAGGCCGCCGACCGTCCCGACCAATGTCAGCCAGACGAGCGAGTTCAGCAGAGCGTGCCACAGGATCGGCGTCAGCGTGTCGGCTTCCGCGAGGTCGTGGCCGACCAGAAGCCGGAAACCGCCGGACAAGGCGAAAACGCGGGCGAGCGCGCGGCGACGCTCTCCCTTGACCCGATAGGTGGTCTCGACGACGCCCTTCGTGTTGCGAGCGCCGGCGGGCAGGATCGACAGGTTGCCCACCAACGGTTCGCCCGCATGCGTGGTGACGAGGTAAAGGCTGGCGCCAGGCTGCTTGACGCGCTGATCGATGACTTCAACCAGCCGCGTGATGCCGCCCTCGGCGTATTGCTCCGAGAGCCCGGCGATATCGGCATCGACCGCCTGAGTCACCTGCTCCTCGACGAGCGTATTGACGTTCCAACCGATGCTGAACAGCACGAGGCCGGCCCCAATCGCGGTAATTACGAGATAGGCGAGCGAGATCTTGAACGCCGTGGTGCGGAAAAGCCTACCGAGCGCTGTCACGGATCATATACCCAGCGCCACGCACCGTTTGCAGAAGGGGAGGATCGAACCCTTTGTCGATTTTCGCACGAAGTCGCGAGACGTGCACGTCGATGACATTGGTTTGGGGGTCGAAATGATAATCCCATACGTGTTCGAGCAGCATGGTCCGCGTCACCACTTGCCCGTGGTGCTTCATCAGGTACTCTAACAGCCGAAATTCGCGCGGTTGCAGCACGATTTCCTTGCCGTCGCGCGTCAGCTTGTGGGCAAGCCTGTCAAGCTCCAGGCCGCCGACGCGATAGGATGTCTCTTCGCTGCCTCCGGGGAGCTTGCGGCGGCCCAAGACCTCGACGCGAGCGAGAAGTTCGGAGAATGCATACGGCTTGGGCAGGTAATCGTCCCCGCCGGCCCGAAGACCTTTGACCCGGTCGTCGACCTGTCCCAAGGCCGATAGGATGATGACGGGCGTTACGACGGCCTGCGCCCGCAGGCCGCCGATGAGCGAGAGCCCATCCATCTTCGGAAGCATACGGTCGACGATCAGAACGTCGTAGGCGCCGTCCCGGGCCATCTCGTAGCCCATCACACCATCAAAGGCGCCGTCCGCCACATGCCCGGATTCGCGGAAGGCCTTGATGAGGTACTGGGCGGCCTCTTTGTCGTCTTCAACGAGCAGGATACGCATGAGGGACATATAGGGGGCCCCCGAAAAAGAGCAGGCCGGGGAAGCACCCGGCCTACACAATCAAGAGACGGCCGAGCGTAGCCCGGCCGTCGTCGTCCTCAGCCGTTGGCGGTCGTCGAGAGGGCCACGAAGCGGATCCCCTGCTCGTTCTTGACACGAAGCAGGATCGCCTTGCGGCCGTCCTTCTTTGCGGCGGCGATCACGTTCTGGATCTCGGACGGCTTGCTCACCTTTTCGCCACCGGCTTCGAGGATGACGTCGCCAACCTTCAGGCCCTTCTGAGCGGCGGCGCTGTCCTGATCGACATCGGCAACGACGACACCCTCTTTGCCGGCGCCCGGCACCGAGATCGCTGGTGCGAGCTGCAAGCCGAGCGCGGCGACCGTGGCCTTGGAGGAATCCTGCTGGTCGCCACCGATCTCGGCCTTGGCGACCTTGTCGCTGTTGGGCAGCGTGCCGAGCTTGACGTCGGCGGACTTCTCCTTGCCTTCGTGCCAGAACGTCAGAGTCGCCTTGGCGTCGGGCCCCATCCCCGCGATCTTGCGCGCGAGTTCACGCGGGCCGTCGACCTTCTGGCCATCGACGCCGAGGATGACGTCGCCCGACTTGATGCCGGCGGACGATGCCGGGCCGGACGGCTGGGCTTCGGCGACGAGCGCGCCCTTCGTGGATTTCAGCCCGAGGCTGTCGGCGATCTCGTCGGTGACCGGCTGGATCTGCACGCCGATCCAGCCGCGCGCGACCGAGCCTTTGGTCTCGAGATCGTTGATGACGTTCTGCGCGACCTCGGACGGAATGGCGAAGCCGATGCCGACGCTGCCACCGGACGGCGAGAAGATCGCCGTGTTGACGCCGACGACCTGACCCTGCGCGTTGAAGGTCGGCCCGCCTGAATTGCCGCGGTTCACCGGAGCGTCGATCTGCAGGAAGTCGTCGTAGGGACCGGCGCCGATATCGCGACCGCGCGCCGAGACGATGCCAGCCGTCACGGTGCCGCCAAGGCCGAAGGGATTGCCGACCGCGATGACCCAATCACCGACGCGCGGCGCTTTGGACGTCCAGGGAACGAAGGGATAGGTGCCGGCCTTGGTCACCTTGAGAAGCGCGAGATCGGTCTTCTTGTCCGTCCCGATGACCCTGGCGGGCAAGGTCGTCCCATCGTCGGTGACGAGCGTGACCTCCGTGGCATGTTCGACCACGTGGTTATTAGTCACGACATAGCCGTCGGCCGTGATGAAGAAGCCCGACCCTTGGGCCTGGGTCATATGCGGCTTCTGCTGGTGAAACTTGTTTCCGCGATCGCCGAACTGCTTGAAGAAGCGCTCCAACGGATCGCCCGGCTTCAGCTGCGGAAGCTGGGGCGCGTCGCCGCCTTCACCGTCCTCGGCATTTTCGCCGGTGTCCGTCATCTTGACCTTGACGGAGACGACGGCGGTGCGGACGTGTTCGACGACATCGGCGAACGACGTCGGATTGATCGTCAATACGCGGCCGTTGGAATCGCCCTGCGTGGGCTGGCTGTCGGCGAGCGCGAAATGGGGCCCTGCGAGACCGCCGGCCACGGCGCCCGACAGCGCGATGACACCCGCTGCACCGAGCAGCGCGACACGAGTCTTCGAACTCTTCGATACGGTGCGTCCAAGCATGCCTGTCTCCAAATGGCGCGCGGCGGGCATCCCCTCCGTCGCACCTAACATGGTGGAGACGGTCTTACTCCTCCATGGCCCGCGCATGAAACATTCGTAACGTCGCGAGCTGGACCAGAGACCCTTCGCATTCAGCCTTGTAGCAGCTTCTCGAGGCGAAGCCGCTCGGCCTGACTGAGCGGCTGGGACGGATCACGCTCGGCCCTGCCGCGACGTCTTGTCAGAAGGATGCCGATGCTGCCACCGACCAGCACCAGCACCGGCATGCCCCAGAGCAGGAGGGTTTGCGCTTCCAGCGGTGGCCTGAGCAGGATGAACTGGCCGTAGCGCGCGACGAGAAAGTCGCGAACAGCCTGGTTGCTGTCGCCGGCCTGGAGCCGTTGGCGTACGAGAAGGCGAATGTCCTTGGCAAGTTCGGCGTGGCTGTCGTCGATCGACTCGTTTTGGCAAACGAGGCAGCGCAGACCTTCCGAGACGGTCCGGGCGCGTGATTCCAACGCCGGGTCGCCGAGCATTTCGCCTGGCTCAACCGCCATGGCAACGGCGGTCAAGGCGAGGGCAACCATGAAGGCGAGAGGCAGGACGGCAAGCGCGAAAGAGCGCCTCATTCCGCCGCCACCGCGGCCGGCGGAGCGCGACGAGCCCGCGCCGCGATGCCAAAGCGCAAGCGCCGATCGCTGAGCGACAGCGAGCCGCCGAAGCCCATGATGAGAGCGCCGATCCAGATCAGGGTAACGAGCGGTTTCCAGAAGAGTTTGATGTCGACGCTCATGGCCCCAGTCGGCTCCGCGATCGAGACGTAGAGTTGCCCAAGCCCGAGCGTGGCGATCCCGGCCTCCGCCCGCGCCATCTTGCGGACGGGATAAAAGCGGGCCTGCGGCTCGACCACGGCCACAATGGTCCCGCCGCGCCGAAGCACCGTGCGGGCCACCGCCGCCGTATAGTTCGGGCCGTTCTGCTGAGAAACGCTTTCGAGCTGCGCCTGGTAGGGGCCGATAGCGGCGACGTCGCCCGGCTTCATCGACAGAATGTGCTCCTGTCCCCAGCCGGCCGCCGCGAGCCCCAGCAACGTCACGCCGAGGCCGGCATGGGCGAAAGCCGTCCCGTAGGCGGACCGTGGCAGGTTGACCCCGCGCGCCCAGGCATTGCCGACACCGTTGCCGAACAGCCGCCGCGCGAGGTCGGCGAAGGAGCCGACGACGACGAAGATGGCCAAACCCGCCATGCACCACGACAGGACGGGAGCACCCTCGATGGCGGCAAAAGCGAGAAGCCCGACCACCCCGGCGAGACACGCCACGATCATTCGCTGCGCGGCGCCGAGCAGGTCGCCGCGCTTCCAGGCGAGCGAGGAGCCGATCGGCATGGCGAGGAAAAGAGGGACAGCGAGCGGAAAGAAGGTTGCGTTGAAGAACGGTGCGCCGACGGAGATCTTCTGCCCGGTGAGCGCCTCGAGCGCGAGCGGGTAGATCGTGCCGGTGAATACGGTGGCGCAGGCCGCCGTCAGCAGCAGGTTGTTGACGACGAGCGCGCCTTCGCGGGACACCGGCGCGAACAGGCCGCCCTGGCGCAGCGTTCCCCCGCGCCACGCGAACAGCGCGAGCGATCCGCCGATGAACCCGACGAGGATCAGCAGGATGAAGAACCCGCGTTTGGGGTCGTTGGCGAAGGCGTGCACCGAGGTCAGCACGCCTGAGCGCACGAGGAAGGTGCCCACGAGCGAGAGCGAGAAGGCGAGGATGGCGAGGAAGATCGTCCAGACCTTGAGCGCCTCGCGCTTCTCCATGACCACGGCCGAGTGGAGCAAGGCCGTCCCGGCGAGCCACGGCATCAGCGAGGCGTTCTCGACGGGGTCCCAGAACCAGAAGCCGCCCCAGCCGAGCGTGTAATAGGCCCAGTACGACCCCATCGCGATGCCGAGCGTGAGGAAGATCCAGGCGATCAGGGTCCATGGCCGCACGAAGCGCGCCCAGGCCGCATCGACGCGTCCCGCGATGAGCGCGGCGGCGGCGAACGAGAACGTCATCGAGAAGCCGACATAGCCGAGGTAAAGCAGCGGCGGGTGGATCGCGAGACCGGGGTCCTGCAGCAGCGGATTGAGATCCTGCCCCTCGATCGGCGGCGCCAGGATGCGCGTGAACGGATCGGACGTCAGCAGGATGAAGGCGAGGAACGCCGCGGCGATCCAGCTCTGCACGCAGAGCACGAGGCTGCGCAGATCCGCCGGCATGCCGCGCGAGGCGACCGCCACCGCCGCCGCGAAAACCGCGAGGATGAGAACCCACAGCAGCATCGAGCCTTCGTGGTTCCCCCATACGCCGGTGATCTTGTAGATGAGCGGCTTCGTCGAGGCGGAGTTCTCGATGACGTTGACGAGCGAGAAGTCGGATACGACATGCGCGTAGGTCAGTGCCGCGAAGGAGTAGGCCACGAAGGCAAATCCCGCGAGTGCCACCGGAGGCGCCACGGCGATCAGCCGTCCGTCGCGCGCGAAATGTCCGATGAGAGGGACGACCGCGTTGACCAGGGCCAACGCGAGCGCCAGGACGAGCGCGAAATGGCCGGTCTCGACGATCAAGGCCGTATCCCCCGACATCGTGGGCGCATTGTTTGCTGCTCGGACATGGCGAATGCGATCGCCATCACGGCGTGGCGCTCGCGCGCTTGTCGGACGCCGCGAGCGGCGCTCCGTTCGCCCGCACCGCGGCCGGGGGCGCCGCGTCGCCGTCTTTCCATACGCCCTGCTTCTTGAGCGCGTCGGCGACTTCCTTGGGCATGTAGCGCTCGTCGTGCTTGGCGAGCACGCTATCGGCCCTGAACAGACCGCCAGGCTCGACCGTGCCTTCGACCACCGCGCCCTGCCCTTCGCGGAACAGGTCGGGCAGCAAGCCGGTGTACGTCACGCGGATGTCGTTCTTGGTGTCGGTGACGGCGAAAACCACGGTTTGGTTGCCTTCGCGCTTGAACGAGCCCGTCTCGACGAGGCCGCCGATGCGCAACCGTGTTCCGGGCCTCGGCGCCTTCGCCGCGAACTCGGTTGGGCCGTAGAAGAAGACGATGCTGTCGCGTAGCGCGTAAAGCGAGATGCCCACCGCCGTGCCGAAGACGGCGAGCGCGAGACAGATCGTCGTGAGGCGCCTCTTCTTGCGGGTCAAGGCCTCAACTTTCCAGGCCGAGTTCGTGGGCTAGGCTTTCGAGCCGTTGCGTTGCCACAGAATCGGCGGCGAAAGTACGGCGTGCATCGGCGAGCGCGATCTTGGCCTTGTCCTGCTCGTCGAGGACACGATAGGCACGCACGAGACGCAGCCAGCCGTCGATATCGCCGGCGTTGGTCTTCAGGCGATCGGCAAGGCCATCGACCATGCGGTGGATCATCGCCTGCTGCTGGTCCGCCGGCATGGCGGCGACTGCCGCGGCCATTTTGGCTTGACCGCTTTGCCCGTCCGTGCTCGGCGAGGGCTCTCCCGCGGCGGCCGAAATGCGCGCCTGCACCATCGGAAGGTAGGGCGCCTCGGGCGGCGCGTCGGCGACGATCTGCTTCCAAATCGTGAGCGCCCGCGTCTTGTCGCCATCCTGTTCGGATGCGAGACCGACGTAGAAAAGGGCGCGCGGCGACTTCGGGTTCAGCGCGACGGCCTGTTCGAACTCGCGGCGCGCGTCGGGCGGTATCCTTCCGGCGTTGGCGACCGTCTCGATCTCGCCGAGACCGGACAGGCGCTCCTCGTTGGGGCCGAGTACCCTGATCTCGTTCTTGTAGGCGGTGGCGGCCTCCGCCGTTCGCCCCAGCCGCGTATAGATGCGGGCCAACAGCGACCATCCCCGCCCATCGTCGGGGTTCTTGGCAACGTTGCGCTCTACGCGCGCGATGATCGTCGCCATGTCCATCTTGGACGGATCGGCATTGAGGCGTGCTTCGAGTGGGTCGTCCGGCAAGGTCGGCGCGCCCACCCGGGTGTAGAGCGTCAGGGCGAGGACTGGGACGAAGATGAGGGCGCCGAGAGCGACGAGTCGCACGGTCAGCGGGGATGATCGGCGAACATCGACGGCGTCGCGGTGGCTGGCCGCGACTAGCCGGCGCGCGGCCTCATTGCGCGCAACCTCCGCTTCCTCGACGCCGATGACGCCGCGAGTCGTATCCCGATCGATCTCGGCCGTCTGTGCCCGATAAAATGCCACGTCGAGTTCGCGCACGTCCGTGGTGACCGGCGCGCGCGACATCGGCCACAGCACGGCGAAGACGGCCAATCCTGTAAAGAGGGCGAAGACAACCCAAAGCATCCTGAAAACGCGCCTGCGATCTTGGCCGTGCCTACCCTACGATCTTATCAGTCATTCGACTCGTTCTAGACGTCGCCGCGCGCGCTTGAAAGGCGGATTCTTGTCACGCACGACAAACGGAGCGGTGGTTATGAAGCGATGAACAAAGAAAGCGCACCGGAGGGCGAACGCCAGTTCGCGATCGATGAGGCAAGACGGTCGCCGTCACGCCTGCGGTCTCGCCGCCTCGCGGTTGGGCGCGCGGAGACAGTCCCCGCATAGACCATCGATCTCAAGAACCTTTCGTTCGATCTTGAAGGCGAGGCGTTCCGCCAAGGCCGCGACCTCGGTGTCGACGGCAGCCGAGTCGACCTCGATTGCACGGCCGCATCTGCCGCACGAGAAGAGCAGGCCGTGATGGTCGTGGTCATGACCGAGATGGTCGCATCCGACGTACGCCTGCCGGCTCTCGATCTTCACGACGAAGCCGTTGTCGACCAGGAAGTCCAGCGTTCGATAAACGGTTGGCGGTGCGACGCTCCGGTGCTGCGCCTCGGATAACCGCTGGATGATCGAATAAGCGCCGAGCGGCTGGGCGGCGTCAGCGAAGATGGTGACGACGTCGCGTCGCAGGGCCGTCATCTGCAGGCCGCGGACAGCGCAGACGGTCTCGACTTGAGCGATCCAGGCGGCTCCGAGCATGACTGCCCCTAGCCGCAAATCCGGTCGGGCGCAACGCGAACCTCGGCGAGGATCAGGAGGCCGGCAAGGTCAGCTCCGCCCGCAACCCGGCCGCTGGGCTCGTGTCGAGCTTGAACAGGCCACCGTAGAGCTCGGCGAGTTCGTCGACGATGGAAAGGCCGAGCCCGGATCCGGGCTTCGATTCGTCGAGGCGCTCGCCGCGACGCATGGCGGCGCTTCTCTGTTCGGGGGCGAGGCCAGGCCCGTCGTCGTCGATCGTCACGCGGAAGAACGGACGCTCGGTGGAGGCGTCGCGAAACTCGGGACTGATGCCGATCGTCACTTCCCTCGTCGCCCACTTGCCCGCGTTATCGACGAGATTGCCGATCATCTCTTCGAGATCTTGCCGCTCGCCGAGGAAACGAATGCCGTCGCCGCCATCCTCTCTGAAGGTCAGATTGCGCTCGCGATAGATCTTCTCGAACGTGCGCACGAGACCTTGGACGACCGGCGTCACATCGGTCGCGCTGCCGATGGCGCGCGCCGCCACGGCGGCCCGGGCGCGCTCGAGATAGTAGGCGACCTGGTCGCGCATGACCGCCGCCTGCTCCCCGACTTTCGCGGCGAAAGGCGCGGTCTCCGCTTCGGCCTCGTTGATGATCACGCTCAGCGGCGTCTTGAGCGCATGCGCCAGATTGCCGACCTGGGTCCGCGCGCGCTCGACAACCTCGCGGTTGGCCGAGATCAGCAGGTTGAGCTCGCTGGCGAGAGGCGCGATGTCGACGGGGAAAACACCCTCGATCTTCTCGGTCTCGCCCCGGCGGATCGAGGACACGCCGTCCTGCAGCCGGCGCAGCGGCATCAGCCCGTAGCGTAACTGGAGCGCGGCGGAGGCGACGAGGAGGATGGCGAGGATGCTGAACGTGACGGCGAGGTCGAACTCGAACCTCGACATCTGCGCATCGATCTCCTCTGTCGTCGCGGCGACCTGAACGAGGAAGATCCCGCTGTCTCCCGTGTCGATGACGCGTTCGACGACGCGCAGGGACCTTCCGTCCGGTCCCCCGGCGTAGCCGTGACGCGAGCCGCCCATCTCGGCCGGCACCCCCGAGTCGGCGAGCCGGGGCAGACGTCCGGCGAACAGCGAGCGCGAGCCGCGGATTTCAGGCGTGGACCCATCGAGCCGCGTCACCTGCCAATACCAGCCCGACAAGGTGAGCTCGAACTGCGGGTCGGCAAGCCCGAGATCGGCCGGTTTGTCGTCGTTGGGCCGGTCGGCGGCAAGATCGGCGACGAGCGCGCGAACGTAGACGCCGAGACGCTCGTCGAAGCCGGCCTCCGTCGAGGTGCGGTACACCGCCGTCAGGATCAGCCCGGCCACGAGCAGGATTGCCACGCTGAGAACGCCCGATGAAATGAAGAGGCGTGTCGCGATCGAGCGTTGGCGCGGGTCGCCCCACATGGAGGAGGCCGACCTATCGGCTGGTGGGGGGACGGGCGGCCTTGGCGGTTCCGTTCGTCTGCACGGCATCGGCGCTGACGAGGTAACCCAGGCCCCGCATAGTCTGGATGATGTCGACCCCGAGCTTGCGTCTGAGCCGCCCGACGAACACCTCGATCGTGTTCGAGTCGCGGTCAAAATCCTGATCGTAGAGGTGATCGACGATTTCGCTGCGGGAGATCACGCGTCCAGCGTGATGCATGAGATAGGACAGGAGCCGGTACTCGTGGGAGGTCAGCTTGATCGGATTGCCGTCGACCGACACCCGGCTTGCCCGCGTGTCGAGCTGAACGGGCCCGCAGATGAACTCGCTCGACGCGTGTCCCGCGGCGCGCCGCAGCAGGGCGCGCAGCCGCGCCAGCACCTCCTCCATGTGGAAGGGTTTGGCGACATAGTCGTCCGCACCCGCGTCGAAGCCGTTGACCTTGTCGCTCCACCGGTCGCGTGCGGTGAGGATCAGGATCGGCATGCTGCGACCAGCCTTACGCCATTCGCCGATGATCGAGATGCCGTCCTTCTTGGGGAGGCCCAAATCGAGGACGACGGCATCGTAGGGCTCGGTGTCGCCGAGAAAATGCCCCTCCTCGCCGTCGTAAGCCCGGTCGACCACGTAGCCGGCCTCTTCGAGCGCCCGGACGATCTGCCGGTTGAGATCGACGTCGTCCTCTACAACAAGCAGTCGCACGACGCGGTCTCCTCAGTTCCGTTCCTTGTCGCGATCCAAAGCGTTCTGGCCACCGATCGCCTCGCCGGTCATCGCGTTCATGTAAACGCGCAGGACGCGACCGTCTCGCCGCAGGACATGGATCTCGTACACGAATTCATCCGGGCTCCAGCGGCAAAGCTTGGCGCTGAGAGCGTCGCCTTGCAGGCTTCCCAACTGGAGCGCGTGAAGGGGGTCGCTGAGCCGGCGCGCGGCGATCTTCTCCCGCGTTTCCGACTGATTGAAGCAAAGCCGGCCGCGCGGCGGCCGACCGCCATCCCGGACTCGCTGCGTCTGCTTGGCATCGGGGAGCTTTACATCGGGGAGCAAGGCATGCTGCTCCGGCGGCCCCCGGAGCTTCGACGGCGGGGCTGGCACGGGCGACGAAGGCAAACGAGGCTCGGCCGCGTCACCGGTTGCGGCGGCAGCCAAAAAGCAAGCAAAAGCCATCGCCGCAGTGCGCATGCAGACAGGCTCCGCTCCCCGCCCTGAACAGGTCATGAACGCTGGTTTGGCGGGTCCGTCGGCAGTCAATCGTCCCAGTCGACGATATGCGCGACGTAATCGCGACGCCTGACCGTCTTCTCGCTCCCGCCGACACGCCCGCGGACCGACACACCGGCATCGTGCACAGATTCGAGTGATTTCGAGCGAAGCGGGTGCCAATCGGGCAATGGCTCGCCATCGCGGACCAGCGCATAGGCACAGGTCTTCGGCAACCATTTAATCGTGCGAACGCTCTCGGGCGTCAACTTGACACAATCGTGAACCTTCTTCTGTCGCAACTCGTACGCGATGCATCCGCATGTGCCGGCATCGAACAGCTTGCAAGCAACGTCCGTGGTGTGGATGACCCCGGTGTCCTCGTCTTCGAGTTTCACCAGGCAGCAGCGTCCGCACCGGTCACACAAGCTTTCCCACTCGTTGGCCGTCATCTCTTCGAGCGTCTTCGTTCGCCAGAATGGCTGCCGCCTGTCGTTATTCAGCTGCGTTCGTGGCGCACCTCCTGTATCTTTGCGGGACGGTGACGGCGGCATGCGGCTTGCCCGAGCTTCCTTACGAAATGCGGTAGGCCGACGGCTTGCGCTTCGTTGGGTGGCTCGTCAAGACGATGCAACCCCATCCGCCATCAGAGATGTCGCGACTTGAAGAAGCGATCGTTCAGTTTCCTGCGATGGTTGATCGGGCCCTGGATCGACGCGACCTCGGCGTGGCTGGACCGGAACCGTCCGTGGATCGAGGCCCGCCGCGACCAGGTCGAGCGGTTGCGCGGTTCCGCGTTCGTCTCCCGCATGTCCCGTGGCCTACTGGACTTCGACGCACTGGTCGACTCTTCGGTATGGGGCGGCGGTCATCGCGCCTCGGCGTCCTACGAGCGCTTCGCTCTTTTTATGGAGCGCTTCCATATCGTCGGGCTGAAACGGGTCGCGGTCGAACTCGGATGCGAAGCCTTCACCGTTTCGATCGCGGGCGGCCTCGTCCTGCTTGCCCTGGCGGCGCCGGCGTTCGAGCTGACCTCCGACGATTGGCTGAAGAAGCAGGACCTCGCCGTGACGTTCCTCGACCGCTACGGTCAGGAAGTCGGCCGCCGCGGCATCCGCCACGATGATGCCGTCCCCTTCGACGAACTGCCGCCGAACCTGATCCATGCGGTCATCGCGACAGAGGACCGCAGATTCTTCGATCACTTCGGCATCGACATCATCGGGACGTTGCGGGCCTTGACGGTCAATTCGCGCGCGAACGGCGTCGTGCAAGGCGGCTCGTCGCTGACCCAGCAGCTCGCCAAGAACCTGTTTTTGTCGAACGAGCGGACGATCCAACGCAAGGTCAACGAGGCGTTTCTCGCCCTTTGGCTCGAATGGCACCTAACGAAGAGGGAGATCCTGAGCCTTTACCTCGATCGCGCCTATCTCGGCGGCGGCACCTTCGGCGTACAGGCGGCCTCGCAGTTCTATTTCGGCAAGTCGGTGCGCGAGCTGACCCTGCCGGAAGCCGCGATGATCGCCGGCCTGTTCAAGGCGCCGACGAAATACGCGCCGCACATCAATCTGCCGGCGGCGCGGGCACGCGCCAACGATGTGCTCAACAACATGGTCGATGCCGGCTATCTCAGCGCGGGACAGATCTATGCCGCGCAACGCAATCCCGCGACGCCGGTGGATCGTCAGCGCGAGACCAGCCCGGACTGGTACCTCGACTACGCCTTCAATGAGGTGAAGGACCTCACGGCCCAGGGCAGGTTCGGCGACGAGCGCGTGCTGACGGTGCGCACAGGCCTCGATCCGGCGCTGCAGCAGCACACGGACGAACTGGTCGAGAACCAGCTCCGGCAATATGGCCCCGCCTATCATGCCAAGCAGGCGGCGGCTGTGGTGCTCGAACCGTCCGGCCTCGTGCGCACGATCGTCGGCGGCCGCGATTACGGCGCGAGCCAGTTCAACCGGGCGACCGACGCGCTGCGCCAGCCGGGGTCCTCGTTCAAGACCTATGTCTACGTGACGGCCCTGCAGACCGGCCGCTTCAAGCCGAACACGATCATCAGCGGCGCCTCGTTGTGCCTCGGCAATTGGTGTCCGCACAATTACAACGACGAATCCGCCGGCCGGATCCCCCTAGCCGACGCGCTCGCCGAATCGCTCAACACCGTGGCCGTGCGCCTGTCGATCGAGATCGGCGATGGCACGAACCAGTGGAACAAGGCCAAGAACGGCCGCGCCAAGATCATTGCCACCGCCCGGCGCATGGGCATCACGACGCCGCTGCCCGACACCGTCTCTCTGCCGCTCGGAGCCGACGGAGTCAGAGTTATCGAACACGCGGGCGCCTATGCCACGCTGGCGAACGGTGGCAAGCACGTGCCGCCGTACGCGGCCGTCACCGTGATGAGCCGGCGCGGCGAGGTGCTCTACGATCACGACAGGGACCAGCCGAAGCCGCAGCAGGTCGTCGATCCCGAAACGGTCGGCATGATGAACTCGATGCTGCACCACGTCGTGCTGGCCGGCACCGGCAAGCGGGCCAATTTCGATGGCTTCCAGGTCAGCGGCAAAACCGGCACGACGAACAATTTTCATGATGCATGGTTCGTCGGGTTCACCGGGAATTACGCCGCTGCCGTCTGGTTCGGAAATGACGATTACGCTTCGATGAAGGATATGACCGGCGGCACCCTGCCCGCCGCGACGTGGCATGACATCATGACGTTCGCCCATCAGAACGTGGAGCCGAAACCGGTCCTCGGCCTGCCCGCCGCGCCCGCTCCGCAGGTGGTGGCAAACGCTCCCGATCACGCTCAGGGCAGCGTCGCGCTGCGCCCGGCGACGCTGTCGAAGGCTTCCGTCGACGCGCTCGGCGCTATCGTCTCGTCGATGCATCGGGTCACGACGATCGGCTCCATGCAAGGCAAGGCTGATCAGCTCGGGGCGGGGCAGAACGGCATGGTCGTGAACCTACCCCGCACCAAGCCGGCCCGAGTGACCGATCTCCAGTGAGAGCGGTCGTTTCTCCAGTGAGAGCGGTCGTCGTCGAGGCGCGCGAGGGCTTGTCCGCTCTTTCGACGTTGCTCAAGATCGTCGTTGCCGTTCTCTGCGGTGTCCTCCTCGGCCTCGCCTTCACCATCAACAGCCTCGATCCCGACAGGCGCGGCGTAACGGTCGGTCCGTGGCGCAGCGTTCCGCGCGATAGCGGCGGCGACATCGATCCCTACACGCTCGCCTCCGACGCGCGAGCGGGACTCCTGCCGCTCGGGTCCGCCGAGGGGCTCAGCCTTGTGGCCTCGACGGATACGAAAGGCGCACCGTTAGAGTCGCGATGCGACTACTTCGTCGAAGGTCCGATGCCGCCGGCACGCTACTGGACCTTGAGCCTGCTCGACCCGAGCGGATACCCGATTGCCAACCCGGCGAACCGTTATGGTTTCACGTCGGCCGAAGTGCTCCGCTTCAACGGAGAATCCGCGAAAATCGTCGTCTCCGCGCGGGCAAGGAGCGGCAATTGGCTGCCCGTCGGCCGTGCGCGTGGGTACGTTTTGATGCTGCGCCTCTACGATACCAGCCTCAGCAGCGGGCGAACCTCGTTTGACAAGGTCAGAATGCCTCCCATCACGCGCGGCGCCTGCCGATGATCGGCATGAGGCACCTCCCCATCGCGGTCGGGACGGCCATCGTCCTGCTCGTCGCCGGGCTGACCCATTTCTCCGCGATTCTGCTGTTACCGAAGGTGGCCACGCGCGATGCCTACGACCTTCTGGTCGGGCGGGCCGTGCCGAACCGCATGACGCTCTTTCCGCCGGCGCGACCGGGCGACGGCGCGGTGCCCTTTCGCGATCCCGCGACCGTGCAAGGCCTCTGTTACTTCGATCTGCGCAAGGGTCCCGTTCGCGTCAGAACGAAGACGGAGGATGGGCGCCTCCTGACATTGTCATTCCGCACGCGGGAGGGGAGAATCTTCTATTCGATGACGGATCGAGCGGCTCTTCGGGACACCATCGATATCCGTCTGTTGACGGCCGCGCAGATGGCCGACGTGGTCGCCGGGGACGACGAGGACCAGGGTCTGCCCGAGGAGCTGCGCCTGCAGCCGCCGACCCAGACAGGCCTGCTCGTCGCGACCGCCCTCGTCGCAAGGCCGAGTGAGCGGGCGGACGCGGAACGGAGCATCACCGCCATCACCTGCGCCACGGAGCCGCTACCCGCTCCGTCCTGACGCGCCGTCGAACGAGTGCGTCGCGACGTGCTCCCACGGTCCGCCGAGGTATCGCCAGATCGTGACGCCGTCGACGCGACACTGCGGCAGCGGCTGACCAATCAACGCGTCGCGGAGGGCACGCGCCGTCGCAGGGTCGGCCTTGTTCTGAATCGTGATGTGCGCACGGAAGGCTTGCTGGTCCTGCGGCGTTAGCCACGAGCGCCAATGCGCCGCCAATGCGCCGCGCAGCCGCTCGAGTTCAACGGACTCGTAGGCCAGTGCCACGCCTCGACCGAGGAAGCGGACCTTCGCCGGTCTCAGATCGAGGCACGCCATGCCGCGGCATCGATCCACGACCGCGTCGGTCACCGCGTTTATCTCGCTGCCAGGAAGGTGATGGAACAGGCTGAGGTGGGCCGGGACCTGGTTGAGATGCGACGGGAAGTGTCGACGCCTCATGCCGTCGAGCTCCTGAAACGACGCCTGATCGAGGTGCGCCGTGACGATCAGCGGTTCGATCACCTCGCCTCGGCGTTGTCGCCGCAGGCCTTCTGGATGCTTGGCGTGTTGATGTCGATGCGATGTCCGCACTTGTCGCAGCCGGCGGCGACCACGCACACCGAAGCGAGTCCAAGCCACATGATCGACATTCGCAGCGTCCTGGTCACCACTTCTTTAACCCTGTCCATCAAGCACAGACGTCCCTTAGCATCCCGTTAGGGCCACCTTCCTAATGTGCCCTTTGATCTATGACCAGGACCTTACGCCATGATGATGATCGAGGCGCGGCGAGCGGAGAGGGTACGTAGTCTCCTCCGCGCCCGCATTCTCTTCAACAATCATAACTCGACGATCGATTGCATCATCAAAAACTTCTCGCCGTTCGGAGCGAAGATCGAGCTCGACAACACCATGTCGATCCCGGACTCGTTCGATCTCGAAATCCCGCAGAAAGGCCGGACGTACCGCGCCAAGCTGAGCTGGCGGGACAGGGACGCGATCGGAGTCGAGTTCATCGAGGACACCCCCGCTGTTCAGGAAGGCGCTCTGAAGAGCATCGAGCGCCTCCAAAACGAGAACCGGAAGCTTCGTAACAGCGTGGCTCAGCTCACCAAACGCCTGGAAGAACTCGGTCAAGCTGTCATGTTCACCTGACGCAGGGTCGGTCGAGAGGCGGATGACGACCTGATCTTACTTTGAACGTCACTGCGAGCGCAGCAAAGCTGCCCGGGCCGCAAAAACGGCTGAGCAAATACTGCCTGTAGCCCCGCGTTGCTTCGCCTTCGGCTCGCGACGACTGCGCGGCGTCAACAAAGCCGGTTCGATGTTAAGTCTCTAGATCTCGACGATCCGCCCTTCCGACAGGCTGACGCGGCGATCCATGCGACGCGCGAGATCGATGTTGTGGGTGGCGACCAGCGCTGCCAAACCGGTCGCCCGGACAAGCGTGTCGAGGGCTCCGAACACGTGATCCGCGGTCTTCGGATCGAGGTTGCCGGTCGGCTCGTCCGCCAGCAGGACGCCGGGGCCGTTCGCCACCGCTCTGGCGATCGCCACCCGCTGCTTCTCGCCGCCCGACAGTTCCGGCGGGCGGTGCTTCGCGCGATGGCTCAAGCCGAGATAGTCGAGCAGTTCCGCACTGCGCTTACGCGCCTCGCCCTTGCCCATTCCGGCGATCATTTGCGGGAGCATGATATTCTCAAGTGCCGAGAATTCCGGCAGCAGGTGATGGAATTGGTAGACGAAACCGATCTCGGACCGGCGCAGAGCGGTCAACCCGGCATCGTTCAAGCCCGTGGTGGGCTGATTGCGGATCGCGACTTCGCCGGCGTCGGGATGTTCGAGGAGACCGGCGATGTGAAGAAGGGTCGATTTCCCGGCACCCGAGGGCGCCGTGAGAGCCACAGATTGGCCGCGGAACATCTCGAAGTCGACGCCGCAGAGAATGCGCAGCGGCTCGCCGGCTTGCTGATAGGTCCGCTCGACGCCCTTGAGCGACAGGGAAGGCGCGCTCATTCGTAGCGCAGCGCCTCGATAGGATCAAGACGCGCCGCGCGCCAGGACGGATAGAGCGTCGCCCCGATCGAGATGAAGAGCGTCGCGGCAACGATCACCACGACGTCGTGCGCGTCGACTTCGCTCGGCAGCTTGGACAAATAGTAAAGCTCGGCGGGAAACAGGTTCAGGTGCAGCGCGCTGTTGAGGAAAGCGCGGAAGTGTTCCGCGTTCAGCGCGATGAGCAGTCCGAGAGCGACGCCGGTCAGCGTTCCGAACACGCTGATCGAAGTTCCCGCGATCAGGAACACGCGCATGATCGCGCCCCGGGTCGCCCCGACCGTCCGAAGGATAGCGATTGCCGAACCTTTGTCCTTCACGAGCATAATCAGGCCGGACACGATGTTGAGGGCGGCGACGAGAACGACCATCCCGACGATAATGAAGACGACGTTGCGCTCGACCTGGATGGCGTCGAAGAAGGTTTTGTTTGTCTCCCGCCAATCCGTCATGATGAAAGGCTGCCGCGCGCTGAGATCGATGGCGCCGCGTACCGTGTCGATCTGGTCGGGGTTCGATAGGAAGAGCTCGATCAGCGTGACCTCGCCGTCCTTGTCGAAGAAGGCCTGCGCCTCGTTGAGCGGCAGGAAGACATAAGTCGAATCGAAGATCGACATGCCGACCTGGAAGATCGCTTTCACCGGGTAACTCTTGCGCCGCGGCGCGACACCCATCGGGGTCTGGGCGCCCTTGGCGATGAGCAGCGAAACCGTGTCGCCGACGCGCACGCCCAGCGTGTCGGCCAGGCGCTGCCCGATGGCGACTCCCTCGCCGCTGTCGAAACCCTCGAGCGTGCCGCTCTTCACGTGCCCGGCGATGCCGGGCAGATTCTTGATGTCGCGTTCCTCGATCCCGCGCACGAAGCCGCCCGTCTGGTTGAAGACGGACGAGAAGCTGGCCGCCCCCTCGATGAGGGGCACCGCCATTGCCACGCCCGGGACGCGGCGCAGGTCGGCCGCGACCTCGTCGTAGTTGCGCAGGTTGGCATCGGCCGCTTGCACGAAGACATGCCCGTTCAGGCCGACGAGCTTGTCGAACAGGTCCTTGTGAAAGCCGTTGAACACCGACATCACGACGATCAGCGCCGTGACGCCGAGCATGATGCCGAGGAACGAGATGATGGCGATCGCGGAAACCGATCCCGATGCCCGGCGCGCGCGGAGATAGCGCAGAGCGATCATCCACTCGAAGGCCGCGAACGGCATCGTCCGTCCGGCAACGCGATTTGGACCAGGCTCACGCATCGCGCACCGCGGTCCTCCTTAGACCCACGGCCGCTCTATACGCTGCCGAGTGCGGTCGCAATGAGGCTTCAACGGCTAGGCGTCGACGTCGCCCTTCGGCGCCTTGACCCCGGTCGGACGAAGAAGAAACATGGGCACGTGGTCTCCCATGCCGAGCACGGGTCGATCCTCCGGCTCGCGGTCACGGGGCGCCGGTTTGCGCAAGGCAGGAGCGGGGCGCGGCTCCTCGCGTCGGCGCGCTTGCGCCGCTGCGGGACGCGATTGCGCCGGCCCGGTAGGCGCCGCGGCGCTTGCCGGGCGGTGCTCGGAGACGGAACGCTCGGAGCCGGAGCGCCGCGCCGTACCGCGGCCCCGCCGCGACTCGTCGCGGACGCGCGGCCGGTGTTCCAGCGCTTCGACGTGACCGCTATCGGGCGGCAGCGTGTCGAGCGTGATGCCGTCCTCCCACTCCACCTTGCGCGCGATGACCTTCTCGATCTCGGCGAGGTATTTCTCATCGCCGCGGGTGACGATCGAGAACGCGGTCCCTTTGCGTCCGGCGCGGCCGGTGCGGCCGATACGGTGGACGTAATCCTCGGCGTGGGTCGGCACGTCGAAATTGAACACGTGACTGACATCGGGAATGTCGAGGCCTCGCGCCGCGACGTCCGAACAGACAATGAGATCGACCTGTCCGGTCTTGAAAGCGTCGAGCGACAGCATGCGCGCCCGCTGGTCCATGTCGCCATGAAGTGCGCCGGCCGAGAACCCGTGCTTCTCCAGGGATTTATGAAGGACGGCGATATCGCGCTTGCGATTGCAGAAGATGATCGCGTTCTTGAAATTGTCGGCGCCGCGGATCATGCGACGCAGTGTTTCGCGCTTCGCCGGACCACCGTGCGAGGCAACGAGGCTCTGCGTGATGGTCGCCGCGGTCGTCGCCGCTCGTGCCACCTCGATGCGCACGGGATTGCTGAGGAATTGCTCGGTCAGCCGGGTGATCTCGGGCGGCATCGTGGCCGAGAAGAACAAGGTCTGCCGCGTGAACGGCACCAGTTTGCAGATCCGTTCGATGTCGGGAATGAAGCCCATGTCGAGCATGCGATCGGCTTCGTCGATGACCAGGATGTCTATGCCGGTGAGGAGCAGCTTGCCGCGTTCGGAGAAATCGAGCAGCCGGCCCGGCGTCGCGATCAAGACGTCGGCGCCCCGGGTGATCTTGATTTCCTGGTCGCCAAAGGACACGCCGCCGATCAGGAGCGCGACATTCAATTTGTGGTTCACGCCGTAACGGTCGAAACTTTCTTCGACCTGCGCGGCGAGTTCCCGCGTCGGCTCGAGGATGAGCGTTCGCGGCATCCGCGCCCGCGCCCGACCGTTTTCCAAGCGGCAGAGCATTGGCAGGACGAAAGCCGCCGTTTTGCCCGTCCCGGTTTGGGCGATGCCGAGCACGTCTCGACCGCCTAGCACCGATGGAATGGCCTGCGCCTGAATGGGTGTGGGAACGGTGTAGCCGGATGCTTCCACCGCCTGAAGGACCTTGTCGCTAAGGCCGAGTTCTCGAAATGTCATTGATGTCCTGAAAGAGCGTCCGCGTAGCCTCAAGGGCCCGCCCCGAGGTTCCGGGGTCGCCGGTCCAACGAGGGCTGCAAACGAGCGCCTAGGAACCTAGGCTAAGGTTCGAACGGGATCGAGCGCGCTGGCGGTCGACACCTTGCACCACTTCGGGCGTAACTCTGAGAATTGCAAGCAGGGCATCGCAAACCCGGCAGCGAAGCTTGCGACATAACGGCACACTTAAGCGCTTGCGCGACGTGCCTCGACGAGGTCCGCCTTCTGTGGAAGCGCGAGCAGCACGTTGAGAAGAACCACATCGTTGAGCACGGCCATGCGCTCCTTCGGCTTGAGCCACCCGAGCGCATCCCCGAGGCATTCGGCATCGTTGAGCTTGGCCTCGGCGAGCGCCCAGTCGGCCGTCATCTCTCCCTTCCGACGAGGTGGTTCATTGGCCTGAAAGGCCTCGTGGAGGGTGAGCAGATGGCGGTTTTCGTAAAGCGTCCGCAGTCCGTCCTCCGGCTCTTCACGTGCGCCTCCGAGGGAGTCGAGGATCTCCGTCGCGCGGACCACGACCGTTGGACGCGTTCGCTCTTCCGGCGTCCGCAGAAGCCCGAGACGCCGCATCGCCAAGCCCACGGAAAGAAGTCCCGTCGCCCAGGACAGAACGATGGCGAGGATCAGTCCCGCGATGGTCGGCGACATCCAGGCGACGAGCGAGGGCGAGATCAGGAGCCCACTGACCAGCGCCAAAACTCCGAACAGCACATGTGACCTGTGCCGACGGACGATGGCCAGAAACGCGATCGATCCGTCGTCGCGTCGCTGCGGATTCCAGCCGGTATCGAAGCCGAACAGGAAATGCACGACATGGCCGGTCTGGATCAACATCATCACGGGCGCGAGGAGCGCCGACATGAGCACCTCGAAAAGAGCGGAGATAACTAGCCTGATCACGCCGCCGCTGCCTTTCCGGGTCTGGCCGTCGATGAGCGACAGGATCAGGCCGAAGAGCTTCGGCATCAGCAAGACGACCATCGTGATGCCGAACAGCTCGAGCGATCGTTCGGCATCGAATCGGGGAAAGGCCGGCGCGAGCGAGAACTCGCTCGTGAAGTACTCCGGCTTGGCGTAGCTCGCCTGCACGACGAGCACCATGCCAACGGCGAGTTGCAGCATCCATAGCGGGGAGGCGAGGTAGGCGAAGATGCCGGTCGCGAAGTGCTGGCGCGACGCGAGGTGGAGGCCACGCGCGAACATGATGCGGCTATGCTGCAGGTTGCCCTGGCACCAGCGCCGGTCGCGGGCGGCGAGGTCGATGAGCGAGGGCGGGCTCTCCTCGTAGCTGCCGCCGAGAACCGGCAGCATGTAGACCGCGTAACCGGCTCGTCGAATGAACGCCGCTTCGACGAAATCGTGGGACAAGACATGGCCGCCCATCGGCGGCTTCCCCCTGAGATGCGGCAAGCCGCAATGGTCGGCAAACGCCTTCGTCCGGATGATCGCGTTGTGCCCCCAATAGTTGCCGTCGCGCCCCATCCAGCACGACAGGCCGGCGGCGATCACCGGGCCGTAGATGCGCGCCGCGAACTGCTGGACGCGCGCGAAAAGCGTGTTGCGATTGACGATAAGCGGCAGCGTCTGGATGATGCCCGCATCGGGGTCGGCCTCCATCGCCGCAGCCAGGTTCACCATCGCGTGGCCGATCATGAAGCTGTCGGCGTCGAGCACCAGCATGTGGTCGTAGCGTCCGCCCCAGCGTGTCACGAAATCGGCGATGTTGCCGGCTTTCCGCGCGGTGTTGTTGCGGCGATGGCGATAGAAAACGCCGGCCTCCGGACCGAGCCGTTCCCGAAGTTCGAAAAACGCATGTTCCTCGGCGACGAAGATGTCGGGGTTGGTCGTGTCGGAGAGCAGGAACCACTCGAAAGCC
This sequence comes from uncultured Beijerinckiaceae bacterium, assembly GCA_964243415.1. Classification (GTDB taxonomy): domain Bacteria; phylum Pseudomonadota; class Alphaproteobacteria; order Rhizobiales; family Beijerinckiaceae; genus RH-AL1. Next base: position 17,433 of record CAXTFG010000005.1, on the reverse strand, counting down.
GACCCGAGACCGGTCGTTTGCAGATCCTCGTACATCGCCTGGAAGGCAGCGAAGACGCGCTCCGGCGATTCGTTGTAGATCGGCATGACGACGGCGGTCTTGGAGGTCAGCTGCTCCGGGATGCCCGGCGCTTTGGGTGCGATGAACAACATCCAGAGGAACCCGACGGCACCGCTCGTGAACGCCAGCGCGATCCAGGAGAAGTTGGCGACGAAGAGCACGAGGAGCGCCCATTCGAGCGTGGTAGTCCCGCCCAGCGAAACGACCTTGTACATCTCCTCGGCGCCGTAGCAGGTCAGCGCGAGAGCGCCTCCGAAGATAAGCGCCCGGGCTAACCACGTTCCTCCCCCGCTCACGCCTCGGACGCGCTCACGCGGCGGGTCGTACCGCCGCAAGGATTGTTCGGGCATCGCGAGCGACCGCTCGTCGGGCATCGCGGGTTGGAGCGCGCAATCCGAGCCGGCGACACGCTTGCCTCGGCCGGCATGGGACGACATGTCAGGCGACACGTTCATGATGGTGTCCACCGAAAAAGCCAGGTCTCGCTGATGCGGTTGCCCTGCGCTTCGAGCACTAGGCGCAATTCGGACGAGCCCGCACCTTGGGGGTCGAGCTCGAACAGCACACGGAAAAGCTTTCGATCGCGATCAGTGAACGTCCTCACCATCGTGAGGGACCCGTTGCTCGCGGTCAGGGTCGGCGTCAGCCCGGACATGCGTTTCTCGTCGGAGAGGATGTCACCCTCGAATTCGATGAAAAACCGGGTGCGCTTCCCCAAACTGCCCGCGTGAGAGCGGATCGCCCGCGCGAGCGGAGGCCGCTCCGGCGGATCCCAACACCAGAATTGCCGATACGCGAACGACGTCTCGCTCCCGCCGGCCAAAGGCGCTTTCGGTCGCCAGAAGCACAGGATGTTATCGTTGGCGTCCGACTGCGACGGGATTTCGATGAGCTGCACGCCGCCGTCGGCCCAATCGCCGAGCGGTTCGATCCACAGCGATGGGCGACGCTCCCAGTGCTGCTCTTCGTCGAGGTAGGATTCGAAATTGCGGTCGCGGATCATGCAACCGAAGCCATGGGGCTTGGCGTCGATGAACGTCGAGATCTGAAGCTCGTCCCTGTTGCTGACGGGGCGCCAGACCCATTCGTTCGCGCCCGTCAGCATCTGCAGACCGCCGACCTCGCTCACATTGGGGCGATAATCATCGATCCGCTTATGGTCGATGTAACCCAGCAGGTGCGTGGCGCTCATCGAAGCCAGACCGTAGTTGTCGACGTTCGTTCGGGCGAACAACGTGCATTCTATATCGATGATCGTGGCTTCACCTGGACGCACGGTGAACCGAAACGCACCGGTCAGGCTGTCTGAATCGATGACGGCGTGCAGCACGACGAGGTCGGCGACCGCGCTCGGCTTCTCAATCCAGATTTGCCGGAAATACGGCATCTCTTCGCCTTTGGGGTCGGCAACCTTAAGGGCGAGCGCCCGTGCCATCAGGCCGGGAGCTTGGCCGGCAGCCACCGCGCGATAGAAGTTCGTTCCCTGGAAAGTCGCGATCTCGGCGGGAACACCTCCGGGTCGCGGCTTGGACAACCGGAATCCGGAAAACCCGATGTCGCCGACTCGCGGCGAAGGGTTCAGCTTGCCGAACTCGAAAAGCCGAGTTTCGTAGACAACTCGGTAGGATTTGCCGGCGTCGACCAGATTGATCTGGATGGGGTTGCTATATTGGAAGCCGCGGTGGAGCGGTTCGACGATGAACCCGGTCTGTTGATTGGCCCAGATCCGCGCCTCGGCCTTCGGTACGATCCCGGAGTAAAGCTCGTTCGAAAGGTTCTTGAAAGGATCGGGCAGATCGCTGCCGATCGCCTTGAAAGGCTGCTTGGCAAGTTGCCGGGCGAGATCGGCTGGCGTGCTGACCTTGAAGTCGAGCGGCGCCGCAAGTGTCACGTCGGCGCTTGCGGGCGGCGTCGGTAGAGTGGATGCGGGGGAGGCCGCAGCGGCGGCTGGAGGAGAGGAGGCCGACGGCGGCGCGCTCTGGTCCGCTTGCAATGGATCGATGGATAACAAAGCAGAGGTGCCGACGCCACCTAAAGCCAACTTGAGGACGTCGCGACGCTGAATCATGAACCGGAGGCGACCACTTCAACGCAGGCTACGGGATTGGTGGCGATTGATGACTTCGGTCCTTCAACGAACGACTAACATTACGCGGTTTAGCTTTCGCCGACCATGGCTTTTTCGGTTAGGAAGAGCAGCCGGAGAAGAGAATGGTCGTTAACGCCTCAAGCCCGACCCGACCATGTGTGGCCGTCGTCCTCGCGGCCGGCGAGGGCACCCGCATGCGCTCCGATCGACCGAAGGTGCTCCACGAACTCGCCGGCCGGTCGATGCTCGCGCACTGCCTGGCGGCGGTCGAAGCGGCCGGCATTGCGGAGGTGGCCCTGGTTGTCGGACCCGGCCGGGACGACGTGGCGGCGCAGGCCCCCGCCGCGCGACGGTTCGTCCAGCACGACCGCCGCGGGACCGCCCACGCCGTGCTGACGGCAGAACCCGCCCTTGCCGCGAGCAGCGGCGACATCGTCGTCGCCTTTGCCGACACGCCGCTCGTGACCGCCGGCACGTACGCAAGATTGCTCGACCGGTTGCACGAGAGCGACGCGGCCGTGGTCGTCGCCGGCTTTCACGCAAAGGACCCGACCGGTTACGGCCGGCTCCTGACCGACGACGACGCGCTGATCGCGATCCGGGAAGAGAAGGACGCCACGGCAGCCGAGCGCGCCGTGACGCTGTGCAACGGCGGGATCATGGCGCTCGACGGGCGTTACGCTCTCGACCTGCTCCGCGCCGTGCGGCCGGACAATGCGCAGAACGAATTTTATCTGACCGATGTGGTCTCCCTCGCGCGGTCACGCGGGCTCAACTCGGCGGTCGTGATCGTCGATGAGATTGAGGTGCAAGGCGTCAACGATCGGGTTCAGCTGGCAGGGGCGGAAGCCGCGACGCAGGTTCGCCTGCGCGAAGCTGTCATGCGCGGCGGCGCCACCCTTGTCGACCCTGGCAGCGTGGTGCTGGCCTACGACACGGCGCTCGGACGCGACGTCGTCGTCGAACCCCATGTCGTGTTCGCGCCGGGCGTCCGCGTTGGCGACGGCACGCGGATCAGAGCCTTCTCGCATCTCGAAGGCGTGACGATCGGGGCCCGAGCGGTGATCGGGCCGTTCGCGCGCCTGCGCCCCGGGAGCGAGCTGCACGACGAGGTTCACGTCGGCAATTTCGTCGAGGTGAAGGCGGCGACGCTCGAGCATGGCGTCAAGGCCAACCACCTCAGCTACATCGGCGACGCCACCGTCGGCGCCAAGACCAACATCGGCGCCGGGACGATCACCTGCAATTACAATGGCTTCGTCAAAGCCAAGACGCGCATCGGCGCGGGTGCGTTCATTGGCGTCAACACGGCGCTGGTGGCGCCCGTCAGTGTCGGCGACGGCGCCTATATCGGGACCGGCTCCGTCGTCACGGGCGACGTTATGGCGGATTCGCTGCTGATCGCGCGGGCGCGCCCGGTCGAGAAGCCAGGCTGGGCCAAAGCCTTCCGCGAAGCTCATGCTGTGCCGTCCAAAGATACGGCCACGCCCAAGGCTTCGGTCGAGCCGGGCAAGAAGGACTGAGAGGTTTCCATGTGCGGCATCGTCGGCATCCTCGGCCGTCAGCCGGTCGCGGATCGGGTCATCGAGGCGCTGAAGCGCCTGGAATACCGCGGCTACGATTCGGCCGGCATCGCGACGCTCGAGAACGGCCGGCTGACGCGCCGACGGGCGTCGGGCAAGCTCAAGAACCTTGAAGCCGTGCTTCGCCGCGAGCCGCTCGAAGGCCCCATCGGCATCGGCCATACTCGCTGGGCGACGCACGGCCGGCCAACGGAAAACAACGCGCATCCCCATGCAACCGCCAGAGTCGCCGTCGTCCACAACGGCATCATCGAGAACTTCCGCGAACTGCGCGACGAGCTGCGCGGCAAGGGCCACGTGTTCGTCACCGAGACCGACACGGAGGTGGTTGCGCATCTCGTGACGGATACGATGGCCGACGGCCGGTCCCCCCGCGACGCTGTCGCGGCGAGCCTGCCCAGGCTCAAGGGCGCCTTCGCGCTCGCCTTCCTCTTCGATGGCGAAACCGACCTGCTCATCGGCGCACGCCAGGGCGCCCCCCTCGCCGTCGGCTACGGCCAGGGCGACGCGGCCGGCACGATGTACCTCGGCTCGGACGCGCTCGCGCTCGCGCCGTTCACGGACTCGCTGACCTACCTCGAAGAGGGCGACTGGGTCGTGCTGAAGCACGACAGCGCGACTTTCTTCGATGCGCGCAACCTGCCGGTCGAGCGCCGGCGCATTCGCACGATGGCTTCGGCCTTCCTCGTCGACAAAGGCAACCACCGCCATTTCATGGCGAAGGAGATCCACGAGCAGCCGGAGGTCGTCGCCCGCACGCTCGCCCACTATCTCGACATGTCGTCGGGACGGGTCGACCTGCCCTTCGACCTGCCCGTCGATCCCGGCAAGCTCGACAAGGTGACGATCACCGCGTGCGGCACCGCCTACATGGCCGGGCTCACGTCGAAATATTGGTTCGAGCGCTTTGCCCGGCTCCCGGTCACGATCGAGGTCGCCTCGGAGTTCCGCTACGGCGAGATCCCGATGAATGCGGGTGGCCTTACGATCGTCGTGTCCCAGTCGGGCGAAACCGCGGACACCCTGGCCTCGCTACGCTACGCCAAGGCGAACGGGCAGAAGATCGTGTCTGTCGTCAACGTCGAGACCTCGACGATGGCGCGCGAAAGCGACGTCGTCGCCGCGACGAAGGCCGGCCCGGAGATCGGCGTCGCCTCGACCAAGGCCTTCACCTGCCAACTCGCCGTTCTCGCCTGTCTGGCCTTGGCTATCGGACGCGCCAGGGGAGCTCTATCTGAAGAGAACGAGGCGCGGCTGGTCGGCGAACTCATGGCGGTTCCGGGTCTGATGGCCGAGGCGATCAAGCGTGAACCAGCGATCGAGCACCTCGCCCGCGAGTTCGGAAAGGTGCGCGACGTGCTCTACCTCGGTCGGGGGACCTCGTACCCCCTTGCCATGGAAGGTGCGCTCAAGCTCAAGGAGCTCAGCTATATCCATGCCGAAGGCTATGCGGCCGGCGAACTCAAGCACGGGCCGATCGCCCTGATCGATGAGGCCATGCCCGTGATCGTCATCGCGCCGCACGACGCGGTTTACGAGAAGACGGTCTCCAATATGCAGGAGGTCGCGGCGCGCGGCGGGCGGCTGATCCTCATCGGCGACAGCCGCATCGAGCGCGACTTCGCCGCCGAGGCCGAAGCGATCGTCGTGCTCCCGGACATGGCGCCGGCTTTCACCGCGATGGTCTATGCCGTGCCGGTGCAGATGATCGCCTACCACACGGCCGTCGCGATGGGGAAAGACGCCGACCAGCCGCGCAATCTGGCCAAAAGCGTGACAGTGGAGTGAGGCCGGACATCGAGCTCGCGCGATACGGCTCGTAATGACAATGGACGCAAGCTAGCCTTTTTGGTCTCGAGGGATGGAGGCAATGGCAGAACCCACCGCGACCTCGCCAGAAAGCTGGCTGCAGCTCGTCGAGAGCGCGTGTCTCCTGCTCGACGATGTCGAAAGGAAGGGGTTCGGAAAGCCGCAGTTCTCGTTGGGAGGAGGTACGGTCCTGATGCTGCGTTTCCAGCATCGCTTGAGCAAGGATATCGATCTCTTCGGTTACGACGTGCAATGGCTGTCAATCCTCAGCCCGAGGCTGAACGATACGGCAGCATGCCTCGCATCCGACTATTCTGAACAAGCTAACAGTTTGAAGATCGTCATGGCCAACGGGGACGTGGACTTCATCATCGCGGCCGACATCGCCCGTCCTGTTGACCGGGTTGTCGAGAGATTCGTGGGGCGCGACCTCTTAGTCGATCCTGTCACGGAGATCCTCGCCAAAAAGCTGTTCTATCGGGCAGCTTACTTCCTGCCGCGCGATGTCTACGACATGTCGGCAGCTATTGATCTGGAACCGCAGTCTGCCGCGCGAGCGGTAAAAGCTGCGCGCTCGAAGAGGGACGTCCTCATCCGCCGTCTCGACCACCTCGAAGGGGTCGGCGATGCATCGCTGCGCGAAGGACTGGTCCCATACGAGGGCACTTTAAGACATGCCGCTGGTATGGTCGCGAAAATGAAGGAATTCCTGATCAGCCACATCGACGATCCTGGTCCGGGCAAGGAGGACTCCATGGGCCGGCGACGACCGGAGAGCCGGAAGATCGTCGATAGGGGAAGAGGGCCGGCGCAATGAGAAGGGACGTTCTCGTGACCGTCCTGAACGCCGTCTCCAACTCTTCGCGCGTGCCGGTCTCCGAGGCGGAGGTGATCGCCATTCTCGAGACGGGCGACGGACCGGGACATCTCGTGCGGGCTTTGTTCGGCGACTGCTCCTACGAAACCTTGGACAGGTTCGGAGCGGCGGTCGGCGTGCCGTCGTCGCAGATCAGAGGTGCGTATCGCGTCGCCAGAGAGCGCCATGCCGCGGCGAACGCCGATATGGATCAACACTCTTGATCTGAAAATGGTTGATCGGCTTGGCGCTGGCCCGCTTACCGACCTTACGCCGCCAGCTCGCGCATCACGTGCCTCAAGTCCGACTTGCCCTCGAAGCCCACGCCGGGCAGCTCCGGCATGGTGATGTGGCCGTCCTCGACCCGCACGCCGTCGGGAAAGCCACCGTAGGGCTGGAAGAGGTCGGGATAGCTCTCGTTGCCGCCGAGTCCGAGCCCGGCCGCGATATTGAGCGACATCTGGTGGCCACCATGCGGGATGCAACGCGAGGGCGACCAGCCGGCGACGGCGAGCGCGTCTAGCGTGCGCTGGTACTCGCATAGCCCGTAGGAGAGCGCGCAATCGAACTGCAGCCAATCCCGGTCCGGCCGCATGCCGCCGTAGCGCAGCAGGTTGCGGGCGTCCTGGTGACTGAACAGGTTCTCGCCCGTCGCCATCGCGCCGGGGTAAAACTCGGCGAGCGCCGCCTGGAGCGCGTAGTCGAGCGGATCGCCGGCCTCCTCGTACCAAAATAGCGGGTAGTTCCGCAGCATCTTGGCATAGGCGATGGCGTCTTCGAGCCCGAGGCGCCCGTTGGCGTCGACAGCGAGCTGGGCGCGGCCGTCGAGCTCCTTGAGCACGCCCTCGATGCGTGGCCTGTCTTCGGCGACGCCGTTGCCGATCTTCATCTTGACCACGGTGTAACCGCGGTCGAGGTGGGAGCGCATTTCGGAGCGCAGCTGTTCGACGCCCTTGCCGGGATAGTAGTACCCGCCGGCCGCGTAGACGAACACGCGCGGGTCGGCCTCGCGCCCGTGCCGCTCGGCAAGCAGACGGAACAGCGGTTTCTCCGCGATCTTGGCGACCGCGTCCCACACCGCCATGTCGATGGTGCCGACCGCCACCGAACGCTCGCCGTGGCCGCCCGGCTTCTCGTTTTTCATCAGGACCGCCCAGACGCGGTCCGGATCGAAGTTATCCCCGGCTTCGTTCAGCAAAGTGGCGGGATCGGCGTCGCGCAGGCGCGGGGCGAAGCGCTCGCGGATTAAACCGCCCTGCCCGTACCGGCCATTGGAATTGAAGCCGTAGCCCACCACCGCGTGCCCGTCGCGCACCACGTCGGTGACGACGGCCACGAGCGACAGGGTCATCTTCGAAAAATCGATATAGGCGTTGGCGATCGACGAGGCGATCGGCGCGGTTATTTCGCGGATATCGACGATACGCATCGGACGCCTCTGCTGTTTGGTCGTTCACGCCAATTTCCTAAAGGCGTTTCAGGCGACGGCCAATGCGGTCTTCGTTCCGACCCTGTTGAGTCCCGAAGACCACTGACGTTCGACGATGTCATTTGACATTGTGATGTCGTTTCGACGACGGAATTCACTGTTCAGACTGTATTTGCGGCATTCCCTTGGCCGAAGCGGTCGCGCTATAGAACACCCCCGACCACCCCAGCGGACGCGATGAACCAGCAGCCTTTGCCTCACAAGATACGCCTTGCGATCATCGGCATCGGCAACTGCGCATCGTCTCTCGTCCAGGGCCTCAGCTTCTACGCGGATGCCGAACCGGCTGAGCCCGTGCCAGGTTTGATGCACGCGGTTCTCGGCGGATATGCGATCGGGGACGTCGAGGTCGTTGCCGCGTTCGACATCAACGCGACGAAGGTCGGACGCGACCTCGCGGATGCCATTCTGGCGGCCCCCAACAACACCACCCGTTTCGCCAGAGTGGCGAAAACGGGTGTCACCGTTTCGCGCGGCCCGACTCTCGACGGCCTCGGCCAGTACGTGCGCGACGAGATCGTCGAATCGGGAGAGGCCGTCGCCGACGTCGGCGAGGTGCTGCGGCGAACGCGCACCGACGTCGTCGTGTCGTTTCTGCCGGTCGGCTCGCAGAAGGCGGCGGAGTTCTACGCCGGGCAGGTCCTCGAAGCAGGCTGCGGCTACGTCAACTGCATGCCTGTCTTCCTCGCCTCGACACCCGAGTGGCGCCGTCGGTTTGAAGAGGCGGGCCTGCCGATCATCGGCGACGACATCAAAAGCCAGGTTGGCGCCACCATCATCCATCGCGCGCTCGCCACCCTCTTCGAGGAACGCGGCGTGCATCTCGACCGTACCTTCCAGCTCAACTTCGGCGGCAATACCGATTTCAAGAACATGCTCGAGCGCGAGCGGCTGACCTCGAAGAAGATCTCGAAGACGCAATCGGTGATGAGCCAGCTCGCGACGCCGCTGCCGGCTTCGGACGTCCATGTCGGCCCGAGCGACTACGTCGAGTGGCTGAGCGACCGCAAGTGGGCCTATATCAGGCTCGAGGGGACGGGCTTCGGCAACACGCCGCTCGCGGTGGAGCTGAAGCTCGAAGTCTGGGATTCACCCAACAGCGCCGGGGTGGTAATCGACGCGATCCGCTGCGTGAAGCTCGGGCTCGACCGCGGCCTCGCCGGGGCGCTGATCGAGCCGTCGAGCTACTTCATGAAATCGCCGCCGCAGCAGTTCACCGATGCCGAGGCGCGGGTCCTGACCGAGCGGTTCATCGCCGGTGACCAGACCGACTATGGCAAGCCGTTCGACGCGAGCGTGGTCGCGGTCGCGCAGTGACGGCGGTTTTCTTGGTTCGCCACGGCGCGCACGAGCGCCTCGGCCGCTACCTCGACGGGCGCCGCGAGGGCGTTCACCTCTCCGAGTCCGGTGCGGCGCAGGCGCGGCGGCTTGCCGAGCGCGTCGCGCGCGAGCCGATCCAAGCCGTCTTTACGAGTCCGCTGTCCCGCGCGCGGGAGACGGCGGACCCGATCGCCTTCAGGCTCGGGCTCACCGTCGCGGTCGATCCGGCGCTCGAGGAGATCGACTTCGGCGAATGGTCGGGCAAGACATTCGAGGAGCTGAAGCCGCTCGAGGCCTGGCAGCGCTGGAACAACGCGCGCTCGACGGCACGGACGCAGGCAGGCGATACGATGCGCGCCGCGCAAGCCCGCCTGCTCGACTTCATCGACTCCCGTCGCCTCGCCGAGCCTGACGCGGCCCTGCTGCTCGTCAGCCACGCCGACCCGATTAAGGCGGCGCTCACCTATTATCTCGGCCTGTCGCTCGACGACCTGCCGCGGTTCGACATCGCGCCGGCGTCGCTGAGCCGGGTCGACATCGAGCCCTGGGGAGCCCGCGTCGTGACGCTCAACGAGACCGTTCCGGAATGAGCAAGAGCCTCTCGCGCGAAGACATCCGACGCCGCGTCGAGGCGCTCGGACCCTGGTTCCACAACATGGACGTCGGCGGCGTCCGGACCGCGCCCGATCATTTCCTGTTCGACTACCCGAACGAGAAGTTTCAGCGCTTCGCTAAGGCGTTGCCGGCAGATCTTCGCGGAAAGAGTGTGCTCGACGTCGGCTGCAACGGCGGCTTTTATTCGCTCGAGATGAAGCGCCGCGGCGCCGCGCGCGTCCTCGGAATCGATTCTGACGCGGACTATCTGGCCCAGGCCCGCTTCGCCGCCGAGGTCGCCGAACTCGACATCACATTCGCCGAACTCTCCGTCTACGATGTCGGCGCGCTCGGCGAGCGCTTCGACCTCGTGATCTTCATGGGCGTGCTTTACCACTTGCGCCACCCCCTCCTCGCTCTCGACCTCATCCACGAGCACGTCGCCAACGATCTGCTCCTCTTCCAATCGATGCTGCGCGGCAGTGCAGAGGCCTCGACGCTGGAGGAGAACTACCCGATCGGCGAGACGGCCATCTTCGACCGCGCCGATTACCCCAAGATGCACTTCGTCGAGCATCGCTATTCCAGCGACGAGACAAACTGGTGGATCCCGAATCGTGCCGGCGCCGAGGCCATGCTGCGGTCTTCGGGCTTCACCGTCCTCGGCCAGATCGAGGACGAGGTCTTTCTGTGCAGGCGCGCCGAAAACCTCGAATCGGGAGCCGTTTATCCGCGGACGCTCGCGCGATGATCGAAGCGGCGATGATCTGGAACGAGCCGAACAACAAGTCGCACTGGGATCTCGAGGTCGACCCGGACTGGTCCAAGTTCGCGGAAATGGCGATCCTTGCGGCTGACGCCATCGCCGCCGTCGATCCGACCCTGCCCAAGGTGCTCGGCGGCATGTCGCCCATCGATCCGACCTTCGTGCAGCGCCTCGCCGGCTACGGCGTCTTCAATCACGTCGAGGCCGTCGCCGTGCACGGCTTCCCGCTCGATTGGAACCTGTGGAAGATCGACGAGTGGCCGGCCAAGATCGACGAGATCCGGGCGGTCACGTCGCTGCCGATCTGGGTGAGCGAGGTCGGTGTCTCGACCTTCGGCGCCGACGAGGTCCAGGTCTTCGGCTTCGACCGCACGGCGGAGCTGCTCGTCGGCAAGGCGCCGCGCATCCATTGGTACAGTCTCTACGACCTGCCCCGCGAGTGGGAGGCGACGACGCGCCATCGCGAGGCGGAAGGCTCCTCGTACTACCGCCATTTCGCGATGGGGTTGCTGCGCGAGGACGGCACGCCGAAACCCTCGCTGGAGCGCTTCGCCCGGCACACGCCGGCGCTCGGCATCTGTCAGTGGTTTCACTTCGAGGACCATCGCCTCGACGACGCCGTCGCGTGGCTGCAGCGGCTGGGCGTCACCTATATCCGCACCGGGCTCAGCTGGGCCGACTCGCTGCGCCCGAACGCGCTCGACTGGTTCGATCGGCAGATGGAGGCACTGGCGCCGTTCGATACGACAGTCACCTTTTGCTTTACGCCGGAAGAGCGCGGCATCCAGCCCCATCATACGAGCGCCCCGCTTAATCCGCATGAGTTCGCCGAATTCTGTGCCGCGATGATCGCGCGCTACGGTAGGGCCGCGGTCGCCGCGCCGCGCCGAACCGCTACGGTAGGCTGACCCGCGCCCTCAGGCTCTCGCAATCGGCCTCGAACTGTTCCGATCTGTGGGCGGCGGTGTGTTCAGCGAGCACGCGCGCCCTTGCCCGTTTCGCTATGGCGCGGCGTTCGGCTTCCGACGTTTCGCGCAGGATCACCGCTACGGCATCGGCATCGGCGACGAGCCTGATGTCCCGCCCCGGTTCGAACAGCGTTTCGAGTCCGGCCCAGCGATCCGACAGGATCGGCGTGCCGCAGGCCGCAGCCTCGAACAGGCGAACGCTCGGCGACCATCCGGCCTCGATCATGTCGCGCCGCGTCACGTTGAGCGTCCACCGGCACGAGCTGTAGAAGGCCGCGTGATCCTCCGGCGGGACGTGCTCGAACCGCGTCACGTTCGCCGGCCACGCGATGTCGTCCGGGAACAACGAGCCGGCGACGGCGAAGGCGAGCGACGGCGAACGACGGGCCGGTTCGAGCAGCAGCCGCTCCAGCGCCGGCTGGCGGTCGGCGCTGTAAGTGCCGAGATAGCCGAGATCGAACCGGTGCGGCAGGTCCATCGGACGATAGCGCTTCGGATCGACCGAGCAATACAGCGCGCGTGCCGCCGGCGCGCCGTAGCGACGTTCGAGCAGGTCGAGCGTCGGACCGCCGGTGAACGAGAAATAGACATCGAAGCCGGGGATAAGCTCGGGTGCGAGATACTCGTGGTCGCCGCAGCGCAGCTTCGCCAGAGTCACGGGCGTGTCGATATCGTAGAAGGCCTTGGTCCCGCGAGCCGTCGCCTGGACATAGCGGGCGATGGCGACACCCTCCGGTACGTAGGAGCCCAACATGACCACGTCGGCCCCGGCGATGAGCGCCTCATGCGTCCTCAGGTCGGCGAGCGAGTCGTAGAAGAGGAGGTCGCAGTACGGGGCCGAGACGAAGTCGCGGGCCTCGCGGTACCATGGCTTGTCGCGCTCGAGAAACGTGATCGCGTGGCCGCGCGCCGCGAGGGCTTCGAGCAAGGCCCGGTAGGTCGTCGCATGGCCGTTGCCCCACGACGACGATAGGCTGAGCCCGACGACGACCAGCCGCATCAGGCGGCCAGCGCGGCGCGGCGGCGCGCGATCGCGTCGCGAAGCAGGCGGTCCACCTCGACACCCCGCTGCGCGTAAGTGTGGTCGGCGAGGACCCGCCGTTGCGCCGCGGCGCCGATCGTGTGCGAGCGCTCTTCGGTCAGCTCGGCCATGTGGGCGGCGACATCGGCACCATCGCGCGCGACCAGGATCTCCGTGTCGGGCTTGAGAAACAGCTCGATGCCGACCCAGGCGTCGGTGATGAGGCACGTGCCGGCCCCGGCGGCCTCGAAAACGCGGGTCGCCGGCGAGAAGCCCATGTCGGCCATCGACGCCCGCGAGATGTTGAGCGCCGCCCGTGCGGTCGAGTTCAGCGCGTTGTGGTCGCGCGTCGAGACATGACCGAGCTGCCGGATGTTCGCGGCCATCGGCTTGTCGTGCCATCCCGATCCGCCGAGGAGAAAGCTCTTGTCCGGCGTCGCCGCGGCCGGCTCCAGGAAGAAGTGCTCGACGCGGGCCTCGCGGTCGGGAAGCCGGTTGCCGAGGAAGACGAGGTCGCAGGCGAATCTTGGCGCCGGCGCCGTGCGGAAATGGGTCGAGGGGTCGAGAGCGTTGTAGACGGGCACGCAACGCCGGGCGCCGAGCGCTTCGTAGGCGGCGATGACCGGCGGCCCGCCCCCGTAGGTCAGCACCATGTCGAGAGCCGGCAGCATGGCGCGGACGGGATGGTCGGGCGCCGCCCGCATCTCGGCCAGGGTCGCGGGCGCGTCGACGTCCCAGAAGATCGTCAGCGCATCCGGGCGCGCCGCCGCGGGCAGCGCCGTGATGAGCAGATCGTCGAAAACGCCGACGCCGCTTGCCTTGATTACGACGTCCGCCCTGCCCGCCTCGGCGATGACGCTCCGCGCCGCCTCTTCCGTCGCGGGATAGACGACCACCTTGGCATAGTCCGGCGGGTCGATGTCGCGGTTGGCCTGCCGGTCGTAGGCGTCCGGCTCGTAGAAGGTAATGTCGTGCCCGTGCCGCGCGAGTTCGCTCAGCATGCCGCGATAGTAGGTCGCCGCGCCGTTCCAGTACGAGGACACGAGGCTCGACCCGTAGAACGCGATCTTCATGCAATGGCCTTCGTCGTGGCAGGCTTCGTCGTGGCAAGCTCGGTTGTCGCGAGCTCCGCCGCAATCGCCAGAAGCTCGCGGGCGCGGTGGGCGCAGGTGTGGCGGGCCCTGATCGTCGCGAGCCCGTGCGCCGCGAGCGCCGCGCACAAGCCCGGGTCGGCCGCGAGGGCACGCAGGTGCGCGGTCATCTCGTCCCCGTCCCGCGCGACAAGGTAGTCCGTCCCCGGCGTGAACAGGCCTTCCGCGTCGTGCCACGGCGCGCAGACCAGCGGGATGCCGCAGGCCAGCGCCTCGAAGACGCGGATGGTCGGGATGCCTGGAAGTTGGTCGACGTAGAAACGCCGCGGCACGTGCACAGTGGCGAGATGGCCGGCGAAGGTCGCCGGCGCGGCGGCGTTCGGCAGCCAGCCGCGATAGCGCGCGCCGTAGCGCTCCAGCATGGCCAGGGCCTCGGGCGGGTAGCGCACGCCGAAGATGTCGAGCGGCAGCCCGGCATCGCGCGCCGCCCGGAGCAGGAAGCTTTCGAGTTCGCGCGTGCGCTCGCCGTCGCCCCAGTTGCCGATCCAGACGAGGCCGTGACGCTCACCCTCCGCGGCCGGCGGCTTGAACAGCATCGTGTCGGCAGCCTCATGCCAGGTGAAGACGCGGTCGCGCCAGCCGCGCCGCTCGTAAGCCTGCGCCAGCGTGCGGCCGAAGGCGAGCACGCCGTCGTAGAAGCGGAGGTCGAAGGCCTTGATCTCCTGCGGCGTGCTGATGGCGCGATGATGCGTGTCGTGGAACAGGAACAGCGCGCGATGGCCGCGTCGGCGCAGGTGACCCAGCGCAGCGACGAGTGCCGGCTCGTTCCATTCGTGTACGAGGACGAGGTCGGCACCCTCGGCGAGCGCCGCGACGTCCGAGTCGGGCGGGTAGGTCCGCGCGTCGAGCTCGGGATATGCGTCGTTGAACGCCTGCAATCCCGCCGCGCCGGCATCACGAAGGAGGTTGTCGAGGCTCCACGATCGCTCCGGCTCGAAGGCGACGACGTCGTGGCCCCTCGCCGAGAGTTCGCGCAGAACGCCGCGGAGGAAATGCGCGTTGCCGTGGTTCCAGCAGGAGCGGAGCGAATGCGTGAAATAGATGATCCTCATGCGCTGAGGGCCGCGGATCGGGTCGGTTCGAGGCAGCGCGTGTAGGCCGCGACTGTTTCGCCGACGCTCTTCTCGACAGTGTAGTTCGCGGCGTGCTCGCGCGCGGCATTGCCGAGCGAACGACGCGCAACGCGATCGTCGATCAGCGATCGGATCGCGGCCGCGAGCGCGACGCCGTCATCAGCGTCGACGAAAAGCGCCGCGCCGGTCCACAATTCCCGGAACGTCGCGATGTCGTTCAGCACAAGCGCGCAGCCGGCCTGAGCGGCTTCGAGAACCGCCAGTCCAAAAGGCTCGAACCGGGCCGGGGCGACATAGATCGGCCGTCTGGCAAGGCGCCGTCGCATTTCGACTTCGGATTGTCGCCCGAGCATCTCGATGTTTTGGAAAGTTACCCGCGATCCATCCGGTCCCGCGCCAGCGCCCGCTGCGCGCACTGGCCACAGCAGTCGAGCGGCAGCGCGGTCTAGAGCAGCAAGGTTCTTGCCCTCGTCCCAAAGACGGCCGGCGGTGAACACCTCGTCGCAGCCGTCTTGAATCAAGTCAGAGGCGGCGGGCGCGGCCCTGCCGTTGTGGATGGCGAACGGCACAAAGCTCAGGCCGTAAGTTTCCCTCACGGCGCAAGCGTAGGCCGCCGTTGGCGCGAGAACGAGATCGGCACGCTCCAGGCCCGCCCGAACGATAGCCGCGCGCCAGCTCAGATCGGCAGGCAAATGGCCGCTTCGGACGGCCGCCCACCAGGTCGCGACGCACGAATGGTTCGTCACCACGATGGGACAGGCGAACAACGTGGATGCGAAGGCGGGCGTGTGGAGGTGGACCAGGTCGGCGCGCCATGCTCGCGCGACGGCGGCGACGGCGCGGGCCGCATCTTGCACGGCGGCGGCATCGGCGGCGAGCCACTCGAGCGGAACCGGAAGCTCGACGGCTTCCAGGCCGCGCCGGTCCAAATCGGTGCGCTGGTCGGTCTGCAAAGCGGGGCCGAGCACGGCGATGCGCACGCGAAGGCCGGCAGCTGCGAGGCCCGCGGCGAGGTCGAGCGTGTAGGTCCACACGCCGCCGACGGCATCCGTCGTCATGAGAAGGCGAGTCCCGCGGATCACGGGCCGAACATCATGCGCAGGCGGCTTCGAGATCGCGTAGCGGCAGCGGCCGCTCGTCCTGGATGTCGCTGAAGCGGGAGAATTGCGCGAGGTAGTAGTCGTGGGCGCGCTCCCAGGCATGGTCGTCCGGCAAGCCCCATAGGCGCCGGTAGTCGGGCGAACTCGGATAGGGATAGAGCGGCACCGGGTCGTTGGTCCACACGCCGTGCTTGAGGAGCCGCTCGCGCCATGCCGCAACGAGGGCGGCCTCGTCCTCGCGTGTCTCGATCAGGTTGGCCTGGACGAAGGACACGCGCGTCTTGGCGTAGATAAGGCGGTCGGCGAGTTCGTCGGTCGTCATGCGGCAACGCTTGTCGAGCGCCTCGCGGCCGGCTTCGGTCAGGCTCTCGACGCCGGCCTCGATCGAGACGCAACCGGCCTTGCCCAGGAGGTCGAGCATCTCCGGCTTCCACAGGTCGATGCGGGTCTGGATGCCGAACTGAACCGGCCGCTCGACGAGTGCCTCCAGCAGCGGCGCGTTCGGCAGAAAGATCTCGTCGATGAAATAAACGTAGCCGACGCCCTGCTCCACCAGCGCATCGACCTCGGCCACGATAGGCGCGAGATCGCGGCGGCGGTACTTGTCGCGGAAATCGATCTTGGCGCAGAATGTACAGCTGTAGGGACAGCCGCGCGACGACTCGACCTCGGCCCCGAGCCCGTGCGGTGCGCCGTCGAAGCGATGATGGTGGTGATGGTGGCGCGCCACCCAGTCGTCCGGCCAGTGCAGCGCCGGCTCGGCGACGAAGGCGGAGGCGTGCGGCGGACCGGTCACGACCGCCGCGTCCGCCTCCGCGAAGGCCAGCGCGGGGATCGAGCGGAGCGGTGCACCGGTCGCGAGGCGCGGCAGGATCTCCTCGCACTCGCCGCGCACGACCACGTCGACGCCGAGCTTGCGCAACGTCGTTTCGGGCGTCGCCGAGCCGTGCGGTCCAACCGCGACCGTACGGCCGCCGCGCGATCCAAGAGCCGTCAAGAAAGCGCGCGGCACCCGAAGTTCCGGCGGTGCACAACGCCAGAACAGATAGCTCGGCGCCGTGGTCACCACCGTCATCGCCGGTGCGAAGACTGCGACTTCGTCCGCCAAGTCGTCGTTGGAACGGCCGAAAAGGTGCCCGTCGAGCAGAAGGACGTCATGTCCCGCGCGCTCGAGCCAAGCTTTGCCGTAGCCGAGCTCGAGCGGCAAATGGGGTTCGCGGCACCCGAAATAGATGCTGTTGGTGAAGTCCCAGCTCGGATTGACGAGCGCGACGCGCATCAGAGCGCCTCTGCCGGCACGGCGGTGCGCAGATGCCGCGCCTCTTTGAACCAGGCCACCAGTTCGCCGACGCCACGCCGCCACGAGCGGGGCGGCGGCAGACGGAGGGCGTCGTCGATGCGCCGACGATCGGAGACGTAATAGCGCTGGTCGCCGGGGCGCCAATCGTGGAAGGCGACGTTCAGCGGATCAGCCGTCACCTGCTCCAGGTAGGTCAGCAATTGCACGAGGCTGATCGCATTGGCGGGACCGCCACCGAGATTGAAGGCGTGGCC
>CAXTFG010000004.1:42031-50113 GCA_964243415.1 uncultured Beijerinckiaceae bacterium | reverse complement strand
GACATGTCTTCTGCGGGAAGGCCGGTGTACTGCCAGACGAAGCTGATGACGGGAATGCCGATGTTGGGAAAAATATCGGTCGGCGTCCTGAAAATGGACATGACGCCGAAAATCAGGATCAGGATCGCCATCACGACGAACGTGTAAGGGCGCGTCAGCGCCAGCCGAACGATAGCGGTCATGACTCCTGGTGTTCTCCGACTGCCGCCGGGCTCCCCAAACTATCGTGCCATCACGCGACAAGAAGATCGCGCAGGTTGTTTGCCCGTATGCTTTGGGCCTTTCAATGGCGGACCCAAGCTCCGAAGATCACTTAAGTTTGTAAAGCTGCAAACATCGATTATCCGTCATAGGCTGGCTTCTTCGACACAGAAACAGCGACCCAGCTCGAAGCTGATCGTCGATCGGTTTCGCTCAATCGGCCGACGAACCGCTACGTTCAATCGGCGACGGCGCCTGCGGCCTTGATGATCGGTGTCCACTTCTCGAGATCGGCGCTGATGAAACGCGCGAACGCGGCCGGTTGCATCTGCTCGATCGCATCGATGCCGGCCTCTTTGAATTTCGCTTTGACGTCGGGATCGGCAGCCACTTTCGCGATGTCGTCGCGGAGGCGCTGAACCAGCGCCGGCGGCGTTCCCGCGGGAACGCCGAAGCCGAACCATGTCACCAGATCGTATCCCTTGAGGCCGCTCGCGTCGAAGGTCGGCACGTCGGGCAAGTAGGGCGAGCGTCGCAGACTGGTGACGGCCAGCGGCTTCAGCCGCTTCTGCTTGATGAGTTCGATGACGGTCGGAAGATTGTAGAAGCCCATGGTGACGTCTCCGGAGACGATCTTTTGAATGCCATCGACGGAGATGAGGAACGGGAGATGCTTGATGTCGACGCCGGTCATCGAGGCGAACAGGACGCCGCCGAGGTGATGCGACGTGCCGATGCCGCCCGACGAAAAGGTCAGCTTGCCGGGAGCTGCGCGTGCCGCCGCCGCGACGTCGAGCGGCGTTGACGCCGGGTTGGCCGGGTTCACGGTCATGACGTTCATGACGGTCGCGATCGGGGTCACCGGTACGATCCTCTGTGGATCGTACCGTAGCTTCTTGTAGAGGCTGAGATTGAAGACGTGCGTGCCTTGCGTAATCATCCCGATCGTGAGGCCATCGGGCTTGGAATGCTCGACCTGTTCCATCGCAAGCGCACCGCCCGCGCCAGGCTTGAGCTCGATCTTGACCGGCCGCGCCATGGCTATCGACAGTTTGTCCGCAATAGCCTTCACGATGATATCGCCCGTCGTTCCTTTGCCAAGGGGAATGACGATCGTGACGCTGCCCTCGGGGTAGTCCTGCGCTCCCGAGGGTACGACTGCGGAGAGGACGGCGATCAGGCCAGCCATGATGGTGCGCAAGTCGACCTCCATTGCAAGTCGCCATCGACATGGCCCGCTTTGAAAAAGCAAGAGCGCGAAACGGACGGCAACACGTCGATGGTGAGACTAATCCGAAAACGCTCGGGGATGAGCGCCTCGGCTCGCCGGGGCGCTCATCGGTCGCCGGCCTCGTCACGACGCTCGTAAAGTTTGTAAAGGATACGCTGACCGAGCCGGCGGAAGGGCGCGAAGGGATGGCTGGGCAATTCGCCTTGGAAGATCGGCAGGTCGGGCGGCGCTTTTCCGGCGACGAGCGCTGCAAGGTGCTGCCCGGCCCGAGCGGAATAGCTCACGCCGTTCCCGCCGTAGCCAACGGAGTAGAAGAGCTGCTCCTCCGCGACGGGCTGCACGATGCGCGGCATCATATCGTGGCTGACGTCGACCCAACCCCACCAGGAGTAATCAACCTCAATGCCCTCCAGGGCTGGAAACTTCCGCGAGAGCCCGCTTCTGAGACGGGCGAGGTGTGCGGGGTTGGCAGCGTCGGAGCCGCTGATCGCGCTGCGTCCGCCGATCTGAACGCGATCGTCCGGAAGCAGTCGATAATAATGGCGCAATGTCCGCGTGTCGGTGATCACCTGGCGCGTCTTGAAATTCGTCGCCGCACGTTCGGCGCTGGTCAGGGGACGCGTAACGATCGAATTGGATAGGACCGGCATGATCTTGTTGCGCAAGCGCGGGAGCTTCTGGCCGGTGTAGCCGCCCGTCGCGACCGCGATGGCGCGGGCGCGTACGGTGCCGTTTGGCGTGCGAACGCGGAACGAGGACCCGGTCCGCTCGACACCCAGCACCGGGCTGGCGGGGTGGATCTTCGCGCCCGCGGCGCGGGCCGCTCTGATGTATCCGAAGGCAACCTTGGCCGGATGCACGCCGATGCCGAGTGGCTCGTGCAGGGCACCGACAGCTTCTTTCTCATCCATGAACTCTTGGCAGACCTCGGCGTGCGAGAGCATGCGGGTCCTGTAACCGAAGACGCGATTGGCGACCTCGGACTCGAGAGCGAGCTTCTCCAACCTTCGTGTGCGATGGGCGACATAGAGATGGCCGCCCGGCTGCGGATCGCACGGGATATCGCGGATTAGGCTCTCGAACAGTTCGAAGCCCGCCGCCAGCTCGGCATGCAGCTTCTTGGCCGTTTCCTCGCCCCAGCGCGCGATCCATTGCGTGCGGGTGAGGCGCCCCGAGGCGTTCTGCGCCTGACCCCCATTCCGCGTGCTGCAACCCCAAGCAACTCGGTTGGCTTCCAGGATAGTCGCCTTGATGCCATGCTCGCGGGCCAGGAATAACGCGCAAGCGAGGCCGGTGAAGCCCGAGCCGACGATCACCACGTCGGCTTCGATATCACCCGCGATCGGGCCATCGTCATCAGGCGGCGTACCGGCGGTCGCGATCCAGTATGTCGGGGCGTATTCGCTGTTGCGACCAGGCGTGGGCGAGACCAGCGGATCGTAAAGCGGATTGTAGGCCGTCCGTGGCGGAAGAGCAGCGTGAATGGTCATCTTGAGAGACCCTCGTCAACGACGGACATCGGCGGGCTAATTCCCGGCACGTGATCGAAGGCAGTTGGAGAATGCGATCCGAATTGATTGACCCTGCACACTCGTCAAGGGGCTGCACGAAGAGCCGTGCCGAACTCTCAGCTGAATTTGTAATGCGTTGCTCAACCGCCATCCTTTCGGACGAGCCGCAAGAATCGAGCCTTATCTCATTCCGCCCGCGGGCTTCCTGACCCGGCAGTCGACTTTCGCGAGAGAGCGGAATCCGTCGAGCAGGCTGCGAGCCGCCTTTCGTAAATCGACTAACATTTGAGAAGGACGGCACGGGTTGAAATTGCAAAATTCAACTCCCCGATGCTCGGAGGCATGACATGCCTCGGTATTACTTCAATCGTATGGACGGTGGCGTCGATCTGGACATCGACGGCATGGAGCTCCGAGATCTCGAGGATGCGCGGATCGAGGCTGTTCTCTTCGCGGGCCAAACCTTGAAAGACCGCCCCGAACTATTATGGTCGGGCCACGAACTTCGTATTCAAGTGTCTGGTCGAGAGCGCGAATTGCTTTTCACAATCTCGATCAGGATGAGCACTCCCAACTAGTTCGTCGAAAACCTCCGTCAAAGCTTGTCGCGTCGGCAAGTCTGGTGAGCCTCCGGTCAGCGGACGGCTTTCGCTGCATTGGAATGCCACAGTCATTCCAGGGCCCGGTGCGAAGCTGCCTTGCTCAAAAGGAGCGAATAAAGGTTTCGATCGACGTCGCGTACGCTTCCCAGGTCGCCCCCTCGTAGGTTTGGGCATGCCGACGCGCCTCAGGAAGTGTTCTCCCGTCGAAGGCATAGGCCGAGACGGCTTGGACCCACGCCTCTTGATCAGCCGGCTCAAGAAGTAAGGCTCGTTTCTGCGCGACTTCCTCGTGTGCGGGGATCGCGGACGCGATGACTGGGACGCCGAGCGTCAACGACTCGGCGACGGGCAGACCGAACCCCTCCGCCAGCGAAGGCGCAAGGCAGGCTGCCGCGCCCTGGAGCAAAGCGACCAGGGCGGAGGTTGACAGATCGGTGAGCACGGCCACATGCGTCGACAGGATCGGATCGCGCTCCAACTCTTCGATGATCTTCCGGCCGCCCCAACCTAAAGACCCGGCCATCACGAGCTTGGGCGTCTGTGCGCCGTGCTCGGCGATCAAATCGCGCCACACGCGAAAGAGCAGCCGATGGTTCTTCCGGACCTCGATGGCGCCATAGGTGATGAAGTATGGCGGTTGAGCCGCGTTCTGAGCCGGTTCTGGCGGGTGATGGAAGACGCTCGAGACGGGCAGGTGGACGACTTTGACGCGAAGGTCGGCGCGCGCTGGAGCGATGAGGCGGTGCACGGCCGCGCCCGCTGCCGCAGAATTGACGATGAGCCCGTTGGCACGACGCGACACGGCGGCGACCATGTTGGCGTGATGACGTGGGAAGTTCGGCTTGACGAGGTCGGGCTGTTCGAGAGGGATCACGTCGTGGAGCATCATGATGCTTACGACATCCGTACGCGCGTCGAGCCAGCGCGTCGTTGGCGGCCACGCGATGCCGATCTGCCCGATGTTGAGATACAGCGCCCCCCGCGGCAGGCGCGATCCGACAGACGTGCCGAAGGAAAACCCGGTCGCTTGCACGAGGTCATAAAAGCCGCGAATGGGTCTTGGTCGTCGCTCGGTTCGAGAGAGATCGGCCGAAAAGCGCTTCGGACCCGCGGCGAGCCACCTCTGCACAGCGTGGACATCGGGTTCATCGTTTCCGCTCTCTTGCCACAAGCTCTCGACGGCTCGCAGACCGCGCGCGACACGATCACCTTCGAAGAGGCGGACTCCCCAAGGCGTAGGCAGCACACCGAAACGTGGGCCGGACCACCGCTCGAAGATCGTCCTGTGATAGCCGAGTTCGACGCGGTCGATCCCGCGGGGCGATGCGCGAAGTGGCCCGATGAAAAGCCGCGTGACGTCGAAAGCGAGCGCGCGCTCTACCAATGTCCGCCGGCTTCTAGCTCCGAACCTGCCCGAAGGCCGCGCTCGCTGATCGGGATCAACCGGGGATTTGAGGGCAGGTCACAGCGTTTCAAGGAAGGCGTCGATGTCCGTGAAGTAGACTGCCGCTGGCCGAGCCGGAAAGTCACGGGCCAGAGCGCGTGCTTCAAGAGACAGTTGAGAATGTTCATCGCAAAAAGCTTCCACGGCGTCGCTCCATCCTAATCCGTCCAGTGGATCGCGGAAGATCGCCTTGCCTCGCGTGACTTCGCGAAAGACCGGGATATCTGACGCGATCACGGGCGTTCCCGCCCGGAGCGCTTCGACCACGGGAAGGCCGAACCCTTCCGCGAACGAGGGCATCAAAAGTGCGCGCGCGTGGGCCAGCACGTGGTCGACGGCCGGGCTCGACAGAGTCGAAATCTCCAGAACATGTCCGTGAAGCCCCTCGCATCGCTCCATCATGTCGATGACATGCGTATTGCGCCACCCTCGCCGTCCCAGGATGAGCAGCTTGGGAATCGCGCCACCGCGGGCAGCCAAGCGACGCCAGACCTGGAGGACGAGCTGATGATTCTTGCGTGGTTCGATCGTCCCGAGCACGACGAAAAAGGGGATATCCGGAAGGGTCTGGATGGACGCCGTGCTCTGGAGTTCAACCGGCAGCGGGCTGGCGAACACCGGGATCGTTGTGCCCCGTCGACGCTTGATCTCGAACAGAACACGGCTGCGCACGCTCTCGCTCGCTACCAGGATCGCTTTGGCGTGGGCGAAGATCGTATCGATCCGGCGGGAAAACACGGCCTTGTAGCCCGCCGCCCAATACTCGGGAAAATCCAGAGGGATCAGGTCGTGGATGAAGAAGACTGCCTTCACATCGTCCCGATCGCGCAACCAGCGGAAGAAGCAGGCGTGTTCAGCCACGTATTGTGCAACATTGAGGTAAATCGCGCCGGCCGGTATTCGGGCCAGGTGAGACGGGCCTATGCCGATCCGCCGAAAAGCCGGCATGACCCCGTTATCGAAAAGAAATGCGGCGTCCGCGAGCGATGATCGCCGCGCTCGGCGAGCAGGAGCGCGTCCTTCAAGCCAGCCAGCGATATCCGCCATGTCGCCATCTGCTTCGACGCCTGTATTCCAGCGAAGATCCGCCCTCCTCACGAGATCGCGGATCTCACCGACATCATCAATCCTCGGAGATCGGCGACGGTAATGCGCGGCGAAGGCTGTGCCTCCCGATGATACGTGGCGAGCAAAGGCGAGATCGACGCGATCGATTCCGGTCGGCGAGGCGTTCGCCAGCTTGGTCCGCAGGTGGGTGACATCGTAGATGATCGCCTGCTTCATCGTCCGGGGTCAGGTCCGGATCTGACGATGCTTTGACGAGCTGCTTCCACCTGCAAGGGTTGACCGTCGTCTGTCGGCAGGTCGGTCGTGCGTGCAGACCTGATCCGGTAAGTCTCCGCAACGACATGATGAGGCTAGCTTATTGCGCCAGCTCTCCGCCCCGGCGGATCGCGACACGCCAGGCGAGAACGCGTTTTGTTTAGGGCCGACATCTACGGCCCACAGCAGGACGTCCCGGAACGGGAAAGCGACCGGTCGGCTGACCGGCGAGTGTCTGATGTCAGACAAGAGAAAACCTCCTGGGATGGCGCGTCCCGATCGCATAGACGCATCATGGAGGTCTGAATCTTGTAGGCGCCGACAAGAACAGGTGAACATGTTGGCGCGCGATCGTACCGATTGAAACCGGTCCGCCCTTCGCCAGCGTCAGCGAAACTCTCCGCGATCACCAGACCTGTCAAGGCGGCAGTCTGACTTGTCCGCTTGACCTCAAACGTTGCGCCGGCGGCGAGGCAGATCACAGGTTGGTGGGACGACTGCTCGCTACGCCGTCCCCGAGCGCCCCATCCTCTCGCAAACGGTCAGCCACCCCTTAACCGTCTCTTCATCTTGCTGTCGCCTCCCGCACCGTCCTAGCGCTATACCTCGCTGGCTTTGATCCCGTTGATGACGGCGTCGCATAGGACTTACGAGAGCCGGCCGGAAGTCTTCGGCGAACCGTGTTGGCAAGCTCATCGCTAGGTGCCGCGCGGTCGGGGCAGAGGCCGAAAGCTGAATTTCGGGGCAGGACGCACGATGAGTTACCGCAACCGCAGACCCAAGGAACATGCCTGTGCGACGCGTGTCCTGTTCGCGCCTGCGGCAGCCCTTGGTCATCTGCGCCGATGAAAGGCATCATTCTCGCCGGGGGATCTGGCACGCGGCTGTTTCCGCTGACGTTGGTTTTTTCGAAGCAGCTGCTTCCCGTCTACGACAAGCCGATGATCTACTACCCGCTCGGCGCTCTGATGATGGCGGGCATCCGTGACGTCCTGGTGATCACGACGCCGGCCGACGGACCATTGTTTCAGCAGTTGCTCGGGGACGGCTCCTCCTTCGGTATCTCGATCTCGTATGCGGCGCAGCCGCAGCCCAACGGCCTCGCGGAGGCCTTCATCATCGGGCGCGACTTCGTTGGCAGCGATCGCGTCGCCCTCGTGCTCGGCGACAACATCTTCTACGGCCATGGCCTGCCGGAGCTGCTTGCAGCAGCGGTGGCGCGCCAGCGCGGTGCCACCGTATTCGCCTATCAGGTTTCCGACCCCGAACGCTACGGCGTCGTCGAAATGGACGCCGGTGGCCGCGCCCTATCGTTGGAAGAAAAACCGACGGTGGCGAAATCCAACCTCGCCGTCACCGGCCTCTACTTCTACGATAATGCCGTACTCGACATCGCCGCCAACCTCGCGCCCTCGCCGCGCGGCGAGCTCGAGATCACCGATGTCAACAAGGCCTATCTCCGCCGCGGCGAGCTCGATGTAGAACTCCTCGGGCGCGGCTTCGCCTGGCTTGACACCGGCACTCACGACAGCCTTGCCGAGGCCGGGCAGTTCGTCGAAATTCTCGAGCGCCGGCAGGGTCTCAAGATCTGCTGCCTCGAGGAGATCGCCTATAACCAGGGCTTCATCGACGCCGAAGCGGTGCTGCGCAGCGCGGCGCGTTACGGCAAATCGGGCTACGGCGCGTATCTCGCGCGGCGCGTCGCGGAGGCGTCCAAACGATGAGCCGCACGATGAAGGTCGCACGATGAAGGTCGCACGATGAAGGTCG
>CAXTFG010000004.1:0-41931 GCA_964243415.1 uncultured Beijerinckiaceae bacterium | reverse complement strand
CGCACGATGAAGGTCGCACGATGAAGGTCGCACGATGAAGGTCGAGCGTCTCGCCATACCCGACCTGCTGCTCATTACTCCGCGGCGCTTCGCCGACAGCCGCGGCTATTTCGTCGAGACCTACACCCAGCGCACGTTCGCAGCCATCGGGATCGCTGTCACGTTCCGGCAAGACAACCAGTCCCTGTCGACCCAGCGCGGCACCATCCGAGGACTGCATTTCCAGTTGGCGCCGGAGCCGCAGACCAAGCTGGTGCGTGCGATCACGGGAGCGATTTTCGATGTCGCCGTCGACTTGCGCCAGGGCAGCCCGACTTACGGCCGCTGGTGCGGCACCAACCTGAGCGCGACGGGTGGTGAGGAGCTCTTCATCCCCGTCGGCTTCGCCCATGCATTCTGCACGCTCGAGCCCGACACGCTCGTTGCCTACAAGGTCGACGGTTTCTATGACAAGGAAGCCGAAGCCGGCATCCGCTGGGACGACCCCGACATCGCCATTGAATGGCCGCTGCCGCGCGGCGAGATCAAGGTGTCTGACAAGGACGCGGCCCTGCCTTTGCTGCGTGAGGCGGCCACGCCCTTCGCGTTCCGGAGCTGATCGCCGTGAGACCTCAGACGGACCCGCATATGGTTCCTCGGCGCTTTCTCGTTACCGGCGGGGCAGGCTTCATCGGCTCGGCCGTTGTCCGCCACCTCATTGCCGACACCGCCCACAGCGTGCTCACCCTTGACAAGCTGACCTACGCCGGCAACCTCGATAATCTCGCTCGTGTTTTCACCGACCCGCGCCACCACTTCGAGCAGGCCGACATCTGCGACGTCGCTGCCGTGCGTCGTGTCGTCGAGGCGTTTCGCCCCGACATCATCATGCACCTCGCCGCCGAAAGCCACGTCGATCGCTCCATCGATGGCCCCGGCGCATTCATCGAGACCAACGTGCAAGGCACTTTCATCCTGCTCGAGGCGGCGCGCCGGCACTGGTCGGGACTGACCGGCGCGGCCAAGGACAGGTTTCGCTTCCACCATATCTCGACGGACGAGGTGTTCGGCTCGCTCGGCGAAACGGATTTCTTCCGCGAGGATAGCCCTTATCAGCCCAACTCGCCCTATTCCGCCTCAAAAGCCGGCTCCGACCACCTCGTACGAGCCTGGCACCACACCTACAAGCTGCCGACGGTGGCCTCGAACTGCTCGAATAATTACGGGCCTTACCATTTCCCGGAAAAGCTCATTCCGCTCGTCATCCTCAATGCGCTGGAGGGCAAGCCGCTGCCCGTCTATGGCACGGGATCAAACATCCGCGATTGGCTCCATGTCGAGGACCACGCCCGCGCCCTGGTCACCATCGCAACCCGCGGCGCGGTTGGCGAAAGCTACAATGTCGGCGGCTGGAACGAGCGACGCAACATCGACGTCGTGCGTGCCATCTGCGCCCTTGTCGACGAGATGGCGCCCGATCCTCGCATCGGCCCGCG
Organism: uncultured Beijerinckiaceae bacterium; assembly: GCA_964243415.1. Taxonomy (GTDB): domain Bacteria; phylum Pseudomonadota; class Alphaproteobacteria; order Rhizobiales; family Beijerinckiaceae; genus RH-AL1. The sequence continues at coordinate 40,456 of CAXTFG010000004.1, read as the reverse complement.
CGATAACCTGATCACATTCGTCACCGACAGGCCAGGCCACGACGGCCGGTACGCCATCGACGCCGGCAAAATCAAGCGCGACCTCGGCTGGGTGCCGCAGGAGACATTTGAGAGCGGCCTTCGCAAGACCGTGCGCTGGTTTCTCGATAATTCGTCATGGTGGACCCGCATCCGCTCCGGCGTCTACCGCGGCGAACGCCTCGGCGGCGGCGGACAAGGCAGCCAGGAGACGGCGGCGTGAACGGGCCCATCCTCGTCTTCGGCGCAGGCGGACAGGTCGGCCAGGAGCTCCTGGCCATGACCGCCGCGCGCGGCATCGCGGCCCTCGGCCTGACCCGGGCGGAGGCCGACATCACCGATCGGCACGCCGTCACCCGCGCCCTCGCCGCCGAGCAGCCGCGGCTCGTCGTCAACGCTGCCGCCTACACTGCCGTCGACAAGGCGGAAAGCGAGCCGGAGAGCGCCGAAGCCGGGAACGTGCTCGGCCCGAAAGTCCTTGCGGAAGCCGCAGCCGCCACCGGCGTGCCCATTCTTCACCTTTCCACCGATTACGTCTTCGACGGCAGCAAGCCAGGAGCCTACACCGAGGACGACCCGGTCGCGCCGCTCGGGGTGTACGGACGGACTAAGGAGGCCGGCGAGGCGGCCGTGCGTCACGCCAACGCCCGTCACGTCATCCTCCGAACCGCTTGGGTTTATGGTCGCTTCGGCAAGAATTTCCTGAAGACTATGCTCCGCCTTGTGGCCGAGCGGGATCGTCTGCGCGTCGTCGCCGACCAGCGCGGGTGTCCGACGGCGACGACCGACATCGCAGAAGCCATTCTCGCCGTCGACTCCGCTCTCGTGCACGGCGGCGACCGTTTCGGCACCTACCATTTTGCCGGTACCGGGGCGACGACCTGGCACGCCTTCGCCGAGGCGATTGTCGCCACGCAAGCAGAGGCGAGCGGCAAGCGACCGGCGGTCGACGCGATCGCGAGCGCCGCTTACCCGACTGCCGCGCGGCGCCCGCTCAACTCGGAACTCGGATCCGAGCGCTTCGTGAATGTCTTCGGCTACAGGGCGCTTCCATGGCAGACGAGGACCGATGAGATCGTGCGAAGCTTCGGCGAGACGTGCAAGTGAATGGCAGGCACGAACACTGCGTCGGAAAGGATGACATCCTCGCCCAGGTCTCCGCTGGGATGGTTGCTCCGCGCAGCTCGACCCCGCCTGACAGTGCTCTTTGGCTTTCGACCGGCGTTGCGGCCGCTTGGAGCGAGTAGGATGGCTATGGTCGAGTTCTTCCGCCGGCACTCGAACGGGTCGGGCGCGACCAACGCCGAGGTCGACCCTTCGCTCGATATCGCTTTCTACAAGGCGCACTATCCCGATCTTGCCGCTTTGAGCGAAGGTGCAGCCGCCACCCACTGGCGGCTGCACGGGCGTCGGGAAGGTCGCCTCCCGAATCCGCAGACGGCTATCCTGCGCCATCCGAATTTCCCGGCCCTTCCTCAGGATTTCGATCCCGCCGGCTACGTCTACTCCAATCGAGACCTGACGAACGACTATTTCGACGTCTACCCCGCGACGATGCACTACTTGCAGTTCGGCATGGGCGAGGCGCGCCTTCATAAGGCGCTAGTGGTCGACGACGCTTTCGTCACGTCCCTGCTTCGATCACGAACGTTTGAGCCTTCGGCTTACGAGAAGGCCGACACCCGATTACGATGGCTGCCGCAAACGCTGGATCAATACCTGTATTTCCGCGGGTTCTCCAATGCGGGTTTCGTGGACGATCTGGATCCTGAATTCTATTTTTACACGAGCGGGATGGCTAAGATCGCCGCCGACCGCTCCCTCCATGCCTGCGTGCTCCATTTCGTCGAGAAGGGCATCGAGAACCTCTGCCCGATCAGCGCGACGCTGCTGTTCGATCCTCATTTTTATCGCAAGCTCGTGCGCCCGAGCTTCGGGCAGGGCCTGGCTCAGGCATCGGATGTCGAACTCTACCGGCGATGGCTGTCGAAACGTGATTTTCATGAGTTCCCGCCGAACCATCGACGGAAGATGCAGCAAAGCTTTGGTGTCGCGAACTCGGGGACGGAGCTAAATCTTCAGGCTTACCGGATCGCGAACACGGATCTGCGTAGCCTCGACGACGAGATGCTGCTCGAACAGCTGTTCAACTTCGGCCTGCTCGAGCAGCGAACGTCGATCAAGATCGATGAATCCAACGTCATGCTTTTCACCCGCTTCGCCGATCATCTCCAGATGCAGGGGCGACTGGCCGATGCCGAACGCCTCTACTTCAGGTTGGTGCATCTCGCGCCGGACCATACGGGCCTCAACCAACGGCTCGGCGATTTCCTGGTTCGCCGCGAGCGCTATGCAGAAGCATTCCAGTGCTACAACCGGAATATTCAAGGCGGTCAGGCCAGCAAGTGGGGCTACCTGAACGCGGCGGCTTGCTGCGAGCGGCTTGCAGATCTCAAAGGTTCGATGTTGACGCTCGATGCGGGATGCCACGCCTATCCCGACGACCAGCACTTCCTCCGGCAGAGGCAGAGCTACGCCGAACGCTACTTTGCGGATGAGTTCAGTTACGCGCGCGCCGTCGCGACGTCAGGCCAGATTCGGCGGGCCCAAAATCTCGCCTTCGCCGCAGCCGCCCTTTGCGATTTTGCTCCGACGAGCGAAGCGCGACCGCGACACATCTCCAGCATCGCGCTTTTCGCCAATATGGACCTGGCGCAATGTACACTGTACCGCGTCGAACAAAAGGCGGAGCAGCTGATTGCCGCCGGCTACGGGGTCAAGATCTTCGACTGGAGCAAGGACCAGGTCTTGTTCGAGCGATCGATGGCGTCGTTCGACATGGTCATCTTCTTCAGGGTCGCAGCCTTCCCCGGCATCACACGCCTTGTAAACGGCGCTCGCGCGGCGGGTCTGGTGACCGTCTACGACGTCGACGACCTCATCTTCGACGAGGCGGAATTTCCCGAGCCGTTCGCCAAATACGCCGGCCAGGTCACGCCAGCCGAATACGTCGACATCTGTATGGGAGTGCCGCTGTTCCGCTACGCCATGGAGCTGTGCGACTACGCCATCGCCTCGACGCCGTCTCTTGCCAGACGAATGGAGCCCTTTGTTCGCAAGAAGCGCGCTTTCGTGCATCGGAACGCCCTCGGCCTCAGGCATAAGCGCGCCTGCGAGGGCGGGAACGCGGCACAAAACGAGCGTGGGCCGACTACCATTTTCTACGGCAGCGGAACGAAGGCTCACAAGGGTGATTTCGAGACCATCCTGCTCCCGGCCCTCGAAGAGATCGACAGGCGGTTCGGTAATGCCGTCCGCTTCGTTTTCGCTGGCCATAGACCGGTGGCGGCGGAAGGAGAGTTTCTTTCACGCGTTCAGTTCGTCGAGTTCACGCCGGATATCGAGGACTTCTGGGACGCGCTAAGCAGGGCCGATATCAACCTTTCCGTTATTGGCCGGACGCCGGCGACCGACGCCAAGAGCGAGATCAAATGGCTCGAAGCCGCCATGTTCGGTATTCCCTCCGTCGTGAGCGCGACCGACACGTTCAGCGACGTCATCGACGAGGGGATCGACGGATTCCTTGCCGTCGACAGTGCGGGTTTTATCGACAAGATCGCGGTGCTGGTCAGCGATCGCGCGCGCCGGAGGGCCGTCGGCGAGGCTGCCAGAAGCAAAGCGTTGCGCGAGTACGGGATGGATGCGCTCACGCGCAACCTCCGGGACATCATCGGCGCTCTCGAACCTAAGCCGTTGTCGCGGCGGACGCGCGTTCTCGTCGTGAACGTCTTCTATCCGCCGCAAACCAAAGGTGGGGCGACCCGCGTGGTCGTCGACAACGTCGCCGACCTCCGCGAGCTGTACCCCGACGAATTCGAATTCGAGATCTTTACGACGCTAGAGGGCGGTCAGCGGCCCTACGACGTGCATGTCTCCTCGAGCGACGGGGTACGTACCACGGCGATGACGGCCGGCGATGCTCCTTCCATCGACCTTGAGGCGATCGATACGCGGGCGGGAGAAATCTTCAAGAGCTGCGTTGAACGATTTGACCCGCACCTAATTCATTTTCACTGTGTTCAGCGCATCACCGCCGCTGCGACGGAAACTGCGCTTCTCAAGAAAATCCCCTACATCATCACCGCGCACGACGGTTGGTGGATCTCGGACCGGCAATTCCTTTACGACAAGAACGGCCCGGCGGCTTTGTATGACTTCAACCAACTCATGCGGCACCGCGTCGGTTTGGAGGTTGGATCCTACGATCGTCCACTCAAGCTGTTTCCGTCGTTGCGCGGGGCAGAAGCGATCCTCGCCGTATCCGAGCCGTTCGCCAAGATCTACAGCAGCACAGGTCTCACCAACGTCCGCGCCGTTCCCAATGGCATGCCGAGAGTCAGTGCGGACCTCGCGCCGACGCGCTCGAAACCGACGTCGCCGCGGGTCCGCATCGCCCATATAGGCGGCACGAGCGTCCACAAGGGGTATCAGCTCCTGAAGTATGCGATCTTCGCCGTCAAACCCGCCCATCTCAGCATGACAGTGGTCGAACTAGGCCTGCAGCCGGGAGAGGAACAGCTCGAGGATTGGAACGGTACGCCGGTGCGCGTCATCGCCAAACGCCCGCAAAGCGACGTGAATGATCTCTATGACGAGATCGACGTACTCTTCGCTCCTTCCCTCTGGCCCGAGAGCTACGGCCTCGTCACCCGTGAAGCGTTAGCGGCCGGGTGCTGGGTGGTCGCCTCGGACCGCGGCGCTGTGGGCGAACCCATCGTAGAGAACGTCAACGGGCACGTCGTGTCGGTGGACACGCTCGACGGCTTGATACAGATCATCGGACGTATCGATGCGGATCCGACGCGATACAAGACGCGGCCGCCAGCGACCGCGCCCCAGCGGACGTCGCGTGACCAGGCACGCGACTTGGCGGAAATCTATCGAGGGTTCGCTGCGCCTGCGTCACGCCTGGACCTGTCGAGAGAGGCCGCCCTGATATGATTGCGGAGAGATGGCGGAGAAGGCACACGCCTAGGAGCCGCCATATCTCCCAACATGTTGGGCGCGGCGGTCCTGGCAACGGTCGAGTACGGCCTAGGGGCTCGCTCTTCGGTCAAGACCGCCGAACTCGCCGCTCCGTTCAATCCCGTGCTCGGATCCATCGATCGCAACCTGTTTGACCTCAACTGTCCGGCGCCGCCACAATTGCCAGTTCTGTCGAGCACAATTTGTGACGGCACTCCGACCCGCGATGCCAAGCAAGGCGAACGGCTATCCAACATCGGGCTGCACCTAAAAATCGGCGGGCCCGATGACCAGATGCTCGCTCATGGCAAGTTGATCATGACCCTGGATGAGGAAGGCCACCCGCGTGCCGCCGGCCCCATCGCCACGAACTCCCGCCCTTGAGCCCTGACGAGGCGAACCTGATGTCCGGAGACCCTTGCCCAAGGGAACTGACCGGCGCCTACTTATTGCCGTTCAGCTTGAGCGGGGCCTGGGACATTTCGCCGACGACCGTTCAGATCGTGGGATGAAGCGTCACGGGCTGGGTCTGGCGTCGCCGACAGAGATCCGCGTGAGGCGCTCACAGCCCGTAGCTCGCTCTTGTCACTCTACAGCGCCTATGGCACAACGCCGGCGCTTCGCCACGCCGGGCCCAACGACGAGGCGTGAGCTGCGGTAGCTCAGTGGTAGAGCACTCCCTTGGTAAGGGAGAGGTCGAGAGTTCAATCCTCTCTCGCAGCACCAGCTAACCTTGTAAACTCGATGAGATCGTCGTCACATTCCTCGCGTCGAGAGACGGAACACATGCAGGAAGCTGCGGCGAAGTGCAGGTATACGGCAGGTTTCAGACACGCGGTTTCGGCCTCCTTACACGATCAACGCAAAAGGCCCAGCCCCGCCGAAGCGAGACCGGGCCAAGCCGGACCTTTGATGCGTCTGATGAGCCCTTAGCTACCACCAATGCCGCTGCGGGTGCTGCCGCCTACCGGTCCCCCAGTGCGAGTCTGCTTGCCCAGACCTAAACCAGAGATTCGCCCTGGTGCTCGCTGGGCATGCAAGCCGCGATAGTGTCGATGATAACCGTAGGACAAAGCGTTCGCCTCCACGCTTGCAGACGCGAAGAGGAGGAGCGCAGCCGAGGCTACAATAAGTTTATTAATCATATGCGAGAGACCCCAATCCTGAAATGGATTCGACCGGCAACATCCAGGAGTCAAATGGGTTCAGATCAGCATGGGCAGAGTTAGTCTATTTCGGTATTAACCTTGATGGATCTACCGCCAGAGCAAAAATCGCCAGGAACAGGCCGGACCCAACCCAAACAAGCGTAGTCTGTGCCCCGTGTCCAGAACAGCACGTTACGGTGATAGAGCGCTTGGATGGATTGCTCTCGGGTTTGGTGGGCGCGCTTACTCATGGCCGATAGTCACAAAGGATAGAACGGGTCCCAAACGCCTCTGAGCTGCAGACAAGGGAGTCTGCCGGTTGGTGACCGCGCCTGGGTGGCGTCAGCCTCGACGGCAATGTCCTGGCACGTGATCACCCGCAAGTACGAAGAGATCAAGGACAATCGTCCACGCTCAGTTCGGATAACGCCATAGTCTCCTTCGCTTACGGCTTGATCGACGACGGCGTGAAAGCGCTCCGAACCGACAGGTCCAATGGTGGGAGTTCTCCGCTGAAGCGCTCATACGCCCGGCTGTTGCGTCGCGTGACGCAACATTGGTTTGGCACCTGCTCGTGGACCAGGGCGGCTGCGTCGATGAGCGAAGCGTGCTCGGGTATATTCACGACGTCCCTAATTCACTGAGCGCCATCGTCGGCAGCTTCAAGAGTTTCAGCACGTTCGAGACACCCGATGGCGAGGACGGCAGTATCTTAATCGAGCGCCTGCCTTTGCACGTAAAGCACTCCCTTGGTAAGGGAGAGTTCAATCCTCTCTCGCAGCACCAGCGCAGCCCGGAGCGTAGAGCGAACGAGCCCCATTTCCGCGCTCAACCGCAACGGCGAAACTTCGATATAACAGGTTCCCGTATCTCAGCGGGTCGCCTCACGGCGCGCCTTAGCGCTCACCCGCCAAACGGCATTTCCGAGATCGTCGGCGATGAGCAAGGCACCTGTCTTGTCCATAGCGACGCCGACGGGGCGGCCGCGGGCGTGGTCGGCGCTATCGAGGAAGCCGGTCACGACGTCCTGGGCCGGACCGCTGGGGTGCCCGTCCGTGAACGGCACGTAGACCACTTTGTAACCGTTCAGCGGAAAACGGTCCCAGCTGCCGTGCTCGCCGACGAAGGCTCCATCCTGGTAGGCTCCGGGAAGCGTGGAGCCGGTCGCGAAGGTGAGGCCGAGCGGGGCGACGTGGGAGCTCAAAGCGTAATCGGGAGGGATCGCGCGCGCGACGAGATCGGGTCGTTGCGGCTCGACGCGGGGATCGACGTGCTGACCATAATAGCTGTAGGGCCAACCGTAAAAACCGCCGTCGCGAACCGACGTTAGATAATCCGGCACCAGGTCGGGGCCGAGTTCGTCGCGCTCGTTGGCGATCGCCCAGAGCTTGCCGGTTCGGGGCTCCCATTGCAGGCCGGTTGGATTACGCACGCCGCTCGCGAAGATGCGATGCGCGCCGGAGGCGCGGTCGATCTCCCAGATCGCCGCTCGATCCAGTTCGGCCCCGATGCCGTTCTCCGTGATGTTGCTGTTCGAGCCGACGCCGACATACAGCTTCGTTCCATCGGGGCTCGCCACCAAGCTTTTGGTCCAATGATGGTCGATTGGACCGCCCGGAAGGTCGACCAGCTTGACGCCGGGCGCGGTGATGCTCGTCTCGCCATCGGTGTAGGGGAAGCGGACCAACGCATCGGTGTTGGCGACATACAGGTCGTGCCCGACCAAAGCGACGCCGAACGGCGAGGTGAGATGATCGAGAAACACAGTTCGCGTCTTCGCGACGCCGTCGGGGCCGATGTCGCGGAGGAGCGTGATGCGGTTGGCCCCCTTCTCCTTGGCCCCGGCGAATGCTTGCACCCATCCCATGATTAGATCTTTGGGTCGGTTGATCGGCGCCTTAGGACCACTCGCCTCAACGACCAGCACGTCGCCGTTGGGGAGCACATAGACCGACCTGGGATGCCGGAGATCCTTCGCCAAGGCTTGCACCTGCATGCCCTGTGGCGCCCTCGGCGTGTCGGCGCCCCATGCCGCGACTGGCGCGATGTGCATGGGCGGCAGGAGGAACTGCTGCGGATCGGGCAGCACGGGGTTAGCCCCGATCTGTGCCGTGGGATCGCCGCCCTTCTCCTGGCATCCGGCGAGGGCCAGAGTGGTTACGCTGGCGAGGAGCGCAAGCGAGAGGCTCTGCAGTGATCGTGAAGCTTTGCGGTTTTGCATCAGCGGATGACCTCGATATGGCTGCGATAGACCATCGACCAGCTGGTCCAATTGGTCAGCAACAAGACGAGCACGACGACGGCGGACAGGATCAGTCCCGTCGGCACGACAGCGGTATAACCGTCGCGGCTGTGGACGAAGACGTTGACGAGAGAAAGAATGATCACAACCGCGTAGCCGATAAACTGCGGTAGCGACGGGATCAGCGCGCGCGACCGCCCGTGCGTGAAGAAGTCGATCCAGCCGGCGAGGACCCCCAGGCCGGCCGTCACCAGCCCCGTTGTCAGCAACCATACCGAGAACGTTTCCCATTCCATATTGGCGCTCCCCCAATACGCAAGATCGGTCACAAAGGTGCCGATGAAGCAGACGAAAGGAAACGGCAGAAGCATGACGTGGATAGGATGCAACGCCGTGGGAGGGCCAAGTGATAGTGGAGGTGCCGATCGAAACTGGTCATCAACCATGGAGCCGCCCTTTGCTCGTTTCAGCTCCCAACGACCAAGCCATAAGATCGTTGCCGGCCGCGTCCGGGCGGCCTAATCTGTCACGCGGGGGTCGGGCGGTTTGCCTCGCCGCGATTGATCTCTGATTTGCAGCAGCGCGGCGCAGCGGCGACAAGGAAAGTCCAAGGCCCAGCGCGGAACGCACCGGGCTTACGGCACAGCGCCGTTCTATCGGGCCAGGGCTCGTCGACCATGACGTACCCGTCTTCCTCAGCGCGATCGCTTCGGCTCCTCGACGTTCCAAATTTGGCAGCGACACGGCAAAGTTTCTAGTGGCGACCTGCGCGGATCCATCTCGGGCAAGCCCGGAGCAATGGTCGAGCACTGCCGATCGGGGACTGATCCCATCGATGATCGCTCCGGCTTCGTGAGGCTAGCGACGCTCACCTGATCTTGCGTAACCCGATCTTCACGGATGCAAGGGAATGTGGAGGCCTGCACTTGCGCGCCGATCTGCAAGACGCGGGCAACGCTGACAACGACCTCTTCGATTCGTGCGGCGATCAGATGCGGATGCCTGGATGATTACTGTCTTGCTCGCTCAAACGGCACGCTTCGCTCTCTCGCGACGCGGCAACGTCGCGATCATATTCGCCCTGACACTGCTACCGATGATCGGCATCGTCGGGCTCGGCATCGACATCGCTCGCACTCTGTCGGCAAGGACGACGTTGCAGGGCGCAGCCGACGCCGGCGCGCTCGCCGCCGCGACTGAAGCCGAGGCCACGTTGCAAGCGGGCGGCAACACGGCGACGGCGCAATATGCTGGCCAGCTCGCCGGCCAGCAGATGTTCCTTTCGAACGCGACCAAAGTCAGCAGGTGGCTCGGTGCGGTGCCGACGCCCAACGTTCAGGTCAACCCAGGTTCAGCCAACATCACGGCGTTCGTCTCATTCACCTCGCCCGTGCCGACGATCTTCGGCAAAATCTTCGGGGTCAAGACGTTCAACATCGCGGGCAACTCCGCCTCCTCGCTCGCACTGCCGAAATACCTGAACATCTCGGTGGTGACGGACATCTCGCAATCCATGGGGCTTGCCGCGACGACTGACGGACAAAACCAGCTTTACAATCTGACCACGGGCCCCTCTGGCGGCTGCCAGTTCGGCTGCCACGTCTACCAGCCCGGGCAGACGGGGGCACAGCCCTACGAGGTTCAGGCGCATGCCGCCAATCCGCCCATCCAGCTGCGCATCGACGTGATCCGGCAGGCGACTCAGAACATGATCCAGACGGCTCAGCAGCTCTCGACTTCGACCCCCTATATCTCCTTTGGCCTCTACACGCTGCAAGGCGGTAATAATTCGCAAGACGGCAACGGCAACATCGCCGACGGCAAGCCGCTCGCCACGCTTGCCACGCCATCGACGAACTACACGTCCCTGTACAATGCGGCGGGTAAGATCGACCTCGGCGACAACAACGGAAACGGCATCGGCGATACTGACGGCTCTGACGCTTTGGCGCAGCTCACCTCCACCGTGGCGACATCGGGGGACGGCACCTCCGGCAATCCGCAGCAGTTCGTGTTTCTGATGACCGACGGCGTCGAGGACGTGTGGGCTTCGAGCCTCGGGAACTGCCCGGCGAACACCGTTGGCTGGAACGGCTCGCACTGCACCCAGGCGTTTGATCCCGCTTGGTGTGCAGCGCTTCAGAAGAAAGCCACGGTCGGCGTGATCTATACGACTTACCTCCCGATTCCAGGCGTCGACAGTTACGAAACTCTTGTCGCCCCGTTCGTGTCCAAACTGCCGAACAATCTCCAGTCCTGCGCATCGCCCGGCTGGTTTTATCAGGCTTCAGATGCCGACGGCATCCAGAGCGCGATCAACGCCTTATTTGCCAAGGCGACCGGACGTGGAGTGCTCACGCAGTGAGGCACGAAGCGATCGGCTCACGAGGTTGGAGTGACCGCATCGCGAGGGGATGGCGCTGGCGCCGGCGTGTCGGCGATGGACTGCGCTGGTTCGGCAACAATCGACGCGGGACGACGGCGGTCGAGTTCGGGCTCTTGGTGGTGCCACTTCTCGCGATCATCAGCGCCGTCTTCGAGATCGGCTACGTCGACGTCCAGAACGAGATCCTGGCCAATGCGGTCAACGACGCGGCGCGCGCCATGCTCGTAGGCAACCTGCAGGCTGCCGGGGTGACGACGACGCAGCAATTCATCGCGAATTATCTCTGCCAATCGACGAATCGAACGCTGCCGTTAAACTTTAATTGCGCCAATCTGATCATCGACGTGCGGCCAGCCGCGACCTTTGCCGCCGGGGACACGTCAAACGATTTCTACAAGAGCACGACGAAGGAGTTCTGCCCCGGTCAACCCGGCCAGGTGATCGTCATGCGCGTCGCCTACCCACTGCCAGCGATCATGCCGCTCAACCTTTTCAGCCGCACGGCGGGCGTGGTCAGCGACGTCCCAAACCTGCAAGGGCGCTATCATGTTTTGATGGGCGGAGCGCTGTTTCAGGAGGAGAATTACGCGGGCACCTACACCTCGCCCTCGGGTTGTTAGGAGGTTAGCCGTGCGACACGCGTTTTCTTCGCTGGCCAACTTCGCAACCGCTGCAATCGAACGCTGTGTCGCCTTCGCCCGATCCCGCGCCGGTACGGCGGCCGTCGAGTTCGCGTTCGTGCTGCCGCTGGCCATTGTCGTCTACGCGGGCGCGGCGGAGGTCGGCGATGGCGTGCTGGCGAGCCGGCGGGCCACCACCGTTGCCAAGACCCTCGTCGATCTAGCCTCCCTCCAGGGTACCTCCACCCAGCAAACTTCGACGCCGACTCCGGGCAACGCGGTGGCGGCGTCGACGCTGTCAGCGCTTCTCACCTCCGCCGCGACACTGATGGCGCCCGAGCCGACGAGCACGCTCACCATGACGCTGAGTGCGATCGACGTGACCAACACCTCGCAAGGCACGTGTTGCTCGGCGCTGGTCAGATGGTCCTATACGCAGGGTGGCACGCTCAGGCCGTGTCTCTTGCAGCTGACGGCACTTTCGTCGACGTCGGACTACGCGCCAGGGCAGATCCCATCTGGGCTGCTGCCCTATGGGACGCCGCTGCCAGCCCCTCTCAGCGTGCTCATCTCCGACGTCGGCTACACGTATCAGCCGATCCTGAGCAAAAACATTCTTCAGTTCGCCCCGGCCATGCAGCGAACAGACTACATGCTGCCGCGATCGACCGGGCAGGTGATCACGGGCCCTCTACCCGCGAGCGGGACGCAGCACGGACAGGTTTGCTACTAAGCGATGTTCGACTGGCTTGTCGGCGCTCGCCGTCGTCGGAGGGCGCAATTCGACAAACGCGAGAGGCAAGCGCAAGCTTGTTCAAGCACGACCTTTGATCACTCACCCGCCTCGTGCGGGTGAACGACCAGAGTGTCGCGCCTGGTGATCAGTTCGGATGGAACACGACCTTCACGCAGCCGTCCTTCTTCTCTTTGAACGTCTTGTACAGGGCCGGCCCATCTTCCAGGTTCGTGCTGCGGTGCGTGATGAGGAAAGTCGTGTCGACCTTCTTCTCCTGGATCAGCTTGGTTAGCGGCTCGAGGTATCGCTTGACGTGCGTCTGCCCGCTCTTCAACGTCAGGCCCTTCTGGACGATGGAGCCCATGTTGACCGACACCGGGCCTCCATAGACGCCGGGGACCGACACGATGCCGCCGCCACGCACCGCCATGATCGCCTGGTCGAGTACGTAGGACCGCTCCGCCGGCAGCACCTTTTCCTTGATCGCGCTGATTAGCCCCGCCTGCCCATGGCCGGCGCTCGCTTCCATGCCGACGCAATCGATGACGGCATCCGCGCCTTCGCCTTTGCTGATTTCCAAGATGCGCTCGAAGACGTCCTCCTTCGTGAAGTCGATAATGTCTGTCGCGCCGGCCTGCTTGGCCATGGCGATACGCTCGGGCACATCCTCGATCGCGATGATGCGCTCGGCACCAAGTACCTTGGCAGATTGTATGGCGAAAAGCCCGACCGGTCCTGTTCCCCAGATGGCGATGATCTCTCCACCAGTGATGTCGCAATGCTCGGCGCCTTGATATCCGGTGGGGAAGATATCGGTGAGAAACAACAATTCTTCGTCGCTCATGCCCTCCGGAGCCAGCATCGGCGCGACGTCCGCCATCGGTACGCGTACGTACTCGGCCTGGCCACCGGCGTAGCCGCCCGTGATGTGCGAATACCCGAAGAGGCCGGCAGTCGGGAAGCCGAACTGCTTGGCCGCCATCTCAGCGTTACGGTTCGAGCGTAGGCAGACAGACCAATTGCCGCGCTTGCATTGGGAGCATTCGCCGCAATTGATATTGAAAGGGACGACGATGCGGTCGCCCTTTTTGAACTTGGTGATCGCCGAACCGGTCTCGACGACCTCGCCCATGAACTCGTGGCCAAGGATGTCGCCGCTCTTCATGGTCGGCATCAGGCCGTCCATCAGGTGAAGGTCCGATCCGCAAATGGCGCAGCTCGTGACCTTAATGACCACGTCACGCGCATCCTCAATGGTTGGATCGGGAACGTTATCGCAACGGATATCGTTTTTGCCGTGCCAGCAGAGGGCTTTCATGTGGATGTCTCCTAGGGAAGCGAGAGTTGGCGGTCGCTGTGACCGGCGACGGTATAGTTCGGCATCGTAGGAACGAAGCCGGTAACCGAAATCATCGGATCGCCGCACTTAGCATCCGCCGCTGCGACACTGTGTAGCGACAACCCGCAAGGTGTCTTGCGCAGTTCGGGCGATCTCCTGGCGGTTAGCCCCAAGCGTGACGTCGGCCGATGCAGGCGGGTACCAGCAATCGTTGCCGCTCGACTTCGTGGGATCGACGACATAGGGGCTACAAGGTCGGTGTCATCAGCCAAGTGGCGAAGTCCCCTAATGGACAACGAACGCCGACCTTCTCGAAAGGTCCCCTCCTACAGACAAGTCCTGCGGAAGTGCTGTCTCAAACATTTGATAGTTTTGAGGGGGCCGCAAAAATGGGGAACGTCGTCCTGCCGGTACGATTAGCGCTGGAATCAATGGAATGAGAAAGATGATGGCGATGGTTCTTCGATCTGATTACGTTTACTACGCCGACGATCTCGAAAGTGTGGCATCGGACGAGGCCGAAACAATAAAAGCCATCATCGCCTCGATGACCCACGTGAGCGAGATCACCGCCGAACGCTACAATCACGCCGTACGCTCATCTCACGCCAAAAGTCATGGGCTGCTCAAGGGGGAGCTGAAGGTTCTCGACGATTTACCCGCGCCGCTGAGACAAGGCTTGTTCGCGACGCCGGCGACTTATCCGGTCGTGATCCGCATGGCAGTCGGTCCTGGCGAGTTGCTCTCCGACGCCGTGTCGACACATCGCGGAATGGCTATCAAGGTGCTCGGCGTGACCGGAGCAAAGCTTGCGGGACACGATGCTGATACGCAAGATTTCGTGCTGGCCACCGGGCCGGCGTTTCCACAGGCCGACGCTGCCGCGTTCCTCAAAGCGATCAAGGGCTTGGAATCGGCAACCCCGAAGTCGGAGGGTTTCAAACAGGCCATGTCGACGACGGCGAGGGTCGCCAACGCCGCAATCGGCAACGCAAGCGGCACTCTCGACTTCTTCGGCCATCCGCCGATACCGCCGCTGGCGGACACCTACTATAGCCAAGCCGCCCTGCGTTATGGCGACCATGTCGCTAAAATCGCGGTCGTTCCGGTGACGCCGGCTCTCACCGAGCTTGCTGCGGTCAAGCTCGACGTCAAGGCGGATCCGGATGCTTTTCGCCACTCCGTTGTCGACTTTCTGGCAGGGCGCGGCGCTGAGTTCGAGATTCGCGTACAGCTCAGTACCGATCTCGACGACATGCCGGTCGAGGACGCCTCCAGGATCTGGTCGGAAGACAAGAGCCCCTACATCGCAGTCGCCCGCATCGTCCTGCCGCCACAAGATGGCTATGGCGCGGCGCGGCAGACGTACATGGATGACGTGATGTCGTTCCAGCCCTCGCACAGTCTGGAGGCTCACCGCCCGCTTGGTTCCGTCATGCGTGCGCGGCTGGCCACCTATCCGCAGCTCTCCGCCTTCCGGCACGCGCGCAACGGCCAAGCGCAGCGGGAGCCACGAGCGCTGGACGAAATTCCCGACTGACATCGCTGCAGGAATTAAGGGTGCGATCGATGAGCGCGACTGGCTCGACCTTTCGCGCCGCTCACTGGGATCCCAGGGTCGAGAAGCGCGTCGGTAAAGCGCTGGAGGCAAACGCGCCGCTCCGACCCTCGCAACGGCCCGCTTTCGCGGTGGGCGCGACAGGGATCGAACCTGTGACCCCTACCATGTCAAGGTAGTGCTCTCCCGCTGAGCTACGCGCCCGATCCGAAGCCTCGCCGCCGCGGGTCGGCTGCGAGAAGGGCGATATACCGGCAAGGTCGGGAGGGTGCAACTGCCAACCGGATCCAGGGCTCAGGCCGCAAGAAGACGGTTCACCTCGCTCACAAGGTCTTTGAGATGGAACGGCTTCGAAAGAATTTTGGCCTGTTTGGGCGCATTGTTGTCCGGGTTCAGCGCAACGGCGGCAAAGCCGGTGATGAACATGACCTTGATATCCGGATCGAGTTCGGTCGCCCGACGCGCCAATTCGATGCCGTCCATCTCCGGCATGACGATATCGGTCAGCAACAGTTCGAACGGCTCCTCGCGAAGGCGGTTGTAGGCCGATAATCCGTTGTCGAAGGACGAGACGTCGTACCCCGCGTTCTGGAGCGCCTTGGCCAGAAATCGCCTCATGTCGTTATCGTCTTCCGCAAGCAGGATCTTGCCGGCCGCCATGCTTTCGTCTTCAGCCATGTCCATTCCACGTCGCGGTCGGATTAACGCACGTCGGTCACAGGTGCGCTCAAGCGCGGCGCCGGGCGACACAGCCGACCGGTTCCGCTTGATGCCATGATCCAGGTGCGTTTAACAGAGCTTGCTTGCCCTCGATCGGTGTAAAAAGAGTATCTTCACCGGTCTGTGTCGGACCAGCCCAGGGTGAACGGATGAAGACCGACAAGGCGGGAGCCTCGCTCGCCGGCATGATCCCAACGATCGATTCGGAACTCGACCCGCCTTTCGATGTCGTCGAGCCGACGGAAGTCGAGTGCCCGCTCGTGTTGTCGTCACCGCACTCTGGGTCGATCTATCCGCGGAGCTTCCTATCGAGTTCGCGACTCGACGCGATCGCCCTTCGACGATCGGAAGACGCCTTCGTCGACGACCTCTTCGCAGGCGCGTCGGCCATTGGCGCGCCGATGTTGCGGGCGCGTTTCCCTCGCGCCTACCTCGACCTCAATCGCGAACCCTACGAGCTGGACCCGCGCATGTTCGATGGCCGGCTTCCGGGTTTCGTCAACACGCGTTCCGTCAGGGTCGCCGGAGGGCTCGGCACCATCGCTAGGGTCGTGGGCGAATCGCAGGAAATCTACGCCGGTCGTCTCAGCGTGGAAGAGGGGCTCGATCGTATCGAACGGTTCTATAAGCCATACCATGCCGCCTTGCGGATGCTGCTCGACCGAGCGCATGCGAGGTTTGACTTTGCGATCCTGATCGACTGCCATTCCATGCCATCGGTTCCGACCACGGTCGTCACCGGAGATCGTCGCATCAGCACCGATTTCGTGGTCGGCGACCGTTATGGGACAAGCGGTGACCTCCGTCTGGTGCAAGCCCTGGAGCAAGCGATTCGCGATCGCGGCTACGTCGTGCAGCGCAACAAACCCTATGCGGGCGGATTCATCACCGAAAACTACGGCGCGCCGCAGAATGGATTCCACGCGATCCAAGTCGAGGTCAATCGCTCGCTTTACATGGACGAGCGTGCCTTGCGGCGTAGCAGCCGCTTCGACGAGGTCAAACGAGATATCGAAGGCATTCTCGCTGCCTTCGCAATTGCAGCGCTCGCGCACCGTGGTCCGCGGCGACTGGCTGCGGAGTAGGCAGCCCAAAAAAAGAGCCGCCTGTAAACCACAAGCGGCCCAAGTCTAGGGAGGAAACGCCCAAAGTGGGCACGGCGGCAACAACGTTACCGCACCGCAGCATGCTGCGCCCGCAACGCACAAAAAGCAAGAGGTTTGCAGGCGTTTGTGAGCCGGTGTGGCAACGAGGCAGCGAAGGCATGCCCTCGGCTCCGCTTTTTGACTCAACTCGGTTGCGAAGGCACCGGCGTCGTGGCACCGCTTCGTTCGTAGCGTATCACCGCGAGAGAGGCGTCAATGGGTGCCGTTGATTTCGCCGCCTTCGTCGAAAGGTTGGGTGACGCGGCGAGCGAGGCGATCCTGCCATTCTTTCGCACCGCCGTGGGCACCGAAGACAAGAATAAGGGCGGTCGCTTCGATCCGGTGACCGAGGCGGATCGCGCCGCCGAAGTGGCGATGCGGCGCCTCATCGAGGCGCAGTTTCCGCAACACGGGATTATCGGAGAGGAGTTCGGCGGGAAAGCCGCCGATGCCGAGTTCGTGTGGGTCCTTGATCCCATCGACGGCACCAAAGCCTTCATCTCGGGCTTGCCAACGTGGGGCGTGCTCATCGGCCTCCTTCACGGGGGGCGACCCTGTTATGGCATGATGGTGCAGCCCTTCACCCAGGAACGTTTCGTCGGAGACGGAACGGAAGCGCGCTGGCGGGGACCGGGGCTCGGGCCGTTTCGCGGATCGCGTCGCCTCGTCACGAGGCGCTGCCCTGTGCTCAGGGACGCGACGCTGATGACGACCTCACCGCTTCTCTACGAGGGTGACGCGCTCGACGCCCTGCGCCGGCTCGAGTCCGAAGCGCGTCTGACCCGGTACGGTGTCGATTGCTACGCCTTTGCGATGCTGGCCGCTGGACATGTCGATTGCGTCATTGAGACGGGTGTGCAGGCTCACGACGTCGTGGCCCTTATCCCGATCGTCGAGGGCGCCGGCGGCATCATGACAACCTGGAGCGGCGGAGACGCCGCAAAAGGCGGTGACGTGGTCGCATCGGGCGATCGGCGGCTGCATGAGGAGGCTTTGGCCCGCCTCGGAGCGGCCGGTCCGTCGTAGTCAGGATCGGTCTCCGCCAGCGAGGACCGACCCTGCAGTAAAGTGGCTATTCGGCAGCCTGCGCCATCGAATGGTTTCGCGTGTAGTGCGATGCGATGACGTCCATTGCCGCTTGGACCCCACCCTTCTTGTACGAAACGCCGGCGATTTCGAAGCTCATCTCGACACCGGCGAGCGCACCCATGATCGTGAGATCGTTGGTGTCGCCGAGATGTCCGATACGAAAGATCTTGTCCGCGATCTTGTTCAAACCTGCCCCGAGCGACATGTCGAATGAATCGAGGACGATCTTGCGGAAGGCGTCGCCACCCTTGCCGTTCGGCATCATCACCGCCGTCATCACCGGCGAATGGAAGGGTTCGCGCGCCAGGTTCTCGAAGCCCCAAGCGGCGACGGCGGCCCGCGTCGCCTCGCCGAAGCGCTGGTGGCGAGCAAGGATGTTGTCGAGACCTTCCTCGTGCATCAGGTCGATGGCCACGTCCAGGCCAAAGAGAATCTGAGTCGCAGGGGTGTAAGGGAAGAAGCCGTTCTTGTTGGACGTCAGCATGTCTTCCCAGTTCCAGTAGCCGCGCGGCAGCTTCGCGGTCTTGGACGCTTGGATTGCCTTCTGGCTGACGGCGTTGAAGGCGAGACCCGGCGGCAGCATGAGACCCTTCTGCGAACCGGCGACGGTGACATCGATTCCCCACTCGTCGTGGCGAAGATCGGCCGAGCCGAGCCCCGACACGCTGTCGACGAGGAAGAGGGCAGGGTGACCGTTATCGTCGATCGCTTTCCGCACCGCGGCGAGGTCGCTCAGCAGACCACCCGACGTCTCATGATGGACGACGCACACCGCCTTGATCTCGTGGCTTTTGTCGGCGGCGAGCTTGTCGCTGATCTTTTGGGGGTCGACGCCCGTCCGCCAATCGGATGCGATGAAATCCGTCTTCAGCCCGAGGCGCAAAGCCATCTGGTTCCACAACGTGGCGAACTGCCCGGTCTCATACATGAGCACCTTGTCGCCAGGGCTGAGCACGTTGCTAAGACCTGCTTCCCAAGCGCCCGACCCCGAGGCCGGAAAGATGATGACGGGGTTTTTGGTCCGGAAGACAGTCTTGACCTTGTCGAGAACACGAAGCGCCATTTCCTGGAACTTCGGACCGCGATGGTCGAGAACTTGATAATCCATCGCGCGGAGGACGCGATCAGGAATTGGCGTCGGACCCGGAATTTGGAGGAAATGTCGTCCAGCCTTGCGCGAAGTATTCATCGAGAGGTCCTTCCTCCAAACATTATTGTTCCGGCTGCGCCTGAGGCGACCGAAGCTCTTATCGGGATTTAGGCTGCTCGGGGGGCGCGATCAATCTCATTTTCTTTGTCGCCATCTCATGATTTTTGTCTGGATCTTGCGAAAGTTGATGATGACGTGGGTGGCATCCTATCCGACTCCCGGGCCCAGGTGGGCGCGAGGATGAGCTCGCGTGACCTGGCGTGCGGTCGGCCGTGCGGTTGAAAGCCGTTCGCGAACCGCCTAAGCCGGTGCACGGCGAAAGGACGGCGAGATGACGGTGGGCAGGGCGGGCACGAAGTGGCGGCGCGTCGTCGTCAAATTGTCCGGCGAAGCCCTTCAGGGAAGTCTGACCCACGGCCTGGATCCGACGGTCCTCAACAAGATCGCTTCGGATCTCGCCAACGCCGCGCATCTCGGGACGGAAGTCGCGGTAGTGGTCGGCGGCGGCAATTTCTTCCGCGGCATCAAGGGCGCCGACTCGGGCATCGAGCGAGCGCGGGCCGATTCGATCGGCATGCTGGCCACGGTGATGAACGCCCTCGCCATCGAGTTCGCGGTCGAGAAGGCGGGCAAGGCGGCCCGGGTCCTGTCGGCCGTGCCCATGCCTTCACTCTGCCAGCCTTACTCGCGGCAGGCTGCGCTGCATCACCTCGACAAGGGGCGGATCGTTATCCTCGCGGGAGGCACTGGCAACCCGTTCTTCACGACCGATACGGGGGCCGTCCTGAGGGGCGCCGAACTGTCCTGCGACGCCATCCTTAAGGCGACACAGGTCGACGGCGTCTATTCCACAGATCCGAAGCGCGATCCGACGGCAGTGCGCTACGAAACGTTGACCCATGACGAAGCGATCGCCAAGAACCTCGCCGTCATGGATACGGCGGCCTTCGCCCTTGCTCGTGAGAACCGAATTCCGATAATCGTTTTCTCGATTCAACGAGACGGCGCGATCTGCGACGCCCTTGAAGGGAAAGCAACGTCGACGCTGGTCACGCCGTGACGGCTCGTTCGGCCGCCATCCGACGGTGACCGAAAAGATGGCACCGGCCGTCTTAACTTCCTGCCGTCCGACGCACGAAAGAAGCCGCGATGAGCGATAAATTCGACCTGCCCGATCTGAAACGTCGCATGCAAGGCGCCGTGCAAAGCCTGAAGCAAGAACTCGGTGGCTTGCGAACGGGTCGGGCAACGACAAGCCTGCTGGAACCCATCGAGGTCGTCGCCTACGGGCAGCGCATGCCGATCAATCAGGTGGCGACACTCGCGGTGCCGGAGGCGCGCATGCTGTCCGTGCAGGTCTGGGATCGCGGCATGGTCAACGCCGTGGAGAAAGCAATCCGCGATTCCAACCTCGGCCTTTCCCCGACGACGGAGGGGACGACCTTGCGCATCCGGATCCCCGAGCTGAACGAACAGCGCCGCAAAGAGATGGTCAAGGTCGCCCATCGTTACACTGAAGAGGCGCGTGTTGCGGTGCGCCACGTCCGGCGCGACGGTTTCGATATGCTGAAGAAGCTCCTCAAAGATAAGGACATCAGTGAGGATGACGAAAAGAAGCTCGAGGGAGACGTGCAGAAAGTGACCGACCAGTTCGTCGGTGAGATCGATCAAACTCTGGCCAACAAGGAGAAGGAGATCATGCAGGTGTGACCGGCGCGACGACGACGTCCTTTCGTGCCATATGCATCTTCGTCGCCGGACGGGATCTTAATCGGGAACATGATGCGAACTCGATCGGAGGAAGCGTTGAAGGTCAGCGGGCGCAAGGCGGCTGGTACGCCGTCCCACGTCGGCGTCATCATGGATGGGAACGGCCGCTGGGCGGCAAACCGCGGGCTCCCGCGCCTCGAGGGGCATCGCCGCGGGCTGGAGGCGCTGCGCTGCGCGGTGCGGACGGCGAGCGAATTTTCTCTCGATTACCTAACCGTCTATAGCTTCTCCGCGGAGAACTGGAGTCGTCCGTTCGAGGAGATCCAGGACCTCATGGGACTCCTGAAACGGTTCATCCGCAAAGACCTCATCGATCTGCACGACGCCGGCGTCCGGGTGAAGGTGATCGGTCACCGCAACAATCTGCAGTCGGATATTCGGGTCCTTCTCGAGGAAGCCGAAACGATGACGAAGCTCAATACAGGACTGACTCTGGTTGTCGCCTTCAACTACGGCGGTCGCCAGGAGATCGCTGCCGCGGCGCGCGCCATAGCTTTGCAATATGCCGAGGGCAAGCTCGACGAAGCCGATATCGACGAAGCCCTGCTGTCGCGTCACCTCGACACGACGGGCATCCCCGATCCCGATCTCATCATTCGAACTTCCGGCGAGCAGCGGCTGTCCAATTTCCTGTTGTGGCAGGCGGCCTACGCGGAATTCGTCTTTCTGCCGGTGCTCTGGCCGGATTTCGACCGTAACGCTTTCGCGGCGGCTCTGGCGGAATACGCTGCTCGTGATCGACGGTTCGGCGGAACCGGGGCGCCGAGCACAAAGACGGTGCGAACAGGGTCATGACGGCCCCGCGATGACGCAAGCATCGGCGGTGAACGAGACGTCCCCTCTTCGTCAAGGTCGGCTCGGCGACCTTCGTCAACGATCAGCGTCGGCATTCGTCCTTGTCGCCCTTGCGCTCGCGGCGACCTGGGTTGGCGGTCTCGTGTTCGCGCTTTTCTGGCTCACCGCCGCCATCGCCATACTTTGGGAATGGCAGCGCCTCGTCGGGGGGCAGCGATTTTGGGCGCGTGTTCTCGGTGGAACTGCGGGGCTGATCGTATTGACGGCTTCGAACTCGATGCACGATGGGGTGCTGGCCAGCATTGCGGCGCTGATTTGTTTCGCCGGGATCGAGGCCTGGATCGTCGGACCGCGTCGCCGGCTATGGGCGACGGCAGGCTTCCTCTATGCGGGTCTATTTTTGGTGTCCGCTGTCGTTCTCCGGCGGGCCTCGCTCGACGGCGAGCAAGCGATCTTGTGGCTGTTCGCGACCGTGTGGTCGACCGATGTTTTCGCTTACCTAGGTGGTCGGCTTCTCGGTGGGCCGAAGATCTGGCCGCGTGTGTCGCCGTCCAAAACCTGGTCCGGGACCCTGATCGGGATCCTCGCCGGTGCCGTACTGGGATCGGTTTGGCTGCTCTACGGCGTGCATCCCGCACCGCCCGTCGCGCCACTCGTTCTTCTGTCGGCGGCGGTCGCCCTCGTCTCGCAAGCAGGCGATGCCTTCGAATCGGCTCTCAAGCGCCGCTTTGGTGTGAAGGATACCAGCGCGCTCGTCCCCGGGCATGGCGGCGTCATGGATCGGCTCGACGGTTTCGTCGCTGCCGTCGTTTTCGCCTTTCTGGTCGGCTCCTGGCGGGATCCGTCGTCTCCTGCCCTCGGCCTTTTCTATTGGGGATGAACCTGCGTATGGATACAGGATGGATCAGACCGTCGGAATAAGGCGTTCAGGGATCGGGAGAGAACCGCGCGTAGTCACGCTGCTCGGGGCGACCGGTTCGATCGGGCGTTCGACGGCCGACCTCCTGTGCGACGCGGGCGAGGCGTTCACCGTCGCAGCCGTCGCCGGCGGACGCGATGCGATCGCTCTGGCGAAAATGGCGCGCCGCCTCAAGGCTTCGTTCGCCGCAATCGCGGATCCCGCCGGCTACGCTGATCTGAGGGACGCGCTCGCTGGCAGCGGCATCGTTGCAGCCGCAGGCGAGGCCGCCGTGGTGGAGGCCGCCGTGCATCCGGCCGATCTCGTCGTGGGCGCCATCGTTGGCACCGCGGGCGTGAAACCCACCTTTGCAGCGCTCGAGGCGGGTCGCGTCATCGCGCTCGCCAACAAGGAATGTCTCGTCTGCGCGGGGTCGGCCTTCATGCGCCGGGCTGAACTGCGAGGAACGCGATTGCTGCCCGTCGACAGCGAGCACAACGCCATCTTCCAGGCGCTTGGCGACGCCGATCCATCGACGGTTGAGAAGATGACCTTGACCGCGTCCGGCGGCCCCTTTCGAACCTGGGCGAAGGAGCAGATCGCCGCGGCAACGCCGGAACAGGCTCTGGCGCATCCGAACTGGGCCATGGGCCCGAAAGTCACCATCGACTCAGCTGGACTGATGAACAAAGGGCTCGAACTCATCGAGGCCCACTATCTCTTCGGCATCGAAGCTGCGCGCCTCGACGTTCTAGTCCATGCCCAATCGATCGTTCATGGTCTCGTCGCCTTCGCCGATGGGTCGGTGACGGCGGGTTTGGCCGCCCCGGATATGAAGGTTCCGATCGGGCATTGCCTGTCCTATCCCGACCGGGTCAGGACAGCGGCGAAGCGGCTGGATCTCGCCGCGGTTGGCCCGCTCACGTTCGAGCATCCGGATCTCGACCGCTTCCCGGCGTTGCGCGTCTCCCTTGGCGCCTTGCAAAACGGAGAAGGCCTGCCGACCGTCATGAACGCGGCGAACGAGATCGCCGTCCAGGCTTTTCTCGCCAAGCTCATCTCCTTCCACGAGATCGCCCGCATCGTCGAGAAGGCCTGCGATCACGCGTTGCGAGACGGCACGGCCCGAGAGCCCGCCACCATCGAAGACGCGCTCGCTGTTGACCATATCGTGAGAGAAAGGTGCCTCGCGACCCTCTCTCGTCTCGACGATCGCGCTGTTTTAACGGATCACTAACCATGCGCACCGACTGCCGGGCGGGCGGAGTTGCTGGCCGGTAGTTGCGGCGGGTGCGGTCCAGGAGGCTACCTTGTCGCTGTTTTCCGTTTTCATCTACACGGTTCCATTTCTCGCCGTGTTGACGCTGATCGTCTTCTTCCACGAGATGGGTCATTTTCTGGTGGGAAGGCTGTTCGGGGTCAAAATCGACGCCTTCTCGCTCGGGTTCGGCCCTGAACTGGCTCACTACGTCGACCGGAGAGGCACTCGGTGGAGGCTGGCTCTCCTTCCGCTCGGTGGATACGTCAAATTCCATGGCGACGCCGACGGCGCGTCGATGACGCACACGGCCGCAACGGAAACGATGTCCCCCGTTGATCTATCGAAGACGTTGCTGGCGCAAAAGGTTTGGAAGCGCGCCGCGGTGGTCGCGGCCGGTCCCGCGGCGAATTTCATCATCGCAATCGCGATGTTCGCTGGCTTGTTCTTCTTCAGCGGTCGCGCCGTGATCTCGCCACAGATCGGGGCGGTGCAGCCGAACAGCGCCGCGGCAGTCGCGGGTTTTCAGCCTAAGGACCTGATCACGTCCGTCAACGGCGAGGCGCTCGAGTCCTTCGAAGACATGCAGCGTATCGTTCAGACAAGCGATGGCGGCGCGCTAGTGTTCGGCATCACCCGCGATAACAAGGCTTTGTCGCTCACGGCGCAGCCGCGCCGACAGACGATTTCGACCATGTTCGGTCCGCTCAAGACCAACGTTCTCGGCGTTGTGGCCGATGCTTCGCCCGCGAACGTCCACATGGTGAGGTCCGGTCTGTTTCGTTCGATCGGCCTTGGTGCATCCGAAACCTGGTTCGTGGTCGAAAGCACCGGACGCTACGTCAAGGGACTCGTCTCGGGCCGCGAATCGACTGAACAGCTTTCGGGTCCAATCCGGATCGCTCAGGTTTCTGGGCAGGTTGCGCAGCTCGGCTTCGCACCGCTCCTCAACTTGGCAGCCATCCTCTCGATTTCCATCGGGCTGCTCAACCTGGTTCCGATTCCAATGCTGGACGGCGGGTTTCTTATGTTTTTCGCCTTCGAGGCGATCCGCGGAAGGGCGTTGAAGGAGCGGACCATGGAGGTCGGTTTCCGCATCGGACTGACGTTTGTGGCGGCACTCAGCATCTTCGTCGCGATCAACGACCTTTCTCACCTTTTTACGTCGAAGAATACCATGCCTTCCCCGTCCGCCTCCGAAAAGAAATGAGCGTTGAGAATGGGTTAACCGCTTCCGTTAAATTGCTGATCACCATGAAATGTGTCTCGATCGCCACGGACGGGTGAAAACGCGGCTAGCGGACCGATCGGCATTTTCAGGGTCCGCCGGAAACTGTAGAAGCGGTGCCTGTGCGGAGGTGGGTTCGGGGCCCGCCTTGCGGCTGGAACGAGTAACATCCAGCCGCCCGGCTGTTAGCCGGTCAGAGAAGTGAGACGGGGGCCGGACCAGTAATGTTTGTATCTAAAGGTCACTTCCACCGGATCGCCACCGTGGCGGTCGTGCTGTTGACCTTCCTGATCATCATCCCGGCCGCGTTCGCAGCGCAGGTCGCCGTGCGTGGCAACAAACGCGTCGATTCCGAGACGATCCGCTCCTACTTCGCCGGCACCAGCCCGGACGAGGTCAACAAGGGCGTCAAGGATCTCTTCGCCACCGGTCTGTTCTCCGACGTTCAGGTGACGCGCGGTGGCGGCGGCGTCACGATCACCGTCAACGAGAACCGCGCGGTCAATCGCGTCGTCTTCGAAGGCGCGAGCAAAGTGAAGCCGGAACAGCTTTCCCCCGATCTCGCCACGAAGACTCGTGGCTCCTACAGCCCGACCCTGGTCAATGCCGACATCGAGCGGATCAAGGACGTCTACCGACGCTCCGGCCGGGCTGCGGCATCGGTCACCGCGCGGACCGTCAACCTTCCGAACGGGACGGTCGACGTCGTTTTCGTGATCCAGGAGGGCGACAAGACCGGCATCAAGGAGATCAACTTTCTCGGCAATCGCGCCTACTCGGGCGGCAGGTTACGCGGGTTGATGGACACGACGGAGATGAACTTCCTGTCATTCTTCAAGTCGTCCGACGTGTACGACCCCGAGCGGATCGGCAACGATCTCGAACTAATCCGTCGGTTCTACTTGAAGAACGGCTACGCCGACTTTCGCGT
Source organism: uncultured Beijerinckiaceae bacterium (assembly GCA_964243415.1). Classification (GTDB taxonomy): domain Bacteria; phylum Pseudomonadota; class Alphaproteobacteria; order Rhizobiales; family Beijerinckiaceae; genus RH-AL1. The sequence continues at coordinate 14,400 of CAXTFG010000004.1, read as the reverse complement.
GGTCGGCTCCGACGCGCGCTTCGATCCCAATAAGAAGGGATACATCGTCACGATCACGGTAGAGGAAGGGCCGCAGTACCGGGTGGGCAGCGTCAACGTCGACTCGCGCGTTCCAACCATCGCCAACGCGAGCCTCCTCCCATTCCTCGAGATCCGCGCAGGCCAGACTTACAATGGTGACCAGGTCGAGAAGACGGTCACGAGAATGACGCGAGAAGTGAACCGCCGCGGTTTCGCCTTCTCTCAGGTAAAGCCGCGCGGCGATCGGGATCCGACGACGCGGACGGTATCGATTGTCTTCACGATCGAGGAAGGTCCGCGCGTCTACATCGAGCGCATCGTTATTCGCGGCAACACGCGAACCCGCGACTACGTGATCCGTCGCGAGTTCGAGCTCGGCGAGGGAGACGCTTATAATAAAGTGCTGGTTGACAGGGCCGAACGCCGGCTGAACGGCCTTGGCTTCTTCAAGAAGGTCAAGATCAGCAACGAAGCGGGCTCCTCGCCCGATCGTGTTGTTGTTGTGGTGAACGTCGAAGATCAGCCCACCGGCTCGATTTCTGTCTCTGGCGGTTATTCCACGACCGACGGATTCATCGGCGAACTGTCAGTCACCGAGACCAACTTCCTCGGAAGAGGCCAGTATGTCCGCGCGGCCCTGACGGAAGGTCAGCGCACTCGCGGTGTTGAGTTCAATTTTACCGAGCCGTACTTTCTCGGGCGACGTTTGGCCGCCGGTTTCGACGTCTTTGCCAAAGAAACCGACGTGTCCCAGTACTCGTTCTACAACAACTTCGTTGTTGGCGGCACTGTCCGCCTCGGCATTCCGGTGACGGACGAGATTTCGTTCTCGCCGCGCTACTCCATTTACCGCTCCGAGATCTCTATTCCGGACAACGCGAGCACTCCCTACAACGATTGTTCCGCGCCAATCAGCGGTATCACGCCCGGTTTCGGTGGTGCTCCCGCGCCTAGTCCGACCTCTAGCTGCTTGACGAACGGCGAGGCTTCGCTCGCGCTCAAACAAGCGCAGGGAACGAGTGTCACGTCGCTCTTTGGCTACACGCTGTCCTACAACAATCTCAATGCCGTGAAGAGCCCGACCGACGGTTTCCTCGCTGAGCTCCGCCAGGATGTCGCGGGCGCCGGCGGGACCGAGCGTTTCCTGCGCACGACCGGCGACGTTCGCTACTATCACCCGATCTATGACCAGATCATCGGCCTCATCCACGTCCAGGCGGGTGATATCCGAGCCTTCGGCGGGTCCACGCTGCGCATCGTCGACAACTTCAACTTGGGTCCGACGCTTGTCCGCGGCTTCGCGCCAAGCGGTATCGGACCGCGCGACGTGTCTCCGGGTGTCGATTACACGGGCAATCCGCTCGGGGGCACCGACTATTTCGGCGCCTCTCTCGAAAGCCAGTTCCCGCTCTACGGCGTGCCGCGAGACCTCGGTCTGAAGGGCGCCGTCTTCTTCGATGCCGGTACGCTGTACGGATATCGCGGACAGACCAATTTTTCGGGTGGTGGCGCTATCACACAGTATAATGTGGCGCCGACGTTCGCGCAGGGCAACACTGTGACGGTGGGTGGCGATCACAGCAGCCTCATCCGGACCGCGGCCGGTGGTTCCATCATCTGGCAGTCGCCTCTCGGTCCTCTTCGGTTCGATTTCGCCAAGGCGATCACGAAAAGTCAGTACGACGTGACACAGTTCTTCCGCTTCTCCGGCGGCGCCACGTTCTAGGCGTCGGTCCGATAGCGAGGAGACGGCGAGGGTCCTCGCCCTTCCTTGTCTTTGTCGAGAACGGCACCTCGTCCTTGACAGGTCCCCCGCAGCGATCGATGGGGTGGTTCGAGAGGTCCGAGCCGCCAAGTCATGAATGATCTCGCTTTCCTTTCAGCGTCGGACCCGTTGACGCTCGCTGCCGTTGCGGCGGAGAGCGGGGCGCACCTGCCCGGCGATGCCGATCCCTCGCGAATTTTCCGCGCCGCCGCGCCGCTCGCGCGCGCGGGACGCAGCGATGTGTCGGCATTCTACGACGGCAGTTCTCTCGACGATCTCCGCGCGACGCGTGCCGGGGCCTGCCTCGTTGCGCCGCATTACGTCGGGACCGTTCCGAGGGGCACTGTCCCGCTCGTGACGGACCATCCCCGGAACGCGTTCCGACGCCTGACGATGATGCTGCATCCGGAGAGTATCAGACCGGTATCTGCCGTGGCCAACCGCGGCATCGATCCAGGTGCCCGGGTTCATGCCGGAGCGCTGCTCGAGCGCGGCGTTGTGATCGACCCCGGCGCGATCATCGGGCCGGGCGCGGAGATCGGATCGGGAACGTTCATCGGAGCCCAGGTCGTCGTTGGGGCAGGGGTCCGGATCGGTCGGGACTGCGCGATCGATACCCAGGCGAACCTTCGTTATGCGCTCATCGGCGACCGCGTCGTCATCCATGCCGGCGTCCGCATCGGGCACGGCGGCCGCGACTTGCACCTGGGCCGGGTGATTATTCAGAACGATGTCGAAATCGGCGCCAATGCCACCATCGAGCGCGGCACCTTCGCCGACACGGTGATCGGGGAGGGCTGCTGGATCGGCCCGTTGACATGCATTGCCGCCGACGTGGTCACGCCGCTCGGAGCCCGGCTTACCGGCTGGTCCAGCCCGTCGGCCGCCGATCGAAGCGCGATCGATGCCGTTTCGCCTCCGCTTGGAATCCTCTAAAGCTGACGGCCCGTCGGCGGCCGGCGATCGATGAGGAGCGGGCATGAACAGCATGGCGACGGATAGGGCGAAAGCGTTCGACATTCAGGAGATCCTGAAGTGCCTGCCGCACCGTTATCCGTTCCTTCTGGTCGACCGCATCATCGAGGCCAATGGCGACCTGTCCTGTATCGGCATCAAGAACGTCAGCATGAACGAGCCGCAGTTCCAGGGACATTTTCCCGGTCAGCCCGTCATGCCCGGCGTGCTGCTGATCGAGGGCATGGCACAGACGGCCGGCGCATTCTGCATCAAGAACCGCGCCAAGGCAGGTGCGGTGCCGCCGCTCGTCTATTTCATGACAATCGACAAGGCGAAGTTTCGTCGGCCCGTCATTCCCGGCGACCAGGTCGAGTATCATGTAGAACGCACGAACCAGCGGCGGAACATGTGGTGGTTCAAGGCGCGGGCGCTCGTTGAAGGTCAATGCGTTTGCGAAGCGGAATTTTCGGCGCTTCTGTCGGAAGCACCGGTGTAGAAGCGTCCTCGGAAAGGGAAGCATATGACGAAAGCGGTCAGGATTCACGAATACGGCGGCCCGGAGGTGATGAAGCTCGAGGACGTCTCTTCACCGCAACCAGGTCCCGGCGAAGTCCTCGTGCGATTCCATGCGGCCGGCGTGAACTTCATCGACACGTATTTCCGTACCGGCGCGTACAAGGCGCCGGCGATGCCGTTCATTCCCGGCAACGAAGGTGCCGGGGAAGTCGCGGGCGTCGGCGAAGGGGTGCGCGACTTCAAGACGGGCGACCGCGTCGCGTTCGTCGGAACGCTCGGCTGCTACGTCGAAGAGCGGACCGTTCCAGCGGACCGTCTCGTCCATCTGCCGGACGCGGTCTCCTATGAGACCGCGGCGGCGATGATGCTGAAAGGTCTTACGGCGCAGTACCTCCTTCACCAAACTTACGCGGTCAAGCCCGGCGATACCATTCTCGTGCATGCGGCTGCCGGCGGGGTCGGCTTGCTGCTTTGCCAATGGGGCAAGCTGCTCGGGGCGACGGTGATCGGGACGACAGGCACGCCGGAGAAGGCCGAACTCGCCAAAGAAGCCGGCGCCGACCATGTCATCTTGTACCGCAACGAGGACGTCGCCGCGAAGGTGAAGGAGCTGACGGCAGGCAAGCTCTGCCCCGTCGTCTACGACGGTGTGGGCCAAGCGACTTTCATGGGCTCGCTCGACTGCCTTCGCCCGCTCGGCCTGCTCGCGAGCTTCGGTTCCGCGTCGGGGAAGGTTCCGCCTTTCGACCTCGGTATCCTGGCGCCGAAAGGGTCGCTATTCGTCACGCGCCCGACGCTCGCCACCTACACGGCCACGTCCGACAACCTGCGCAGGATGGCGAAGGATCTGATGACGGTCGTGGCGAGCGGCGACATCAAGATCAGCATCAGCAGGACGGCTCCGCTCAAAGACGTTGTCGACGTCCATCGCGCTCTAGAAGCCCGCGAAACCACGGGCTCGACGATCCTGACCTGCTGACGAGTTCGATCCGTCCAACAGAAAAGGCCCGGCGATGACGCCGGGCCTTTTCTGTTGGACGGATGCGCCGTTCAGTAGCGAGCGACGACCGGAGCGGGCGTGAACGTGTCGAACTTGTAGCTGAAGCCAGCCTGGACACGGTTGTTGGTTTCGCGATGGGACACGCTCACCGCGCCACCCGTGGTGTTCACGAGATTGTCGGTGAACCGACCGTAGTCGGTGTAGCGGTACTCGACGCGAACCGAGAGATTGTTGGTGAAGGCGTACTCAACGCCGCCGCCAACAGTGTACCCGACGCGCGTACGGCTGAGCGAGTCGACCGCACCCGTTGCGGGATTGAAGTAGTTGTTCTGGAGACCGCCGAACGCCGCGCCGCCGGTAGCGTAGAACAGCGCACGGTCGAACGCGACGCCAAGGCGACCGCGGATGGAGCCCTGAATGTTGTCGCGCGAATTGTCGGTGATGCCGACGAGCGGGATCAGGTAGTTCGCGCGGGCGCTCGACCCGTCGACGTCGCCTTCGACACCGATCACGCCGCCGGTCCCGAACCCAAAGCCGCCGTTAGCGCCGAACAAGCCGCCGAGGACCGGCAGGGACTGCGTCGAGAAGAGATAGCCGACGTGACCGCCGCCGATGACACCATTCTTGTTATTGCCCGTGTTGCCGAGGCCAGCTCCCGTAGCGGCAACGGTGCCAAAGGAGTTGGATCGGCCAAACTCGTAGCCGACCTGGCCACCGACGTAGAAGCCGGTCCACGTGAAGACCGGGATCGGCGGCGGCGGTGCGTACACCGGCGGCGCGCGGCGCGACGGAAGATCGGCTGCCATCGCCGTGGTGGACAGAAGGGCAATTGCCAAAGCTGAAGTCAGGTAAGAGATACGCATCGAATTCCCCTCAGAAGCGATGATCGAACCGATAACGTGCCGGCGGCTTCAAAAGACGACAGTTCCACGGCTTTCGGGTCACTTAAGACCCGCTGTGGCGAGGATGGTACATTCTGCATAGTTTGTGGGCAAAACGCGTTTTGAAACGACACGGCCCGGCAAGAATGCCGGGCCGCAGATCTTCGCAGCTTCACGCGAAATCAGTAGCGCGCGACGACCGGAGCGGGCGTGAACGTGTTGAACTTGTAGCTGAAGCCGGCCTGGACACGATTGTTGGTCTCACGGTGGGACACGTTCACCGCACCGCCGGTCGTGTTCGTCAGATTATCGCTGAAACGACCGAAGTCGGTGTAGCGATATTCGACGCGCACCGACAGGTTGTTGGTGAAGGCGTACTCGACGCCACCGCCGACGGTGTAGCCCACCCGCGTGCGGCTCAGCGAGTCGATCGCTCCCGTCGCCGGATTGAAGTAGTTGTTCTGCAAACCACCGAAGGCGACGCCGCCGGTGCCGTACAGGAGGACGCGATCGAAAGCGATGCCGAGGCGGCCGCGCACGGAGCCCTGGATGTTTTCACGGGCATTGTCGGTCACGCCGGTCACGGGCAGCAGGTAGGCGGCGCGAGCGCTTGTCCCGTCCACGTCACCTTCGATGCCGATCACACCGCCGGTGCCGAAGCCGAAGCCGCCGTTAGCGCCGAGCAAGCTGCCAAGAACCGGCAGGGACTGCGTGGAGAAGAGGTAGCCGACATGGCCGCCGCCGATCACGCCGTTCTTGTTGGCGCCAACCGCGTCGAGGCCAACGCCCGTTGCGCCGACCGTGGAGAAGGAATTTGAACGGCCGAACTCGTAGCCGACCTGGCCACCGACGTAAAAGCCCGTCCAGGTGAAGACCGGGATCGGCGGCGGGGGCGCGTAGACCGGCGGAGCACGACGAGACGGCAGGTCAGCGGCGAAGGCTGTTCCCGCAACAGCGGCGACCGCCACCGTCGAGAGGAGAAACGTTCTGATCACTGGTTTTCCTTTCAAGAAGCAGCGTCGGCTCGATTAGATCAAAGGCGCGCCTGCGCAAAGCCTAAAGCTCTCCATCGAGCTTGATGAAGCCATTTACGTTGAAAGGTGTATCTTATTCGTTACCGCAACGCTTTGTTGATCCAAGAAATCCCAGATCTGCCGTATTGTCGCGAAGATACTATGTATTAACTTAATTCGCCGAAGAGATCGTATGCATCTGCGCTCTTAATATTGACTGTTGCATATTCGCCGGAGCGAATCGGGCGGCGACAGGTGAAATGCACTTTGCCGTCGATCTCGGGTGCGTCTCCCATCGTCCGGCCGATCCCGCTGGACCTGCCGCCATCGTCGACGATTATCTTGAGTCGCCGCCCGATCTTCGCCTTCAGCTTGCGCGCGCTGATCATGCGCTGGTGTTCCATGAAGCGGCGATGCCGTACCTCTTTGAGAGCTGTCGGCACTTCGGGAAGACCCAGGTCGTTTGCGGTGGCGCCTGCGACCGGCTCGTACTGGAACGCGCCGACACGGTCGAGACGAGCGGCAGAGAGCCAGTCGAGAAGAAGCTCGAAATCCTGTTCGGTTTCACCGGGAAAGCCGACGATGAACGTCGAGCGCAAGGTCAGGTCGGGGCAGAGGTCGCGCCATTTGGTGATGCGCTCGAGAAGCTTGTCCTGATCGCCCGGCCGCCGCATCGCCTTGAGTACCGCGGGGCTCGCATGCTGAAAAGGAATGTCGAGATAGGGGAGAACGAGCCCGTCCGCCATCAAAGGAATGATGTCATCGACGTGAGGGTAAGGGTAAACGTAGTGCAGCCTGATCCATACGCCCAAGGAGCCGAGTTCCCGCGCGAGGTCGACGAACCGAGCGCGCACATCCCGGTCTCGGAACTGGCTCGATGCATAGCGGAGATCGACGCCGTAGGCGCTGGTGTCCTGTGACACGACAAGCAGCTCCTTGACGCCGGCGGCGACCAGTCGCTCGGCTTCGCGCAGGACGTCACCGGCGGGCCGCGACGACAGCCTCCCGCGCAGACTGGGAATGATGCAGAACGAGCAGCGATTGTTGCAGCCTTCGGAGATCTTGAGGTAGGCGTAATGGCGCGGCGTAAGCTTGATGCCTTGCGCCGGCACCAACGAATATTTGGGGTCGTGCGGCGCGGGCGCGGCTTCGTGCACTGCATGCATGACGCTGTCGAAGGCCTGCGGCCCGGTAATGGCGAGGACGCCGGGAAAGCGGTCGCGGATCGCGTCTGGCGTCGCGCCCATGCAACCCGTCACGACGACCTTGCCGTTCTCCTGAAGAGCGTCGCCGATCGCGGCGAGCGACTCCGCTTTGGCGCTGTCGAGGAAGCCGCACGTGTTGACGACCACGACGTCGGCGCCAGCGTGCGTTCGCGACAGCTCATAGCCCTCCGCGCGCAGCTGCGTGATGATCCGCTCGCTGTCGACCAGCGCCTTGGGACAGCCCAGCGATACGAAAGAAACGCGCCGGGCGGTGACGGCATGCAGCGGAGGACCGCTCAAGACAGGGGACGACAGGCTCATAGCGCATTGAGTGTCATGATCGCGCGGCAGGTGCAACGACGCGCGCGGTTCGCCTCACCCGCGCATCTGCCACCAACAAACACCCCGGCCGAGAGCCGGGGGTTCTTTCGTGCAGACGAGCGTGACGCCTGAGAGATCCGTTAGTAGCGCGCGACCACCGGGGGCACGCCCGGCGTCTCAAACTTGTAGGAGAAGCCCGCCGTGACCTGATTTTCCGTGTCGCGGTGGCTGAACGCGAAGGCGGCCCCGCCGAACGCGGCCGGGAACACGGTCTGCGTGTAGCGGCCGAAATCCTCGTAGCGGTACTCGGCGCGCAGCGAGAAATTATTGGTGATTGCGTACTCGATGCCGCCGCCGACCACGTAGCCCACGCGCGTCGTCGTCTGGACGTTGAAGTCGCCCAAACCATCATTGTAAGAATTGCGGAAGGTCGCGAACGCGGCGCCGCCGGTGGCGAAGAACAAGGCGCGGTCGACGGCGATACCGAGGCGGCCGCGAATTGTGCCCTGCAGGTCGTTGCGGTGCTGTTCCAGCGAACCGGCCACAAACGCCGGGATGGGCGAGACGGTCCCGCGATAGTCGGCGCCCCTCACATCGCCTTCGATGCCGACCACGCCCCCCGCGCCGCCGAAGCCGCCGATGACCGGTACGCCACTCAGGGCTCCCGTGAACTGACCGAGAAAGGGGATGGACTGCGTCGAGAAATTATACCCGACGTGGCCACCGCCGATGACGCCATCTGGACGACCAACCGTGTAGCTTTCCGTGAAGGCCGCGGCGGGAACGTTCAGGGTCACGTTGTCGCGGCCGAAAGCGTAGCCGGCATCGGCGCCGATGTAGAGACCGGTCCAGGAGAAGACCGGGATCGGCGGTGGCGCATACACCGGAGGAGCCCGGCGCGAGGGAAGGTCGGCCGCGAAAGCGGTCGGCGCGACACCGGCCATCGCCACAGCGGACAGGAGCAATTTACGAATCACGCTGTTTCCCCGCGTGGCTACTTCTGCCTTGATCATTGTTCTCAAAGGCGCTCTTCGACAACCGCGAAAGAGCTTCTGGAAGCCGCGGCCGCGCTTATCCCGGCGACTGTTACTGGACTGCAACTCGATCGCGATCACCCGCAAACCTCTGTTTTGCGCTGCACGGATCGCACGGATCCGCGGCACGGATCGGGAGGAGTTGTGCTTGCATCGGGCGCTCGGCAGCCTACAAGCGGCCGACGTCGAGGTGGTCTGCAACGGAGTTCGCCCATGATCCCTAAAGCATTGCCGGTCGGTCTGTTCCTGGTGTGTCTGGGCGCGCAGGCAGGATGGGCGGAGCAGCCGGCCTATACGATCGAAGACGTCACCGCGTGTTCCCAGGACGCGATGAAGCTGTGTCGGGACCGTTTGCCCGACCTTGATGCGATCGAGTCATGCATGAAGGCGCACTACGACAGGCTGCGTCCCGCGTGCCGGGCAAGATTCGATCGCGAGCGATAATTCGATTATCTGAGCGCGCGCCCCTTGAACGCAAGGACTCCTCGAAGCATTGGCCTCGAACCGCCATCGCCACCCTACCGCGCACTTCGGCGCCGATCGCTCTATCGCCGAAGCGATAGCCGCCCAGGTGACGATCGATTTGCGGCCAAACCACGTGTCGTACGCGACCGCTGGCTCGCTGAGCCGGGTGCCTAGCAGGCCACGCCCATGTTGCGGTAGACGCCCGAGATCCGCGAAAACCACTCGTGACGCGCTTGCAGGTGCGCCAAGCCGGTTCCGCGTTGTGGAAGCTGCAGCGTGGCGACAAGGGCGTCGATCTCGCGCCGGGCCGCGTGCTGCGAGGCGGACAGAGTGCCGGTCTTCATCGCTTCCTCGATAGGGTCGAGCGCGGTCAGACCGATCGGAAACAGCTCCCGGAAAATGACGCGGTCGTGGAGGCCGTCGGCGGCGCGGAACTTCAGCTCGTTGGCCATGCGCTCGAGCGAGACCGCGATCTGCTTCGCGTTGTTCGACTGCAGCGACGCGATGCGGTTGCGCACGAGCACCCAGTCGATAATGCCATGATCCACGAGATGGCGCTTTCGGCGGGCCTCGATCACAAGATCCGCGTAATGGGCGACGGCGCCCCGCTTTTCGCGATCGTGATGGACCCGGGAGAAGACGTCGACATCGATATAGGAATCGTTCACCGGCGACACGAGCGTGTCCGCCAGCGAATGGGCAAGCCGCATCAGGTATGAGTCCGAAGCGGGTGTATCGATGATCACGAACTCGTAGGCGTGTTCGACCTGCCCGACCGCGTCGGCGAACGCCCCGAACTCCATCGTCTCGTTGTCGCGGACGTTCTGCGAGGTGCCGCGCTGAAGGGCGAAATGGAACGGCAGCTCGACATCCCAGGGCGCGGTGCGCGCCCACGACGAACGGTTCTCGAAGAAACGTGTGAGGGTCTGCTGGCGCGTGTCGAGATCGAGCGTCGCCACGCGAAAGCCGGCCTTGAGCAGGGCGACGGACAGATGGATCGACAGGGTCGATTTGCCCGTCCCGCCCTTCTCGTTCCCGATCACGATGACGTGCGCCGAACGCAGATCCGGCGGTTCTCTCTCGTCCGCGGCCCGACTCATCGATCAGGCGCCTCCTCGCTCCATCAAAGGTTACTATGCCGCGAACGTATGGTCTGTCACGCGTTCCGGCGAACTGTGCCCATAGAGCCAATCGTAACGGGCCAGAAGGCGCGCGCTGCCCACGACCCTCATGGTCGCATTTCGCCCGACAGCCGCCATACCACCGAAATGGTACACGTGCCCGAGTTGGCGTGATGCCTCCTGGACGCGCGTCGCCCGCGGCAACCGCGTTCGCGAGTAGCGGTCGAGGGCTTCGGTGACAGCGCCTGCGCTTGAGCAGGATTCAGCAAGTGCCGCGGCGTCCTCGATGGCCTGCGCGGCGCCCTGCGCGAGAAACGGGAGGATCGGATGGGCGGCGTCGCCGAGCAGGGCGATCGGGCCCGCGCTCCAAGTCTTGAGGGGTGCGCGATCGAAGAGGGGCCAAGTGGTCCACGACGGCGCTGCGGCCACCAGCGCCCGCGCCGTCGTATGCCAGCCGGCAAAACTGCTCTGCAGCCGATCGGCATCGCCCGGCTGCGCCCAGGTCGTGTCCGGGTCGGCGAGGGCATGCTCGCGCGTGATCGCGACGACGTTGATCAGGCGGCCGCCCTCGACAGGGTAATGTACGAGATGCGCGTCTCGTCCCAGCCACAGACCTGTTTCGTTCGGCGGCAAAGCAGGAACGATGGCGCGTGCTTCGACCAGCGCGCGCCAAGCCGTCCGCCCGGTCTCCCGAGCGACATCGGCAGAGCCTTCGGCGAGACGTGCGCGGACGGTGGAGCGGATGCCGTCCGCGCCGATCAAGGCATCAGCATCGAGCGTTTGTGTGATGACGCCATGTTTCAGGGTCGCTCTCAGACCTTGCGCCGTCGTGGCGAACCCGGCGAGTTCGGTGCCGAGGCGCAGAGATATGCCGGAGTCGCGCTCGACGGCATCGGCGAGGATCGTCTGAAGATCGGCACGCAAGGCGACGAGGTAAGGTGCGCCCCAGCGTCGTTCGGCGTCCTCGAGCGGCATGTAGGACAGCAGGCGCCCGCTGCGGGCGCTGAGGACCCGTATTCCCGTCGGCCGGGTCGCCTTTGCGGCGATGGCTTCGAGGAGGCCGAGGCGACGCAGCACGCGGGTCGCGTTCGGCGACAGTTGCAGCCCTGCGCCGATCGCGGCGAGGCGAGGCGCCCGCTCGATGACCACGACGTCGATGCCGATCCGCGACAGGGCCAATGCTGCCGTGAGACCGCCGATGCCGGCGCCGACGAGGAGCATGTTCATGTGGCGGCGGTCAGGTGCGTCGTCGGGAACCGTCCTGCGATCTTCTCATGCCGGCTGCGCGTGCTCTGCATCCGGCATGTAAATGCACTCGGACGGATCGCAGAGATCCTTGAGCGACCCGTCGTACACGAAGCGTGTCGAGCAATAAGAACAGACGATGTCGGTTTCATCACCCATGTCGATGAAGATATGCGGATGATCGAAGGGCGGCAGGGCACCGACGCACATGAATTTGCGCGTCCGAACCCGCAGCGCGGGAAAGCCCTGCTGATTGTGGAAATGCGGCGTCCCGTGCATCTCTGCCATTCTGTCGCTCCTTCGATCGAGAGACGCTCCTAGCGCACCCGTGCCGGTCGCCGCAAACATCGAAACAAGCGGAGAGGACCAGACGACGTGAGCGAGTTCCACCCCTTGCCGTCCCGGCCCTCGACGGCTCGTCCGTTGGTTGCGGTGCTCGCGGTCGGCCGCAATGGAGCGATCGGCCGCGAAAATAAGCTGCCTTGGATCATGCCGACCGATCTCGCCCGTTTTCGCGCGATCACCATGGGCAAGCCGATGATCATGGGCCGGCGCACGCATGACACGATCGGCAAGGCGCTGCCGGGCCGCGAAAGCATCGTCGTGTCGCGCCGGGCTCATGTCGAGCCGCCGTCGGGCGTCCACCTCGTGACAAACCTAAACAACGCGCTCGCCGTCGCCGACCGGCGGGCGGCCGCGATGGGTGCGTCCGAGATCGCCCTCATCGGCGGCGCGAAGCTGTTCGAGGCTCTGCTCCCCTTCTGCGCGCGCATCCACCTCACGATCGTCGATCTGCGACCGGCGGCCGACACCTTTTTCGGTCCATTGGACCCCTATGTCTGGCAAGAGGTGGCCCGCCTGACGCCACCCCGGCATTCGCGGGACGAGGCCGATTGCGTCTTTATCGATTACGCGCCGGCGTGACGCCTCGCCTCGAAATCCTATCGATTGTGAGCCTCGACCCACTCCTATAAGAACTCGCGCTTGGGTCGGCTGGGGCCGACGTCGTTCGGAGCGGTCATGCCCTGGGGTGCAGGCGGAGGAAATGGCGGAGGCCCGGGCGGTAAGACGCCTTGGAAGCCGGGCAATCCTGGTCCATGGGGGCAGGGGCCGAGCAATGCGCGCCAGCCCGATGTCGCCGAGTGGTGGCGACGGCTCCAGGAGCGCTTCGGCAAATTGCCGCCGCGTGGCGGTGGCGGGGGCGGCGGTGGACTAGGCGGTTTCGGTGCGCCCAGCATCATCGTGCTCGCCCTCGTCGGGCTTGGCCTCTGGCTCCTGTCGGGCTTCTATACCATTGGGCCGAACCAGGTCGGCCTCAACCTCATCTTCGGTAAATATACCGGAAAGACGTCCCCCGGTCTGAATTACAACTGGCCGTATCCTATCGGGGGCGTGAACAAGCTCAACGTCACCGACCGCAACGCCTTCAACGTCGGCTTCGTAACTCGCCCCGATTTCTCTCGACCGAACTCGACCAGTGTTGTCGACGTCCCAGAGGAAAGCCTGATGCTGACCGGGGACGAGAACATCGCAGATGTTAAATTCGTCGTCTTCTGGCAGATCGAACCGTCGAACCCCGAGTACTTCGCCTTCAACGTCGCAGATCCCGCAGACACGGTGAAGGCTGTCGCCGAAAGCGCGATGCGCGAGGTCGTTGGCCACAGTCAGATCCAGCAGATCCTCACCGCAGAACGCAAGGTGATCGAGCCGGCGGTGCAGGCCCTGATGCAGAAGGTGCTGAACAGCTACAAGGCCGGCGTGCTCGTCCTGCAGGTGCAGCTGCAATCGGTCGACCCGCCAGACGAGGTGATCGCCTCCTTCCGCGACGTAACCGCGGCGCAGCAGGACGAAGCGCGGTTCCGCAACCAGGGCGAAGCCTACGCCAATACGAAGGTGCCGGAAGCGCGGGGCCGCGCTGCGGCGATCGTTCAAAAGGCCGAGGGCTACCGGACCCAGACCGTTGCCGAGGCCAACGGACAAGCCTCGCGCTTCGACCAGGTTTACGCTCAGTACAAGAATGCACCCGCGGTGACCCGCGAGCGCATGTATCTCGAAACGATGGAGCAAGTCCTGGGTCGCGCCGAAAAGGTCGTCATCGACGATCCCGCGGGACGGGGCGTCGTGCCCTACCTGCCACTTCCTGAGCTCGGCAAGGCGGGGTCGCGATGAGACAGTTCGGGACCTTCGCCGCCGCGGCCGTGGTCGTCGTGATCCTGATTGCGGTTTTTTCCGGCACATTCATCGTGCGGCAGACGGAACAGGCGCTGGTGTTGCGCTTCGGCCAGCCCGTCGAAGGGCGCGGTCTCGTCACCGAGCCCGGCCTCCATTTCAAGATTCCGCTCGTCGAGCAGGTCATCGACATCGACAAGCGCATCCTGAACCTCGAGACGCCGAACCAGGAAGTCCTCGCCTCCGACAACACGCGTATCCAGGTCGACGCCTTTCTTCGCTTCAAGATCGTCGACCCGCTGCAGTTCTACCAGACGGTGCAGACGGTCCGCCAAGCCGACAGCCAGCTCGGTTACGTCATGAATTCGGCGATCCGCCGCGTGCTCGGCGAGGCCGACCTGACCCAGATCGTACGCGACGACCGCTCGGCGCTGATGGGAAAGATCCGAGATCAGGTCGACAACGAGGCGAAGAGGGTTGGGATCAGTGTCGTCGACGTCCGCATCCGGCGCGCCGACCTTCCGCGTCAGATCTCCGAGCAGGTCTTCGCGCGTATGAATTCCGAGCGCGCCCGAGAGGCGGCGGAGTTTCGCGCGAAGGGGTCGCAGGAGAAGCAGACGATCGAGGCAAAAGCCGACCGCGACGTCACCGTTCTGCTTGGCGACGCGCAGCGGCAGGCCGATCAGT
>CAXTFG010000003.1:0-50129 GCA_964243415.1 uncultured Beijerinckiaceae bacterium | reverse complement strand
CCCGTCGGGTCCGGGGCGAGCTGCTGCGCTGGAACGTCGAGGTCGCCGACACCGGCGGTGTGCCGCTCGCCAGCCGCCCGTTCGGCGTCGTGGCTCGTCTCGTTGTCGCGGCGGCGAACGGCCTTGGGGCGCGATGCATCGGGGCGCTGCTGGCGCACCCCCTCGCGGCGTTCGGGCGATCACGCTTGGACGTGGCTCGGCTCGCCGCGAAGCTCGAGATCGGCGTGCTCCGCGCCGTGGCGCTGGGCGGCAAGGACGCGGCCGCCCTCTTCGTCGATGCGCGGGCGGCGGCGAACGATCGCCACGCCCACCCCGCGCAGAAGGCGATCGGCGAAGAGGACTGGTCGGCGCTGGCCGGATTATGGCACGATCTCGTCGCCGCGCTTTCGTTTCTTTCCACGCTGCGCGGCGAGCATCCGCTCGCGACCTGGGTGGCCGCGCACCGCACGGCGGTCGCGGCGGTGACGGCGGGAGCGGCCATTGCCTCCGACGAGGATGCGGCGCTCGACGGGATTTTCGATGAACTCGGCGCCGACACGCCGCTCTCCTTTGATGTCGAAGGCTACGGCGTCCTGTTCGGCCGGCTCGCCAGCGAAGCCGCGCTGCGCAACACCGAGCACCCGCATCCGCGCCTGCAGATCTTCGGTCTGCTCGAGGCGCGTCTGATGCAGGCGGATGTCATGCTGCTCGGCGGCCTCGACGAGACGATCTGGCCACCGCAGGCGCAGTCCGACCCGTTCCTCAACCGTCCGATGCGCCACGATCTCGGCCTCTCGCCGCCCGAACGCCGCATCGGGCAGACGGCGCATGATTTCGCCCAGGCGATGGGCAATGGGACGGTGGTCCTGTCGCGCGCGGCCAAGCGCGGCGGCACGCCCTGCGTCCCGTCGCGATTTCTCCTCCGCCTCGGCGCGCTCGGCGGCAAGGAGTGGGAGGCCTGCCGCGCCCGCGGGGCCGACCTGCTGCACCTCGCGCGGATCCTCGACCGGTCGCTGACCTCGGCCGTGCCGGCGAAGCGGCCGCGCCCGACCCCGCCGGTCGATCTCAGGCCCACCCGGCTCAGCGTCACCCAAATCGAGACGCTGCGGCGCGACCCCTACGCGATCCATGCCGCCCATATCCTGAGACTGGCACCGCTGCCTCAGGTCGGCGACGAACTCGGCGCCGCCGATTTCGGCAGCCTCATGCACGCCGTCCTGCACGAGTTCGCCGACGAGGCGGCCGCGCGCGGATCTCACGCCGAGCGTCGTGCCACCCTGCACGCCGTCGCGCGCCGGGTCTTCGGCGCCGCGCTTGACGATCCGATCTTCCGAGCGTTTCGCTGGCCGGTGATCGCCAAAACGATCGAGGTCTTCCTCGCCTATGACAGCAGGCAGAGAGAGCTGGCGGACGACATCGCCACCGAACTCGACGGTCGCCTCGTGCTGCCGCTTGCCGACGCGTCCGAGTTCACCCTGATCGCACGCGCCGATCGCCTCGACCGCCATCGCGACGGGTCGGCGACGCTGATCGACTACAAGACGGGGCAGCCACCGGGGCTCGGTGAGGTGAAAGTCGGGTTCGCGCCGCAGCTCACGCTCGAGGCGGCGATGCTGCGCGAAGGTGGCTTCGGACCGCCGCACCAAGCGCCGATCGCGGCGACCTACCTCAAGCTCGGCGGCAAAGACGGCGGCTTCGTGCGCCCGCTTGCCTTCGAGGGGGAAGAGTTCGCCGACGTCGTGGACCGCCATTTCGCCGGCCTCAAGCGGCTGCTGTCGAGCTTTCGGCTTCCGGCGACCGGCTATCCGTCGCGGCCCTTCCCGAAATACGCCAAAAACTACGGCGATTTCGACCACCTCGCCCGCGTGCGCGAGTGGTCGCTCGCCGGCGACGACGAGGGCGCTCCGTGAGCCGCCAGGTGAACGGGCTCACCATTCCAGAGCACCTGCGGGAGCGCCAGACGCGGGCATCCGACCCGAAATATTCGATCTGGGTGTCGGCCAACGCCGGATCGGGCAAGACTCACGTACTCACCCAACGCGTCATCCGCCTGCTGCTCGGCGGCGTCTCGCCCGCCAAGCTCCTCTGCCTCACCTTCACCAAGGCGGCGGCGGCGCAGATGGCGACGCGGGTGTTCGACACGTTGTCGGGCTGGACGACGCTGCCGGACGAAAAGCTGCGCGCAGCCGTCCTCGCGACAGGCGCGCCCGCGCCGTCTGCGACCGATCTGGTGCTGGCGCGCCGCCTGTTTACCCGCGCGGTCGAGACGCCCGGCGGCCTCAAGATCCAGACCATCCACGCGTTCTGCGAGCGGCTGCTGCACCTGTTCCCGTTCGAGGCCAACGTTCCGGCGCGCTTCGAGGTGGCCGACGAGCTGCGCGCGCAGGAGATGCTGGCGTTGGCCAAGCGTGGCGCGATCGAGGCGGCCCAGCGTTCGACCGGCGCCTCCGGCGCGGCGCTGGCGCTCGTCGCCGATCTCGCCGGCGCGTTCGGAATCGACAAGCTGATCGCCGAGGCGCTGACGCGTCGGGCGGCGACGCGGCGCCATGGCACCGAGCGACAGGGAACGCTGCAGGTGAGGCTCGGCGGCGACCCGCGGCTCTGTTCCGTGGAGGCGGTCCGCCGCGCGATGATCGAGGGCGGAATCGCGCCCCGAAGGTGGCCGGACATCGCCGCCGCCTTCGCGGAAGGCTCGAAGGCAGACCAAGCGCAAGCGCAGCGCCTGCGCGCGGCAACGATCCTCTCGCGCGAGGAAGCCGCCCTGGCCCAAGCCGTTTTGGCCTACCTCTCCGTATTCTTCGCCACGGAGGGTCCGCGCAGTCGGCTGCTGACGAAAGCGGTCGCTGCGGCCCGCCCCGGTCTCAAGGAGCAGTTGGAGGCCGAGCAGGCGCGGCTTTCCAGCCTCGTCGAGGAACTCAGGATCGCCGAAGCCGTCGAGCGCACCGCCGCGCTACTGAGCCTCGTCGATGCCACCGTCCTGCGCTACGAGCACGCCAAGATCGCGCACGGACTGCTCGACTTCGACGACCTCATCGAGCGCACGCTGGCGCTGCTCCGACGCTCCGACGCCGGCTGGGTGCTGCACAAGCTCGATGCTGGCATCGACCATGTGCTCGTCGACGAGGCGCAGGACACCAGCGAAGCGCAATGGCAGATCCTCGAGCACCTGACCGCCGACTTCGCGACCGGGGCCGGCGCCGGCTCGCTGGCGCGCAGCTTCTTCGTCGTCGGCGATGACAAGCAGTCGATCTTCTCCTTCCAGGGCGCGGCGCCGCTGATGTTCGACAAGATGCGCACGGTATTCGAGCGCCGCTTCAAGGCCGGCGCCAAGCCGTTCGAGCGGGTGATGCTGAAGACCTCGTTCCGTTCTGTGCCCGGCATCCTGTCCACCGTCGACGCGGTGTTCGGCGCTTCCCTGCACCAGGACGGCCTCGTCCAGGCGCCGGACGTCTGGCCGGTGCACGAGAGCATCAAGGGGCACTTGCCGGGGCTCGTCGAGATCTGGCCGCGCGTGAAGGCCGAGCCCGAGCCCGACCCGGAGGACTGGTCGATCCCGCTCGACGTGCCGAGCGAGCGCGATCCCGCGAGCATCGTCGCCGACCGGGTCGCGAAGAAGATCGCGTCCATGCTGGCCACGCAGACCGCTGCGTTTGTGCACGGCCCCGACGGTGCCCTGCGCCGGATCGAGCCCGGCGATATTTTGATCCTTGTGCGTACGCGCGGCGCCTTCTTCGAGGCGGTGCTCCGGGCGTTGAAGCGCCATTACGTCCCCGTGGCCGGTGCCGACCGGCTCGACGTCGCAAACCATATCGCCGTCATGGACCTCGTCGCCGCGGGGCGGACAGCCCTGCTGCCGGGCGATGACCTCAGCCTCGCGTGCGTGCTCAAGTCGCCCCTGTTCGGCTGCACCGACGAGGATCTTATCGCGCTCGCCCCGCGGCGCACCGGCCCGCTCTCTGCCGCCCTCGCCGGCTCGAGCCAGGAGCGATACCGGGAGGCGCATGCCACGCTCCTGCGGTGGCGCGACCGCGCGGCCGCGACGCCCTTCGCCTTCTACGTCGAGCTGCTCGGGCGCGATGGCGGCCGTCGCCTCATGGAAGCGCGGCTCGGCCCCGAAGCGCACGATGCCATCGACGAGTTCCTGCGTCTCGCGCTGCTCCATGAGCAGATGGGCGCGCCCTCGCTCGGGTCGTTCCTCGCCGAAGTCGAGGCTCTCGACAGCTCCGTCAAGCGCGACATGGAGGGCCCCGGCGCGTTTGTTCGCGTGATGACGGTGCATGCCGCCAAAGGGCTCGAAGCGAAAGTCGTGTTCCTGCCCGACACCTGTGCGGTCCCGGCGCAGGGGTTCGATCCCGTCGTGTTCGATCTGAACAAAGACACCGGGCAGCCGCCGGCCCTCGTCTGGTCGCCGCGCAAGGCCGACGACCCCGCCGCGGTGGCGCTGGCGCGGGTCGCCGAGCGGCAGGCGACGATGCGCGAGTACCGCCGGCTGTTTTACGTCGCCCTGACGCGGGCGGAGGAGCGCCTCTACATCGCCGGCTTCCACGGCACGCGGGACCCACCCGCCGACTGCTGGAGCGCGATGGTCGAGGCGTCTTTCGCCGATCGCGAGGCCGACCTCGTGCCAGCGTTCTGGTCGGAAACCGATACCGTGCGGCGCATCGCGACGGCGGGCAGCGGCGCAGGTCCGGCTCGTCCCGGCAAGACGGCAGCCGAGCAGATCCGGTTTGGCCTGGGGCCGGATTGGCTGTTTAGGCCCCTCCCCGCCCCGCCGACCCGGGCGGTGTTGCGCCCCTCGCAGGTCGCCGCCCCCAAGCCGGCACCTACCGAGAGACGGCGCGGGATGGTCTACGGCTCGGCCGTCCACGAGCTGCTGCAGTATCTCCCTTCCCGGCCGAGCGCAGATCTGGCCGCCGCCGCCCGCGCCTTTCTGCGGGCGCGCGACCGGGCCTACCCCGCCGACATGCACGAGAGCGCCGTGGCCGAAGCCTTGGGCGTCATCTCTCATCCCGCTCTGGCCACGCTGTTCGGGCCGGGCTCGCGGGCGGAGGTCGCCGCGATCGGATGTATTGCGGCGGCGGACGGGAGCCTCCGCGAGGTCGACGGCAAGATCGACCGGCTCGCCGTGACGCCTGAGGCGGTGATCGTCGCCGATTTCAAGACCGGTCGCCCGTCGCCCGACGTGCCGCGCGCGTACCGCGACCAACTCGCCTTGTACCGGCGCGTGCTGATGCCGCTGTGGCCGGGACGGCCCTTCAGGGCGCTGCTCGTATGGACGCAAGGCCCCCGGCTCGTCGAGCTCGACCCCGGCGAGCTCGACGCGGCCTTGGATGAGGCCTTGAAGGCCATGCCGGCCTCGGCTTGACCCTTACGACCCCATTTCCTACGTTCATGTGGACGGCAACGGCTGCCGCGCTCCCATCGAAGGCCACGCAATGAATACCATGAAGGTCACCGACAGCAGCTTCCAGGACGACGTCCTGAGCGCCACCGTCCCCGTCGTGGTCGATTTCTGGGCCGAATGGTGCGGCCCCTGCAAGATGATCGGGCCGTCGCTGGAAGAGATCGCGAAGGAATTCGAAGGCAAGGTCAAGATCGCCAAAGTGAATGTCGACGAGAATCCCGGCATTGCCGGCCAACTCGGCATTCGCTCAATCCCGACGCTGATGCTCTACAAGGACGGCAAAGTGGCGTCGCAGAAGGTTGGCGCGGCGCCCAAAGGCGAACTCAAGAAATGGATCGACGCCGCGATCTAGCAGCATCGAGGCCGATCCGATCGGTTCCAGGGTCGGCTGCAACGGCCTTCCTGGCAGCTCGCGCGAGGGCCGTTCATCCCAAGTACACGCGCCCGGGCACAGTGATGTCGGGGCTCTCTTATTTGCGAACCAACTTGCGGGACGTGCCGACGATGACCTCGATCAAGCTGCTGCCGCTCATCGCTTCTTTCGGGCTGGTTCTGGCGGTCCAGGTCGCGGCGGCGCAAACGACGCCCGTCAAGCCCGCGGACGTCAAGCCCGCCGACGCCAAACCTGCAGACGCCAAGCCTGCAGATACGAAGTCTGCAGAGACCAAGCCAACGTCCAGCGACGCGAAGCCGGCGACCGACACGAAGGCCGATACCAAGCCGAAGTTCACCAAGGCCCAGATCGAAGCGTTCCTTTCCAAATGCTCCGACGAGGCGGATGCCAAAGGGCTGTCCGTCAAGAAGGGCAAAGCCGCGGAACGAAAGGAATTCCGTCGCGCGTGCATGCACAAGTTCGGCGTCGACCCCAAGTAGAAAGCGGCTCGTCGCCCCGCGTCCGTAAGCGCTGGAACCTCCCGACGAGCGAGCCATTGCCGGGCACAACCCATGCAGGCGGGGCGAGCACGATGGCGAGCGCGACGACCGACACCAAGCCGCCAATGACGGCGCAGCAGCAGGACTTCCCCGGTCACAGCTCGCTGATGACGCCCAAGCCCGATCATGGCGAACAGACCTACAAGGGGTCAGGCCGCCTGGCGGGAAAGCGCGCGATCATCACCGGCGGCGACAGCGGCATCGGAGCCGCCGCCGCGATCGCCTTCGCCCGCGAGGGAGCCGACCTCGTGATCGCCTACCTCGACGAGCACGACGATGCCGAGGAGATTAAGAGCTGGGTCGAGAAGGCCGGGCGCAAGTGCGTCCTTGTACCAGGTGACATTCGCTCGTCCGAGCATTGCCGGAAGATCGTCGACACGGCCGCTACCGAGCTGGGCGGCCTCGACATCCTCGTCAACAACGCCGCTTACCAGCAGGTCCATAAGAGCTTCGACGAGATCAGCATTGAGGAATGGGACAAGACCTTCCAGGTCAACATCAACGCGCTGTTCTACGTGACAAAGTTCGCCGTGCCGCACATGAAGGCGGGCGCCGCCATCGTGAATACCTCGTCGGTGAACGCGAAGAAGCCGATGGCGTCCCTGCTGCCTTATAGCGCCACAAAGGCAGCCATCGCGAACTTCACGCTCGGCCTCGCGCAATCGCTCGCCGCCAAGAAGATCCGGGTCAACGCGGTGCTGCCCGGCCCGATCTGGACGCCGTTCATCCCGGCGGGCATGGATGAGGATCAGATCAAATCGTTCGGCTCCGAGACGCCATTCGGACGACCCGGTCAGCCGGCGGAACTCGCGCCTTCCTACGTCATGCTGGCGTCCGACGAGTCGAGCTACACCTCGGGAGCACTTGTCGTGGTCGCGGGCGGCGCCCCGATCTTCTGAGCCGGATGAAGCAGGCGATGCCCGACCCCGTAATCGTCCCGGAACCTGAGCGTCAACCGCCGCCCGACCCGGTTCCGCACGAGCGGCCCAGCGAACCGATGCCGTCCACTCCAGGCTCCCCGGCGCCCGAGCGCGAACTGCCATCCGATCCGTCAAAGCCTTCGCCGACGCCAGTGCCGCCACAAGCGCCGCCTCAGCCCGGCGAGCCCGCGCCGGACCAGCCGCCCCTAACCGTCCCCAGCACGCCGGAGCCGGCTGTCCCAGACTCGCCGGTCCACGCGCCGACGCCGCAGGAATCGCCTCCGCCCGAGCCGGTCAACATCCCGGTGCCCAGCCCGGGCGAGATCATCAATCCCAGCGAGCAAGCGCCCGCCGGTATCCCTCCCACGGGACCGCAGGAAATCCCGATGCCAACGCCGTCCACGCCGCAGCCGATGATGTAGGGGCGCGTGCGAAGCCGGGCCGATCTCACCTTCGCACACGACGTCGCAACCGGCGAAGGACAAGCCGCCTTTGCCGGCCTCATGCGTGAGGTCTTCGGGGTTGCGCCAACCCCAACGTCGGGCGAGTCTCCCCGATGGGTGTGCACCGCTTTCTTCGACCGGGACGGGCGGTGCGTCGCGGGCGCCGAAGTCGCGCGGCTGCGTCTCTCGACCGATAGCGGACCGATCGAAGCCGGCGGCATCAGGCTGGTCGGGGTCGCCGAAGACTGGCGTGGGCACGGGCTCTTTCGCGATCTGATGCAGCACGCCATAGACTGGGGCCGCGAGCGGAGGCTCGAGCTTCTCCTCCTCTACACAGCGGACGCAGGGCTCTACGGTCGCTTCGGCTTCGAACCCGTGCCGCAGCACGCTTTCGTCGGACCGGCACCGCTGCCGGTCGCGGGAGCGGCGGCGCATCTGATCGATGACGTAGCGCAGGAGCGCGCGCTCGTCGACCGCCTGCTGGCGACCCGCGCACCGGTCTCGAGCCGCATCGCTGTGGTCGACGCGCCCGGGTTGTTCCTCGCCAAGCTCGCCGGCGACGACAGTCCATCCCTCGCCTACCTCTCCGACCTCGACGCGCTCATTGTCTCGGAAGACGATGACGACGAGACGCTGATCCTCGTCGACGTCGTCGCCGCCACGTTACCAACGATGGCGCGCATCGTCGGTGCGCTTTCTCGGCGGTACAGGCGCATCAAGACGCTGTTTCCGCCCGACCTCCTGGAGTGGGCCGGCAAGCCGGTGCCGGAGGAAACCGGGCTCATGGCGCGGGGTGCCCTGCCTCCCATCATGCGCCAGCCCTTCGCGTTGCCACCGACAACGGAGTTTTAGACGACCGTTTCCGGCGCCAGCGCGCAGACCGTGTCTCTGCTGGTCTCGACCTGCAGCGTGGAATGCCCGATCCCATGCCGCTCGCGCAGGGCGCGGCAGGTCTCCATCAGAAATCCGTCGCCGGGGTGCCCGTCAGGCATGAGCAGATGCACGGTGAGCGCCGTTTCACTGGTGCTCATCGGCCAGATGTGGAGGTCGTGCAGGGCGGCGACGCCCGGCAATCCACCGAGGTAGCTGCGCACGTCGCCGTGCCGAACCGTCGGCGGAACGCCGGCGAGCGACAGGGCGAGCGCCTCCCGCAGGAGGCGCCACGTTCCTGCGACGATGGCCGCGTTGATGGCGAGGCTCAGCACGGGATCGATCCAGCGCCAGCCGGTGAGCCGAATGGCGAGGGCGCCCGCCACGACGCTGGCCGCCACGGCAGCATCGGCGGCGAAGTGAGCCGCCGCGGCGCGCAGGTTGAGATCGCCGCCCGCACCTGGCGCGAGCAGCCAAGCGGACACGCCGTTGACGACGATGGCTCCCGCCGCGACCGCCATGACGATAGCCGCGGCGACCGGCTCGGGATGCGCAAAGCGCTGGACGGCTTCGAGGCTGAGCGCACCGGCCACAACGAGCAGCAGCACGGCGTTGAAAAGCGCGGCGAGGATGGACGTGCTGCCTAACCCGTAGGTGAAGCGCGGAGACGGTGCGCGCTGGGCGAGCCGGTGCGCGGCGAAGGCGGCCAGGAGGCAGAGAACGTCCGACAGGTTGTGCCCGGCATCGGAGATCAGCGCGACCGAGCCGGCGAGCGTGCCGAAGACGAACTCGGCAGCGACGATCAGCGCGTTGAGACCGACAGCGACGGCGAACGACCGGCCGAAGCTCGTGGGCACATGCGAATGGGCGTGCGAGCCGTCACCGTGGTGATGATGCCCGGCGTGATCATGAGACGCATGGGTGTGATCGCTCACGCGCGGGTCCGCCTTGTGTTCGCCGCCGCCGTTCTAGACTAGAACCCACGCCACCCCAAGGACACGCAGGTTCGAGGCACTGACAGAAGATCATGATGATCGACGGCGCTTCATGAACATCGTTCCGCGGCTGCAAGCCGGACCGGACACCGACACTGCGCCGACAGAGGAGGACCGGACGTCGCTCTCGACGACCGCCGGCAGCGCTGCGCCGAAAGCGAACGCGGGCGCGTTCACCGTCGGGTCGGTCATGCGTCATGTCGTGGTGATGACCGCCACGGGGTCGGTCGGCCTGATCAGCGTCTTCTTCGTCGACTTCCTGACGCTGCTCTACATCTCGCGTCTGGGCGACACCAACCTGACGGCAGCCGTTGGCTACGCGTCGCAGGTCACGTTCCTGCTCATCTCCGTCAACATCGGCGTATCCATCGCCATCGGCGCGCTCGTGTCACAGGCGCTGGGCGCCGGCAACCGGGCCCGCGCGCGCCAAGTCGCCGCCTCGGGGCTTGTGCACTCGGCGCTGCTATCGGCGATCCTGAGCCTCGCCGCCATGCCGTTTGCTCGCGACATCCTCGCGCTGTTCGGCGCGCGCGGCGAAACGCTCGCAGTTGGGGCGACCTACTTGCGCATGATCCTGCCGGCGATGGTCTTCCTCGGTATCGGCATGGCCTGCTCGTCGATTCTTCGCGGTGTCGGCGACGCCAAGCGGTCGATGTACGTGACGCTGGGTGGTGCGGTGGTGACCGTGTGCCTCGACCCGATCTTCATCTTCGGCTTCCACCTCGGCATCTATGGCGCCGCGATGGTGCTGGTCGCTTCGCGGTTCAGCCTCCTGCTTGTCGGGTTTCATGGCGTGGTCCGGATCCACAACCTCGTCGAGCGGCCCCGATTTTTCGCCGTCTGGCGCGACGGTGCGCCGATGGCCGCCATCGCCGGACCGGCGATCCTGACCAACCTCGCCGCACCGGTCGCAAATATCTACGTGCTCCATGTCTTTTCCCGCTTCGGGGAGGCGGTCATCGCGGCCTTCGCCATCATGGATCGCGTTACGCCGGTCGCGTTCGGCGTGCTGTTCGCGCTGTCGGGATCGGTCGGGCCGATCATGGGCCAGAACTACGGTGCCCGCGCCTACGGCCGGATCCGGGAAACGCTGACGAAATGCTTCGCCCTAGCCGGCACCTACGTGACGACTGTCACGTTGATCTTATGGCTGGCGGCTCCCTTCGTCGTGACCGCTTTTGGCGCGAAGGGCGAAACGGCCGACCTCCTGCGCTTTTTCTGTCAGTCGAGCGGCGTGCTTTGGCTGTTTCTCGGCGCCATCTATGTCGCCAACGCCGCATTCAACAACCTGGACTGGCCATTTCTCTCGGCCATCTGCAATTGGGGCAGGGCGACCCTCGGCACGATCCCGTTCGTCGCGATAGGAACGGCCTATGCCGGCCCGAAAGGCGGTTATATCGGAATGGTCGCGGGAAGCGCCCTCTTCGGTTGCCTCGCGGTGGCAGGGGCCTATTTTGTCGTGATCCGCTTGGCCAACCGTCCAGCTTCGGTTTGATCATCGACGAGGCGGCCAGCAAGGAGATCCGCCATGTTCAACCTGTATTCGATCATCACCGGCGCGCACGACGGCCAGGGAATCGACAACCTCGCCCAGCAGTTCGGCATTTCGCGCGAACAGGCCGACAGTGCCGTCCAAGCCCTGATCCCGGCTTTGTCGACGGCCTTCATGACCAAAGCGGCGCAGCCGGGCGGTCTCGGCGATATCGCCGGCGCGATGACCGACGACCAGCATCGCCAAGCGTACGCCGACCCCAACGCGGCGCAGGATCCGACGACACAGCAGAAGGGCGGCGACGTCGTCGGCAACATCTTCGGCAATAACGCCATCGTCGGCCAGGTCACCCAGCAGGCAGCGCGCTACACCGGCATCGACGAAGCGACGCTGCAACGCATGCTGCCGACCATCGTCTCCATGGTGGTTGGGGGCGCCGGCGCGCTCATGCACAACCAGGGCATGGGCGGGATGCTCGGCCAACTCGCCAACGGCGGGCTCGGCAGCATTCTGGGACAGTTCGGCGGTGCGGGCGGGACGAGCGGGAGCGGCACGGGTGGCGGGATGGGCGGCGTCGGTCAGAACAGCGGCATGCCCGGTATGCTCGGCAGCATCTTCAATAGCTTTTTCGGCGGAGCACAGACCGAAACAGCGCAGCCTTCGAGCCCACAAGCGACGCCGCAGGCGGGGACCGACCCGAGCGGGTCGCTGCCGCCCGTCATGCAGGCCGGCATGGATGCACTTTTCAAGATGTTCGAGCCGGGTGTGTCCGGCCAGGGCGCTCAGCCGGGAAATCTGGCCGACATGATCAGCGCCAGCTTGAACCAGCGACGATAATTCAGGTCAGGTTGGTGGAGATCTTCTGGTAGTAGGACGAGTTGAGGTTGAGGCCGATGGCGCGGGCGCCCCCGACGATCAAGATCGAGATCAGCCCGGCCACGAACGCGTATTCGATCGCGGTCGCCCCGCTCTCGTTTCGCCAGAAGGTCTTCAGCAAGTCACGTCTCCGTATCGCGTTCTAGCAACAGAGTGTGAGTGAGCCGTTAAGGTGCGTTCACGCCGCCGACGACAATGGCTCGGAGACGTCCTCCAGCGATTTTCCTTCCGCGGCGACCCCCCAGACGGCTTCGAGCAGGGCTGCTCCCAACATGAGAGACGCGGCAAAGATGTAGCCGCCGAACAGCGCGGCTTTGCTGTTCGTCCCGATCAACGCGCTGAAGGAGATCGGCGCCGCGATGCCGCCGATGGCGGTCCCGAACGCATAGAAGATCGCGATGGCAAGCGCCCGGATCTCGACGGGGAACACCTCGCTGACCGTGAGATAGGCCGCGCCCGCGGCCGACGAGGCGAAGAAGAAAATCGTCGCCCACGCCACGACCTGCTCCGTCGCGCTCATCAATCCGGCGGCGAAGAGCCATCCCGAAGCGATGAGCAGGACTCCCGAAATTGCGTAGGTGCCCGCGATCATCGGCTTGCGGCCGATCTTGTCGAATAGAGGCCCCAGGACGAGCGGCCCGAGCGCGTTGCCAATCGCGAACGGCAGCATGTACCAGCCGACGTTCTTGATCTCGATGTGGTAATAAACCTCCAGCACCTGCGAGAACGTGAAGAAGATCGCGTTGTAGAAGAAGGCCTGCGCCGCCATCAGCGCCAGACCGACGACGGCGCGCTTACGGTTTTTCACGAAGATGGTCGAGAACACGACGCCGAGCGGCGTGTGATCGCGCGCATGGATCTTCATCGGCTTCAGCTGGTCTTGCGGCGGCACGGCTCCGCCGTGCTCTTTCATGTGGTTCTCGATCTCGGTCATGACGGCTTCGGCCTCCTTCTCACGGCCGTGGATGGCGAGCCATCGCGGACTTTCCGGGATGAAGGTGCGCAGGAAGATGATGCCGACCGAGAGGATCGCCCCCACGAAGAACACGGCGCGCCAGCCGTATTGGGCGGGGATGAACGCCGGATCGAGAAAAACGAGCGAGGCGGCGGCCCCGATCGCGCCGCCGATCCAGAAGGAGCCGTTGATGGCGAGGTCGGTGCGCCCGCGGAAACGCGCGGGGATGAACTCCTGGATCGTCGAGTTCACGGCCGAATACTCGCCGCCGATCCCGCATCCGGTGAGGAACCGGAACAGGCTGTAGCTCCAGATATTCCACGAGAACGAGGTCGCCGCGGTCGCCACGAGGTAGAGCCCGAGGGTGAAGAAGAACAGCTTACGCCGGCCGAGGCGGTCCGTGGCCCAACCGAAGCCGAGCGCGCCCAGCACCGCACCGACGAGATAGAAGCTGTTGCCGAGCCCGATCTCGGGATCGGTGAAGTGCAGCGCCTTGTCCTCCTTGAGCGCGCCGGAGATCAGCCCGGCGAAGGTCACCTCGAGGCCGTCGAGGATCCAGGTGATGCCGAGGGCGGCGATGACGAGCGTGTGGAAGCGTCCCCATTGCAGCGCGTCGAGCCGGGCGGGAACGCGCGTTTCGATCGTCTTCTGCTGAACTGCGTCGGTCATCGATCCCCCACCGCCGGCCGGCAGCTCCGCTTGACCACATCGATGGGGCCCGCGCAATTCGCCCAACCGCGGCTTGTCAGCCCTGCGGGTTGGCCGCATTGTCCGCGAAAACGATGGGTGGAGGCGAGCGCGCCCAAGCCCGCGCTGGGAGCGAGCCGATGGCGAGTCGCTATGCCGAAACCTACGCCGCCTGGCAACACGATCCGGAAGCGTTCTGGCGCGACGCCGCTGCGGCGATCGAGTGGATCGAGCCGCCGCGAGCCGCCTTTGACGCCGAGGCCGGCGTCTACGGCCGCTGGTTCCCCGACGCGCGGCTGAACGCTTGCTTCAACTGCCTGGACCGTCACGTTCGCGACGGGCGCGGCGATCAGCCAGCGATCATCTATGATGCGCCCGTCATCGAATTCCGCAAGACGATGACTTACGCCGAACTGCTCGACGAGGTCGCGGCGTTCGCGGCCGTGCTGACCGATTTCGGCATCGGCAAGGGCGACCGCGTCGTTATCTATCTCCCGATGATCCCGCGGGCCCATGTGGCGATGCTGGCCTGCGCGCGCCTCGGCGCGATCCATTCCGTGGTGTTCGGCGGTTTCGCGCCGAAGGAGCTCGCGGCCCGCATCGACGACGCCGCGCCGAAACTGATCCTCACGGCGTCCTGCGGGATCGAGCCCGGCCGTACGATCGCCTACAAGCCGCTGGTCGACGCCGCCATCGACCTGGCGACCGCGAAGCCGCAGGCCGTGCTGGTGTGGCAGCGCCCTCGCCTCGAGGCCGAACTCATCCCCGGTCGCGATCACGACTGGGGAGCGCTGGCCAAGCAGGCCGAAGGGGAGGGACGGCACGCGCCCTGCGCGGCGATGGCCGCCACCGATCCGCTCTACATCCTCTACACCTCGGGCACGACGGGCATTCCCAAAGGCATCGTCCGCGATACAGGCGGATACCTCGTCGCGCTGGCCTGGTCGATCGGCGCGCTCTACGACGTCGCGCCCGGCGAGGTGTTCTTTTGCGCCTCCGACGTCGGCTGGGTCGTCGGCCATTCCTACAACGTGTACGCGCCGCTGCTGATCGGCGCCACGACGGTCTGCTACGAGGGCAAGCCGATCGGCTCGCCCGACGCCGGCGCGTTCTGGCGCGTGTGCGCCGACTACGGCGTCGTCTCGCTGTTCACCGCGCCGACGGCACTCCGGGCGATCAAGAAGGACGATCCGGCGGGCGAGGGCTTCCGCCGGTACGATTGCAGCAAGATGCGCGCGCTCTTCCTCGCCGGTGAGCGCGCCGACGCCGCCACCGTGGACTGGGCGACGGCGCAATTCGGGCTCCCGGTCATCGATCACTGGTGGCAGACCGAAACCGGCTGGTGCATCGCCGGCAATCCCAAGGGACTCGGCCTGCTGCCGTTCAAGCCGGGCTCGGCCACGGTGCCGATGCCGGGCTTTGCGCTCGACGTCGTCGACGAAGGCGGCCGACCGGTGCCGCCCGGCACGATGGGCTCGTTCGTCATCCGCCTGCCGATGCCGCCCGGCTGTCTGCCGACGCTGTGGCAGAACGAGACGCGTATGCGCGACAGCTACCTCGTCGACTACCCCGGCGCCTACAAGACATCCGACGCCGGCTTCCGCGATGCCGAGGGCTACATCTTCCTGCTCGGGCGGACGGACGACATCATCAATTGTGCCGGACATCGGCTCTCGACCGGCGGCATGGAGGAGGTGCTCGCCGGTCATCCCGACGTCGCGGAATGCGCCGTCATCGGCGTCGCCGACGCGCTCAAGGGCGAGGTCCCCTGCGGCTTCATCGTGCTCAAGTCCGGCGTGGCGAAAGCGGCGCCGGTCATCGAAATCGAGGCGGTGGCGCTGATCCGCGACAAGGTCGGGCCGGTCGCCTCGTTCAAGACGGCCATCGTCGTCGACCGGCTCCCGAAGACGCGGTCGGGCAAGATCCTGCGCGGCACCATGAAGAAGATCGCGGACGGGGAGGGCTACGCCATGCCGGCAACGATCGAGGATCCGGCGACGCTCGACACCATCGCCGCAGCGATCGCCGCGCGGGCAACTTAGAGGCGCGGCGATCGGGAGCGGCGGCCTCAGTGTTCTCGAGCGGGCAGCACCATGAGCGGCTCGCCCATCCTGATGCGACAGCCTTCCCTGACGTTGCCGCAGAGGCTGAACCCGGCCGGAGAGAGGACGATAATGGTCGATCCATGCTCGAACCAGCCCATCTCGTCACCCTTACGCAGGCGAGCATTACAGGCGATCGAGCGTGATCCCCCCGTGCGAAGGTCGAGATCGAGGAAGCGAAACCGTAGGCTTGCGACAAGAATCGCGGCAACCGGCACCAGCGCGATCGTCGCATCGGACGCTTCGAGGAGAAGCCTCAATGCCGCACGTTCGTTCTTGCAGAACAGCGCCTCGACCCGCTTCAGCGCGATCGGATTTACGTTCCACGTATCGCCAGTCATGTAACGCACCGCCTCCACACGGCAATCGTGGGGCGCGTGGAACCGGTGATACATCGCGGACGTCAAGCGCAAGGTCACGTAGCTTCCATCGCGGAAGGCGTCGCAGAATGCCGGGTCACCCACGAGGTCGGCGAGGTCGTAGGGGAACCCTTTGACCTGGAACAGGCGCGTGCCGGCCACGGCGCCGCCAGCGCCGACGATGGCATCGCACGGGCTGACCAGCGTTCCGGGATCGTCATCGATCGGTCGCGCACCGGGCTTCAGCTCGCGGACGAAGCAGTCGTGCAGGCTCCTGAAGTGCGGCGACTTGGCGTCGCCGAGATCGAGGTCGGCGAACAAACGCCAGACCCGGATCGACAGGTCGCGCACGATCGGCTGCTCGATCCGGCTGAACCAACCCATGAAGCGCGTGGCAGCGCGGCGCGGAATCCGGTTCGTCAGGAGGAAGTTCAAGTCCTCGTTCGCGGCGAGGCTCCGAAGAGTACTTCGGAGCGTCATCAGCATGTGACCGAGCCTCGATAACGAGGGCGCGATGAGCCCTTCCATCTTGTTGTCTTCAATTGCCGTCGCGGCGCTCGCCGCGTCATCGCGTCCGCTTCTGGCGAGGCTTCGCCTGTCCAGGGCGAAGCACCGCTCTCTCGCCGGACACGCCCGGATAGCGCGCCGCGTCGCCGGGCAGATCCCCTTCTACGATCACGACGAGGACCGCTTCTTTGCGTCCGACGGCGCGGATGCCGCGGTGGTGGCGCGGCGGAGCGACGGGTTCGCGAGGCTGTCGCAGACGTTCCGCACCCGCTTTGCGCGGACGGCCGCGGTGACCGCCGATGCCGCAACGATGCTGCCCGACCTCGACTTCACGAGCCGCTACCGCGTGCCGTTTCCCTACGCGGGCCTCGTGCGGGAACGGCTCGGAGGCGGCGCCTTTCTCCTCTCCAGTTCGGGTTCGACGACCCGTGATCTCGACGGCAACGCCTTCGACGACCTCAGCGGCTCCTACGGCCTCAATCTGTTCGGTTACGACGTGCTCAAGGAGTGCATCGACGCCGGCGCGGCGCGGGTGCGCGACCTCGGGCCGCTGCTCGGTGCCTATCACCCCGTCGTCGTGGACAACGTGAGGCGGCTGCGAGCCCTGTCCGGTCTCGATGCTGTGTCCTTCCACATGTCGGGGACCGAAGCGGTGATGCAGGCGGTGCGGCTCGCCCAATATCATACCGGCCGACCGCGCCTCGTGCGCTTCTGCGGGGCCTATCACGGTTGGTGGGGCGACGTGCAGCCGGGAATCGGCAATCCCGTTGCCGCGGACCGCACCCTGACGCTTGCCGAAATGTCGGACCGCAGCCTCCACGTCCTGCGGACGCGGCGCGACATCGCGTGCGTGCTGGTCAACCCGATCCAGGCTCTCCATCCCAACGCCTCGGCCCCCGCAGATTCGGCGCTGCTCGACAGCGGCCGCTCGGCCAGTTTCGACCGCGCCGCCTATACCGAGTGGCTGCATACGCTGCGCGAGGTGTGCACGAAGCGTGGCATCGTGCTCGTCTTCGACGAGATCTTCGTCGGGTTCCGCCTCGCGCGCGGCGGCGCGCAGGAGTATTTCGGAGTCACGGCCGACCTCGTCACCTATGGCAAGACGCTCGGCGGCGGCCTGCCGGTCGGCGTGCTGTGCGGCCGGGCCGAGCTGATGAAGCGCTACCGCGACGACCGACCGGCCGACGTGTGCTTCGCCCGCGGCACCTTCAACGCCCACCCCTATGTCATGGGCGCGATGGCCGCCTTCCTCGACCAGCTCGAGCGTCCAGAGATCGCCACCCTCTACGACAGGCTGGACGACACCTGGAACGACCGCGCGTCCCGGCTCAACGCGAGGTTGACCGCGGACGGTCTGCCGGCGCAGGTCGCCAACCTGTCGACGATCTGGACGGTCTGCTACCTTGTTCCGTCCCGCTATAACTGGATGCTGCAATTCTACCTGCGGGAGGAAAGACTTGCCCTCTCCTGGATCGGTACCGGCCGGCTCATCTTCGCCCTCGATTGCACCGACGCCGACTTCGATCGCATTGCGACGCGGTTCGTGGAGGCGGCGACCAGGATGCAAGCCGACGGCTGGTGGGAGCCGGTCGCGCACAGCAACAAGAAGATCCGGCGCCGCATGCTCGCCGAGATGCTGGCGGTTCGCTGGCGCGGCCGTGAGAAGCGGCTTGTCCGGAGCGTCTGAGTGGTGGGGTCCACAACGATTTGACCATACCACGCGACGGGCGCCGCTCACACCCCGGTGCCGTGCGCCTCGACCTCGGAGCGCAGGCCCTGATCGATCAGCTCGCCGCGCAGCAGCGCGACGGGCGCCCGCCAATACAACTTCACGTCGTGGAAGGGATCGGTCACGATCTTGGCCGCCCAAACCAGACCGGTGCGGACGTCACGCACGAAGAAGAGCTGCACCGTGCGGAACATGAGCCCGCCGACCCCGACGACGAACCATAGCAGGCCGACATGACGGGCGAGCTCGCCGAAGGCTGCGTGAGGTCGTACGAGCCCAAACAACGTGGGGTCGGCGATGAAGATGAGCGGCGACAGCGCCCACACCGTCATCAGCACGATTTTGCGGGTCAGGTTGTAGCCGACCTTGATCTCTTCCTTGTGGTCGTGGGTCGCCTCGTTGACGTGGTCGTAGCCCTTCGGTTCGAAGAAGAAATGGCCGGCCTGCCTGCTCGTCATGGACACGAGCCAGGCAATCTCGGCGGCGATGGCGGGGCTGATCAGCGCCGTCGCGTAGGCGGTCAGGAAGCTCACCGCGCTGATCAGGTGGAGGGACTGGTTGATCCGGCTATGGTGATAGTAGCGGTGGTCGTCCCAGCGCTGGACGCGCAACTCGTTCAGAAAGCCACTCACATCGCCCATCGGGATCGCACCCATCCTCACCGCCTCCTCAGCTTGCTTCAATCGTGTCGGCAGCCGCCGCGCCGTCGCTCACGCCGCCGCCTTTACAATCCGAATCAGCGAAAAATGGCCGAGGGGCGGTAGCGCCCGCCGCTCGACGATCTCCACCGAACCGGCCCGGTCGGCCCAGGCCTGGTAGCGCTCCCAGGCAAACTCGCTCCGCCAGCCCAGGCGTTGCACGAAGGGCGTCACCAGCCGCTCCGCTTGGCCGCGCAGGCCCTGTTCCGCGCCGATCCGGCTCGTCAGGACGATCTCGCCGCCGGGTTTGAGCACGCGAACGAACTCGTCGAGCGCCGCTTCCGGATCGGACACGGCCGTCACGACGTACTGCGCGACGACCGCGTCGAACGTGTCGTCGGCGAAGACGAGGCTTTCGGCGTCCATCACGGTGAGATCCTCGACGTTGCCGAGGCCAAGCCGGCGCACGCGCGCGCGCGCCTTCTTTAGCATGGGCTCCGAGATGTCGATGCCGATCACCCGCGTCGCACGGCTGTAAGCGGGCAAGGACAGGCCGGTTCCGACGCCGACCTCGAGAATGAAACCGCCGATGCGGTCAGCCTCTTCCACAGCGGCACGTCGGCCCCTCGCGAAGACGCGTCCGAAGACGACGTCGTACACAGGCGCCCATCGGCCGTAGGCGTACGCGACGCGCCGCGTGTCAAGGTCGCGCCTGGGTTGGCGTTGGTTCGTCAGCATACGGCTTTGCTCTCGTGTGGGCGAGCCCCCATCGGGCGCGGCGCGGGTCAGGGCGCGGATGGTGCGCTGGCCGCGCGGGTCGGTATCACGGCGCGATTCAGGTTGCGGAGGAACTGCCGCGCGCTCCGCTCCCACGAGTGTTCGAGCGCGAATTTGCGACAAGCGTCGCGCGGGATTTGCAGGGCAGCGAGGCACGCCCGTCGCAAGTCCTCGTCGAGGATCCCGACGGAGCTGTTGCCGATGACGTCGCGCGGACCGGTCACAGGGAAGGCGGCGACCGGGACGCCGCACGCCAACGCCTCGAGCTGGACCACGCCATAGGTGTCCGTTCGGCTCGGGAAGACGAACACGTCCGCCGCGGCGAGACGCGCCGCGAGGTCGGCGCCGTGCCGGGTCCCGAGAAAGTGCACGCCGGGGTAGCGCCGGCGCAGTTCTGCTTCGTGCGGCCCCTCGCCGATGACCACCTTGGTGCCGGGCAGGTCGAGACGAAGAAAGGCATCGAGGTTCTTATCGACGGCGATCCGTCCCACGTTCATGAAGATCGGGCGGGGAAAACGGAGATCAGCCGTCGGTGCGGGCTTGAACAGCTCGGTGTCGACGCCGCGCGCCCACATCGCCAGCCGGCGGAAGCCGCGCCCACGCAGTTCTCGAATCAGGGAGACCGTGGACGCCATGGTGACGCTGGAGGCCCCGTGGAAATGGCGCAAGGCCAAGTAGCTCCAGCGCTCCGGGACATGGAAACGCGTCGCGATGTACTCCGGGAACTTGGTATGGAAACTTGTTGAAAAAGGGAGCCCGCGACGGACGCAGTAGGAGCGGGTTTGATGCCCGATACTGCCCTCGGTCGCGACATGGATGACGTCGGGGCGGAAGACCTCGATGCGACGCGCGATCTCACGACGGCCGGGCAGCGCGAGCCGAAGACTCGGATAGGTCGGCACGGGAAAGCTCGGAAAGCCTTCCGGCGTCAAGAAGCCGACCTCGGCTCCGAGCGCGTGCGCACTCGTTTGAAGCGAGGTCAGAGTGCGCACGACGCCGTTGACCTGCGGATGCCAGGCGTCGGTCGCAATCAGCACGCGCATCTTGACTTCATCCCTGCAATCCGCCCGACCCGGGCGGAGGAGAACGGTTCCCGACGAACGGGCCGTTCTCCCCGACGGTGTTGTTGGCGACTCAGAACACGGCGCGCAGGAGTACGAATAGAATACCGGACATCAGCATGGCGGCGGGCAAGGTGAGGACCCACGCCATGATGATGGAGCGGACTGTCGACCACTGCAGGCCCGAGCCGTTGGCCGCCATGGTGCCGGCGACGCCGCTTGACAGGATGTGCGTCGTCGACACCGGCAGGCCGAGGAACTCGGCGCCGAGGATGGTCACCGCCGCCACCATCTCCGCCGAGGCGCCCTGGGCGTAGGTGAGGTGCTGCTTACCGATACGCTCGCCCACCGTCACCACGATGCGCTTCCAACCGATCATCGTGCCGAGTCCGAGAGCGATCGCCACCGACACCTTGACCCAGTCCGGGATGAAGCGCGTGCCTGCTTCGAGCTGGCCGCGGTAGGCCTTCAGCGCCTTGTCCTCGTCAGCCGTGAACTTGGCTCCAGTCTTCGGCAGCAACCTGACCGCATCGGCCGCCATGTACATGTCGTTGCGCATGTTCTGGGTGACACTGGCCGGAACACGCTGGATCGAGCCGTAGCTTTGAACGCCGTGGGCGATGTCGCCCGACAGCGACGACAGGGCGGAGAAGACGGCCGGCTTGTCGAGATCGCGCGTCTTCAACGCGTCGCCGAGCTGCTTGCGGGCAGCGTCGGCCGCGAGCGGCGCGGCAGTGCCTTGGTGCGCGGTGAACACGGCGCCGGCCTGCTGCGTGATTTCGACGAAGCGCGGGGTGCCGGACTCCGGCATCGTCCGGTTCAGCGCATAGGCGGTCGGAGCGACGCCGATCAGGATCAGCATGATGAGCCCCATGCCTTTCTGCCCGTCGTTACCGCCATGAGCGAACGAGACGCCCGTGCAGGTCAAGATGAGGATGCCGCGGATCCACCAAGGCGGCGGCGCGGCGCTCTTCGGCTCCTCGTAAAGCTTGGGCACGCGCACCAGGAACTTCAGCGCGAGCAGCATGAGAGCCGAAAAGACGAAACCAACCACCGGCGAAAACAGGAGCGCCTTGCCGACGTTGAGCGCCTGTGACCAGTCCACGCCGGAGGTCGCTTGACCGGCTGGCGCGAGGAGCTGGTTGGCGATGCCGACGCCCATGATCGACCCGATGAGGGCGTGAGACGAGCTGTTGGGAATGCCGAGGGCCCAAGTGCCGAGGTTCCACAGGATGGCGGCGATGAGCAGGGAGAAGATCATCGCGTATCCGGCACCGCTGCCGACCTGCAGAATCAGCTCGACCGGCAGCAGGGTGATAACGCCATAGGCCACCGCCCCGCTCGACAGCAGCACGCCGAGGAAGTTGAACAGCCCTGACCACACCACGGCGACCACCGGCGGCAGGCTATGCGTGTAGATGACAGTGGCGACGGCATTGGCGGTATCGTGGAAGCCGTTGACGAACTCGAAGCCGAGGGCGATCAGCAGCGCGATGCCGAGCAGCAGGAAGGCGCCGAGGGCGAGTGGCTCGCCGGCGCCGTTGATGTCGGATAGAAGGCCGTAGACGGCATAGCCGATACCGCAGACGAGCAGGAGCACGAAAACCAGGACGGTGCCGAGGTGCGTGCTTCCGTCGAGATCAGGACGGGCCGACCGGGCCGTCGCTGTGCCCAAGGGAAGAGCTGCGTCTGTCATCGCGGTCGATCTCCGGCTGTGAGCCGGTTGGAACACGCTTTCGCGAAGTTGATGTGACAAAGCAGGTTCCGCCACGTTCGCAGCGGACCAAATCGGCGCTGATCGCAGCTAGTGCTCGTCTTCAGATGACCTCGAGCACCATGCTGTCGCGTTGGGTCCGGCCATACTCGTCGGTCGCGATGATCTTCAGTGCATAAGCGCCCGGTTTAAGGCTCGGTGGCAGCGCCGCCTGCCAGACATGCGAGGAGTGCTGCGGCTTGACCCAAGGTTTGATCGTGGTGGGATGGCGACCGTAAAGTTGCACGACGAACGGGTCTGGCCGCGACACGCGCGTCATCGGCAGCGAAACGCCATCATCGAGCGCCATGGCGACCTTCGAGCGCGGGCCGCCATCGAAGAGATTCACCACGACCTGCGTGCCGTTCGATTGCTCCGAGGTGATCGGTGAACGAAGCAACGCCGCCTCCGAGATGTCGCGGAAAATCTCGCGGTCGCCCGTGTGGTATTGCACGTCGAGGCTGATGCGCATCTGCTTGCCCTCGGACTCGGTCGCCGGGACGTAGCGCGTGGTGTAAGACGCACCGTCGATTGAAAGCACGTGATAGCCGTTCGGTGTCCCGTCATAACTGTCGGCGCAGGCGATGCCACGGTGGTCGAGAGGTCCGCTCCACCATGAGCCGGAGACCGCCGTCAAGACGTGGTGGTGGTGCGGTTTGGTCTCCGAAGCGTCGGGCGCAGAGCCGAGATAATGGTGCTCGGTCGAGTGGGTGTGACCGGAGAAGCTGACCGCCGGCCGGGTCCCGATGAGGTCGAGAAGATCGGTCGCGTTGACGGTGTTCATCCCGGGGGCCTTCGGGTCGAGATAGGTCGAGAGCGGAATGTGCATGACGAAGACGAGCAGGCGCTCCGACGGCGTCATCGCAAGGAGATTTTTCACGAAGGTCAGTTGATCGGGCGAGATGAACCCGCGGTAGGAACCGTGCGGGTCGCCGGGCTTCCCGGAGGCCGCACCGAGATATTCGACATTGTCGAGCATGACGAAGAGAGCGTTGCCGTGCTCGTGCGCGTAGTGGGGCGCCCCGTACACCCGTTTGTAGGTGTCGCGCGAACGCACGGCATCTGGCGCCTCGTAGTCCAGATCGTGATTGCCGCCAACGGTCCACCAAGGCAGACCGATGCGGCCGATCAGACGATTGATGCGCCCGTACATTGACAGGTCATCGAAGGCGATGTCGCCGCACGTCATGCCGAAGGCGGCCTTGCTGCCGATGAGACCGGCGATCACGTCGTCGCGGACATATTCGATCTCCGCTGTCGATTCCGGCTGTGGGTCGGTAAAAAGGATCACATCGAAGCGCTGCGGCTCGGCCGCGGCGCGGGTCAGTTCGAAATCGATCGAGGGCGGCAGCGGCCCGGTCGGCGGAAGGCCGCCATAACGGAACCCAAGCGACGCTGGCGTACCCTCGGGGTCGTGGACATAGCAGAAACGCGGCAAACCCGTCTCCGCCGCGGTCGGCAGGCTATAGCTGGACGGTTTGACGACGAAGACCGTCTGACCCGGCGCGACGGTCAGATTGTAACGGCCGGTTGAATCGGTGCGCACCACGTCGCGCCCATTCGACACGAGGACACCGGTGATCGGCGACCCTTGGATCCGTCGACCGCCGATGTCGCTCGCCGCTTCGCTCACGATACCGGTCGCTCTCTCAGGTGCGCTCGGCACTGCGGCCGCGGCGACATCTTTCCCTAGCATCATGGCGGCGGCGCCGGCGGCCACCACCTCGCGCCGAGTCGGTTGCTGGCTCATTTCTGATCTCCGGTTGCGACCCAGCAAACGATCGAAGCAGCCCAACGCGAAATTCGCATGACGGTGAGCCTCAATCGGCCTGGCGGAGCGAGCCTCGATCGCGCGAGGTCGCTCTTCCGTTTGAGATGGACTCTCGGCCGTTCCGACTCGCTTAGTCGAAGGCGCAGGACCGATCGTACCGTTGACGCGGCGGAACCTGCGCCAATCGTTGCCGAGGCTTGCGCGACGAAGGGCAAGCTCTCGGAACATGACCACCAACGCCCCATCGGCGAGCGGAAGGCTTCCTTGTCGACAGAACGTCCGCTAATCCTTTCGCATTCGAAAGGAACAACCTCCAGATGGATTGCCGACGATTGTTGCCGTGGCTGACGCGCCTGCCCGTGGGGAGCCTGCGTTTCGCGCTTGCACTTTGGATGGCGGGCACGGCTAGCGTCCCGGCCTATTGTGCCGCCCCCGCCGAGGATCAGTCCGGATCCGTCACCGCACTCCTGGCTAGGGTCGTTCCAAGTGTCGCGGCTATTCATACGCGGCGCGTCATCCCTCGCTCCGACGGCGATTCCGCCAAGTCCGAACAGGCACCCAAGATCCAGCGCGCGGAGGGATCCGGCTTTGTCGTCAGCAGCGACGGTTTCATCGCGACAAACAAGCATGTCGTTGATGGCGCCTACGATGTAACGGTCATCCTCTCGGACGGCCGAGCGCTTCAGGCCACCGTGATCTACGAGTCGCCTGTCATTGATGTCGCCTTCATCAAGGTGAAAGCGGATCGACCGCTTACGGCCGCGGTCGTCGCGAGCGACAATGCGCTGATCTTGGGCCAGCGCGTTGTTGCGATCGGCAATCCTCAAGGGCTGGGCATATCGGCGAGCGCGGGCATCATCAGCGCGCTCGACCGCAATCTCAAACAATCGCCGTATGATCGATATGTTCAGACGGATGCGGCCATCAACCCCGGAAACTCCGGCGGCCCGCTCTTCAATTTGAGCGGCGAAGTCGTCGGCATGAACTCGATTTCTTGGACCGCGGGCGAAGGCGCCGGATCGGACGGGCTCGGCTTTGCGATCCCAGGATCTTCGATCACCTTCCTCATCGATCAACTGAAACGCGACGGGCATATCCGGTGCGGGACGCTCGGCCTCAAAGGCCAAAAGCTGACGGCCACGATGCGGGACGCTCTCTCCTATCCCGGACACAACGGCGTCATCATCGCCACGATCGACCGTAGTTCAGTGGCGGCACAGGCAGGCCTTCGGCTTGGCGATATCATCGAAAGTTTCAACGGCGAGAAGCTGTTCGACATCACCATGCTCAACCACGCGGCCTGCTTCGCGCTCGGACGGTCCATCACGATGGAGGTGTGGCGGAACGGCCAGTCCCTCCCCATGCAGGTCGTGATGACCAAGGTGGAAGAAGAGGTCTCTAACATAACGAAAGGCCGCGCGATGGAAGCGCCACCACGTTTCGCCAGTGCCGGCGATCTCGGGATGACGCTACGACCGGTCGACGACCAAACGCGCCAGCAATATAAGTTGGGGACCGATGTGTCCGGCTTGGTCGTCACCACCGTCCTGGCGTCGAGCGAGGCCGAGGTTGTGGGCCTCAGTCCTGGCGACATCATCAAGAGCTTGCAGATGACCCCGCTTTCAGCGAGCAGTTCGTTCGACGATGTCTTCGCGCGGTTTGGGCCGGCGGGGCATCGCTATCTCATCGCGCTCGTCAACACCAAGGGCGATGATCGTTGGGTCACCCTGCCCATACGCCTCGAAAGCATGCAGGCAAGGTAACGTCGCTGGCGAGGTCGAGGATCTCGCCAGATAATCTCGTCACGCGGCACGCAGCCAAGCGATAACGATCGCGCGCCCGGCCCCGGCCTTACTGCTTGGTCGCAGATTTCTTCTTCGTCGACTGCTTGGCTTGCTGCTGGTTGGGGCCACCAGACTTGCCTCCGGTCGCGCCTGCCGGCACGGCCTGCTGCTGGTTCGGACCACCCGACTTGCCACCGGTCGCGCCCGAAGGAATGGCCTGCTGCTGATTAGGCCCACCTGACACGCCGCCTGTCGCGCCCGCGGGCACCTGGGCGACTACGATCGAACCCGCGATCTGATGCGGAGCCGCGATCGCCGGTGCGGCGAAAGCTATGCAGGTTGCTGTGGCGATCAAAAAATGTCTCATCGATTTTCTCCATGCAGGCAGCGATATGCTCCGCATAGGCAGACAGCATCGTGCCGGGGACTTGGGCTGACTCTTGAAACAGCCTACTTTTCAAATAGTGCGGTGCCGATCCGATTGCCATAGCTGAATCAACGGCGTGGCGTCGGCGGTTCGATACAGAGATCGCCGACGAGCTTGCGGTCATCCACCACGACCAGATTGCCTTCTGAACGCGCAACCCATCACATCGCGCCAAGGAGAACCGCGCCGCCGACGATCGCGACCGCGTCCTCGATGAAGGCAGCCGCCCTATCTGTGCCGAAGCTCGCTGCAAGCCGGCCGCGACTTCGGTCTCACCCAGGGTGCAGACCAGCGCTCCGACAGCACCTGCGATCAGGCAAATCACGAGCTGCCGAAGGCGTGCCGACCGCCGCGCCGCAGAATGCGCCTCTGAGGAGACGAGCTGCGAACTGCTTCGGCACCTTGCGGTTCGGGGTGCCCGGGAGTTGGTCGGTGACGAACTCGACCAGGGCCAGAGCCGTGATGGACATCGGGCGCGAAGCGATCCCGAGAAAGGCGAGCCGCGATCTTTCCAGGTTGACCAGCCCAGCGCAGCCGCCCAGCTGCACGGCTGGCGCCGTGAACGCGCAGGGGCCCGCGATGATGCCGGCGAGCAGCGCCACAAGGTAACAGTCGAGGAGGTCTCGTCTGGTGATTCCCGGAAGGATTGGAGGGCACCATCGGCCATAGGCGCTCGTTCTGGATCCCGCGAACCTGGGTATTCGACTCCGACGGGCGGGCGGCCCTGCCGTCGCTTATCGTGTGACTTGTCTAAGCCAGATTGCTGGCGTCCCGGAAGGGATTCGAACCCCTGACCTACGGTTTAGGAAACCGTTGCTCTATCCTGCTGAGCTACCGGGACCGCGCGCCGAACTTGTAACATGGCGGCTTCATGCTCTCCAAGAACACGGCGGCGGCAATGGCACTCTCGTTGCCAAATCGGCCGCTCCTCGCTATGAGGTGGCGCCCGCACCGGCGGGCCGCTGCCGCAATAGCTCAGTCGGTAGAGCACCTCATTCGTAATGAGGGGGTCGGGGGTTCGAATCCCTCTTGCGGCACCATGCAGCCATCAAACAAAAAGGCTGACTCACGCGA
Organism: uncultured Beijerinckiaceae bacterium; assembly: GCA_964243415.1. Taxonomy (GTDB): domain Bacteria; phylum Pseudomonadota; class Alphaproteobacteria; order Rhizobiales; family Beijerinckiaceae; genus RH-AL1. The sequence continues at coordinate 22,593 of CAXTFG010000003.1, read as the reverse complement.
GTGGCGCGAAGGTCAGCTGCTTGGTCTGCGGCCCTCTTCATTCCTCCTGCGACGCAGTCAAAATAAGCGCTCACCGCTCCAGCAGGTCCTCAACGAGGATCGGCGTCTTGCGCACGCGAATGCCGGTTGCGTTGTAAACGGCGTTGGCGATCGCCGCCGGCATGCCGACGATGCCGATTTCCCCGACCGCCTTGGCGCCGATCAGGTTTACAGCCTCGTCCGTCTCGTCGATCGTCTCGACGATCACCTCACCGATGTCAGCGCTGGTGGCGACATGATAGCTCGCGAGATCGGCGTTGGCGAACTTGGCGCGCGGGCCGTCGACCTTGCTCTGCTCGAGCAGAGCGAAACCGGCACCCCACACCATGCCGCCGGCGAGGTTCGAATGCGCCGTGCGCTCGTTGATGATCTTGCCGCAGGCGAACACACCGACCATGCGTGCGATCTTGACCGTGCGCAGGATGGGGTCGACGTGCACTTCGGCGAACTGCGCCCCGAAGGAAAAGCTGGACACGTCGGTGACCGGGCCAGCCATCGCCATGCCACCGTCGAGACCGGCCTTCATCTTCTTGTCGTCCATGCTCGGGGGCTTCCATTCCGCCGTCTCGACGGCCTCGTTCCAATCGAGCGCGGCTAACACGTCGGCGAGAGCGTGACCCTTGCCGTCCGCCCCCGTCAGGCGGCCGTCGGCGAGGCTGACGGCGGAGGCATCCCCTCCGGCGAGCGGACCGCCGGCGGCGGTCGCCGCCGCCAGCAGGCGGGTGCGCAAGGCGATCGCAGCCTTGTGGATCGCCGAGCCGGCTGAGCCCGTCGTGATCGACCCGCCCGCCATCGGGCCCGATGGCAGCTTTGTGTCGCCGAGCTTCACGCTGATCTTGGCGTCTTCGACGCCGAGCACCGTGCCGGCGACCTGCCCGAGCACGGTATAGGCCCCGGTGCCAAGATCGTGTGCGGAGGTCTCGACGAGCAGCGAGCCATCCTGTCTCAGGGTGACGCGCGCCGCGGCCGGCGCCATCGCGGACGGGTAGGTCGCCGTGGCGCAGCCATACCCGACCAGCGTGCCGTCCTGCAGCATCGTCGCGCCCGGCGTTGGCGACCGCTTGTCCCAGCCGAACAGGACGGCTCCGCGCTCGAAGCATTGCACCAGCGAGCGGCTCGACCACGGCACGCCCTTCATCGGGTCGACCGCCGGTTCGTTCTTCAAGCGCAACGCGATCGGATCCATGTCGAGCGCGACGGCGAGTTCGTCCATCGCGCTCTCGAAGCCGAAGAACGATGAGGCCTCCGCCGGCGCGCGCTGGAAGCCCGGCGTATTCACGTCGGTGGCGACCGTGCCCTGCTGGGTGCGCAGGCTCTTGCTGTCGTACATCCGCGAGATCGCCGTGGAGCCGGGAAAGGCGATATGGTCGATCGCCGAACTCTGCCCGGTTTCCTCGAAAATGATGGACGTCAGAGTCCCGTCGCGCTCGGCCGCGAGCTTGACCCTCGCGCGCGTCGCCGGGCGAAACGAGCCGACCGTCCACATCGCTTCGCGCGGCACGTAGAGCTTGACCGGGCGTCCGAGCCGGCGCGCCGCTTCCGCGACCAGCACGATATGGGGCAGGATGGTCGCCTTGGAGCCGAAGCCGCCCCCGACATAGGGGCACTCGACGTGAACGTTGGCCATCGGCACGCCGAAGATCTTGGCGAGGCCGGCCTGGGTGCCGACGACCCACTGGCTCGGCGCGTTGACGGTGAGCTTGTCGCCGGACCATGACGCCGTTGTCGCGTAGAGCTCGATCGGGTTGTGGTGCTGCGCCGGCGTGTCGTAGCGCAGGTCGACCTTGACGGGAGCGCTGGCGAAAGCGGCGTCGGCGTCGCCCTTCGTCAGCGCGGCCTTCTCGTTCGTCTCCGGGGCGGAGCGCGCCCCATCCATATCGGCGGAGGCGTGTTCGGCGGCGTAGGTGACCTTGACCGAGGCAGCGGCTTCTTCCGCGGCTTCCTGCGTGTCAGCGACAACGAGGGCGACGATCTGACCGTGGTAGTGCACCGCATCGGAGGACAGCGGCATGAAGGAGGACTGCATGTGCCCGCCCTTCATGATGAAGGCATCCTTGCCGAGGCCCTGGTTGAAGCTGCGGTGCGTGAGGACGAGAGAAACGCCCGGCACCGCCTCCGCCGCCGCTGTCTCGACGGCGGTGATGGTGCCGCGGGCCGTGGTGCTGCGCGTCAGCGCCGCATAAGCGGTCCCGGCATGGGGGAAGTCGGCGGCGTAGCGGGCCTTGCCGGCCGCCTTAAACGCAGCGTCGCGGCGGACCACGCCCGAGGCGGCGATGGAGGCTGAGGTGGGAGCCATGGCTCAGGTCCTTCCCGCGGCGACGAGCACCGCTTTGGCGACGGCATTGCGGCCGAGATTGATCTTGAAAGCGTTGTCGCCGCGCGGCTGCGCCTCCTGGAAAGCGACGGTCCCGGCGGCAAAGGCCAGGTCGCGCAAGGAATGCGCGCCTGATAGCTTCTGCCCGGTCAGGGCGTCGGCGGCGGCCTGCGCGCGCCAGGGCTTGCTGGCCACGCCGCCAAGCGCCACCCGCGCCTCCGTGATCGTGTCGCCATCGATCGCGAGCGCGACGGCAGCGGAGACGACGGCGTAGGCGTAGCTCCGCCTGTCCCGCACCTTGAGGTAGGTCGACTTGCGTCCGGCCGGCGTCGCCTTCACCAAAATGGCGGTGATGATTTCGCCGGGACGCAGCGTTGTCTCCTGCGCTGGATCCTCCCCGTACGGACGATGCAGCTCGGCGAACGGAATGGTGCGTCGCCCAATGGCCGAGGCGATCTCCACAGACGTGTCGAAGGCGGCTAGCGTCGTGCCCCAGTCGCCGGGGTAGGTGGCGATGCAGACGTCAGAGGCGCCAAAAAGCGCCATGTCCCTGGTGTCGCCGTCTAGCGCCGCGCAGCCGCTACCTGGCTGGCGCTTGTTGCAGGCCGAGACTCCGTCGCGGAAGTAGGGGCAGCGGGTGCGCTGGAGCACGTTGCCGCCGACGCTGGCGGCGATGCGCAGCTGCTGCGAGGCGGCGAGCTGCAGGCTTTCGACGAGCGCCGGATAGGCTGCCTTGAGGTGGCCGTCCTCGGCGACGTCCGCCATGCGGGCGAGCGCGCCGAAGCGGAGCACCGACCCGCTGGTGTCGAAGCTGGCCAACTCGTCGAGGCGACCGATATCGACGACGCTCGACGGTGCGGTGAGCGCGCCCCGCATGAGGTCGACCATGGTGGTGCCGCCGGCGAGGATCGCCGCGCCGGGCAGCGCCGCCGCCCGCAGCGCGTCTTCCATGCTGGTGGCCCGGTGATACGTGAAGGGCTGCATGATCAGGCACTCCTCGCGGACGTGCTCTGGACGGGCTCGCTCTGGACGGGCATGTGCTGACCCGCAACCTCGCGTATGGCGGCCACGATATTGGGATAGGCGCCGCAACGGCACAGGTTGCCGCTCATGTATTCGCGGATTTCGTCGTCGCTGCCGGCATGGCCCTCGTCGACGCAGGCCACGGCGGCCATGATCTGTCCCGGCGTGCAGTAGCCGCATTGCATCGCGTCATGGGCGACAAAGGCATCCTGCATCGGATGCGGCGTGCCATCGGCGTCGGCAAGCCCCTCGATGGTGACGACATCGCGGCCTTCCGCCATTGCCGCGAGCATGAGACAGGACAGGTAGCGGCGCCCACCGACGTGCACGGTGCAGGCACCACAGGTGCCGTGGTTGCAGCCGACCTTGGTGCCCGTGAAGCCGAGATGCTCACGCAACGCGTCGAGCAGCGTGGTGCGAGGATCGATGTCGAGGGCGTGAGAGTGCCCGTTGATGTTGAGGCGCAATAGCGTAACCGAGCCGAGCGCGGCGGAGCCATCGTTCATTAGGCATATTCCAAAGAGCGAGGGTGACACGCATCGAACAAGTCACAAGCCGGATGGTTGCGGCCATGTCATAACCGGCCCGATCTGCCACAGCCCTGTCGAGCATCTTGCGGAGCTATGTGCGGACGAGGCGGCCGCCGCTCGGAAGCGATGCGCGTCCATCCACAGATGTCGCCACGTCGTCCACGAAGTTGTCGGTCGAAAGAGTATGGCCGCTCTTGCTTCGCGGCATGACATAGGTTGCGCCCTGTCAGATCAGCGAGGGCGTCCGTTGAGCAGCGAAGAGCAAAGAGGACCTACGGCTCGGCCTGAGAGGGAGGCTCTTCCGCCAACAAGGGCACCCGTAGATCGCGCGCCGATGCTTGGAGATGCCGACCGACGCACCATCGCTCTTCTGGCCTTCTCGGCGACGTCCGGCGTTCTGGTCGAATTCTACGATTTCTTCATCTTCGGATATGCGGCTGCAAGTGCCTTTCCAGCGACGTTCTTCCCCCATCTGTCACCGACGGCGGCCCTCGTCCTCTCCTACCTGACGTTCGGGGCGGGTTTCCCGGCGCGTCTCCTCGGGGCTTTTCTCTTCGGTCATTTCGGCGATCGGACCGGCCGAAAATACTCTTTCATGCTCAACATCCTCATCGTCGGGGCGACAACCTTCCTCGTGGGCCTGCTGCCGGGTTACAGCACGCTCGGCTTGGCCGCGCCCATTCTGCTCGTCCTCCTCCGCGTCGTTCAGGGGATCGGCTTGGGTGGCGAATTCGGAGGCGCGTCCTCTCTGCTTGCCGAGTACGGCTCGCAACGAAAGAACAGAGCGTTTTGGGTGTCGCTCGCCAATCTCGGTATTCCCGGCGGCGCGATGGCAGCGAGTGCCGTGCTGTATTTCCTTTCCGGCAATTTCGCCACCTATGGGTGGCGCATCGCGATGCTGCTTTCGATCGTGGTCGTGATCCCGGGATTGCTCGCGCGCTACAAGCTGGCCGACTCTCCGCTCTTCGAACGGCTGAAGCAGAAGGACGAGCTGGCGAAACTGCCAAGCTTCGAAGTCCTGCGAACCCACGCACGTCCGATCATCCTGCTCGCCCTGGTCTGCGGATTTCAGCAGATGGACGGGTACGTGAGCGGAACGTTCATGATCTCTTTCATGAAGTCCGCAGGAATCCCGCTTGCGACCGCCGCCGTGACCATCTTCGTCGCGCGCATCGGCGACGTCATCGGAGTGATCCTCAGCGGGCCGGCCGCCGACCTGATAAGGCGCAAGACGGTCGCGTACCTGGCCATCGGCATCACGGCCGTCCTGTCCTACCCCTACGTCCTCGCGATCCTGAATAAATGGATCGTGCTGGCCATATTTCTCCAGTTCATCATCACGCTTTTGGGCGTCGGATTGCTGCATGGGCTCGCGCCGATCCTGACCTCCGAGAGTTTTCCGACGAGATATCGATACTCGGGCGCCGGCATCTCCTACAGTCTGTCTGCCATCGCGGGCGGAATGTGCGCGCCTCCCTTGCTGGCAGCTCTCATCGGCCAGGACGTCGTGGGACGATGGTATTTCGTGCCGATCGTCTACGGTGCGTACGCGCTCGTTGCTTTCGCAGCCTTATTGTTCGTCCAAGAAACGCGAGACCTACCGTTGGAACAGCTCGATGCGCAGCGAGCTGTTCCAGATCGCGCGCGCAACGCTGTGAATTCGACCGCTGAACAGACCTGAGATCGCCACTCAGGTCCTCCGTGTATCATTGCTGTCCGGCCGGCAGACCTGGGATGGTCACGCCGAGTGTCTGCAGAACCAGGATGCCGTTGAGCACGAGGACGAGCACCGTTCCGAGTACGGCGGCGGCGTTGGTCAAGCGGCCGTTCGCGAAGGTGCCCATGATGTCGCGCCGGCGCGTGAACAGGACGAGAGCGATCATCGGAACCGGCAGCGCGATGCTCAGCACGACTTGGCTGATCACGAGCGAGGTCGTCGCATCGACGCCAAGCGCGACGACGACAAAGGCCGGAACCATGGTCACCAGCCGGCGCACCCAGACCGGGATTCGAAAGCCGACGAAACCCTGCATGATCATCTGACCGGCCATCGTTCCGACCGTCGAACTCGACACGCCCGAGGCGATCAGCGACAGGAGGAAAACGCTCGCCGCGGCAGCGCCGAACAGCGGCGTCAACGTGTGGTAGGCCGTCTCGATCTGGGCGACGTCGGCATGGCCTTCGTGAAAGGCGCCGGACGCCATCACCACCATGGCCATGTTGACCAGTCCCGCCACGAGCAGAGCGGCGATCACCTCGCGATTGGAAAAGCGCACGAGTTGTCGACGTTCCCCGTCGTCGCGCGCCAAAACGCGCCCCTGCGTCAGGCCGGAATGGAGGTAGACCGCGTGGGGCATGACGGTGGCGCCGACAATTCCGACCGCAATGGTCAACGCCTGCGCGTCGGGTAAGCTCGGCAGGACGCTGTGTACGGCGACCTGCCCCCACGCCGCGGGCACGATGAAGAGTTGCACGAGGTAGCAAAGGCTGATCACCGCCACGAGGCCACCGACGATCAGCTCCATCGGGCGGAAACCGCGACCTTCCACGGAGAGGAGGGCGTAGGTCACCAGCGCCGTGACGCCCATCCCCGCGAGTAGCGGCATGTGAAACAACAGCGACAGACCGATCGCGCCGCCAAGAAATTCGGCCAGGTCGGTCGCCATCGCGGCGATCTCGCTCGCCGCCCACATGGCCCAGACCACTGGCGCGGGGAACTGCTCGCGGCAGAGTTCGGCGAGATTGCGCCCCGTGACGATGCCGAGCTTGGCCGAAAGCGCCTGGAACAGCATGGCGATCAGGTTGGCGAGCACGACGACCCACAGCAGGGCATAGCCGTAGCGCGCGCCGGCCTGGATGTTGGTCGCGAAATTACCCGGGTCCATGTAGGCGATCGAGGTGATCACGGCCGGCCCAACGAAGAGGAGGGCCGACAACGGACGGCGCCGCCCCGCGAGGACATCCCTTATGGCCGCGCTCGTCCGGTCGGTCAGCGTCGATCGCGGCAACGTCGTGTGCATGCATCACTCCATCGCGTTGACTAAATAGTGAAGCCGAGGCTTCATCTAAGTCAACTAGTGTGTCTGGTAAGGGAGACAGCCGCCCAAGCCGCCGATCTATTCGCGCCGGTTGCGATTTGATGCCTCGGCTGCGTTATAAGCGGCCCGTTGACGCATCTCGGAATGACCTTGTCCGTTCGCCGCCCTCAAATCGATAAGTCTGCGCCTGCTCACAACACGGCGCAGGCCGACCGCTTCAGCAAAACGAGGACCGCGCGAGCCGTGGCGACGCTCGAAGACTACGCGGAACTAATCGCCGATCTCGCGGACGAGTTCGGCGAGGCGCGGACAATCGATATCGCACAGCGTTTCGGAGTCACCCATCCGACCGCGGCTAAAGCGCTCGCGCGACTCAAGCGAGAGGGTTTGGCGATGTCCCGGCCCTATCGCGGCGTGTTCCTGACCGAGGCGGGTCGGACCATGGCCGAGCGTGTACGCGCTCGGCATCGGCTCGTCGTCGACACGTTGAAGGCGATCGGGGTTCCGCCGGAGGCCGCAGAAGCCGATGCGGAAGGCATCGAGCACTACGTGTCGGACATCACGCTGGAGGCCTTCTCCAGCTTTGTAGCCGACATCTCACGCCGAACCCGAGGAGGCGGCTGACGTTGGCGGATAGGGCGGCAAGGAACACCGGTGTCGCAAATGCTGCGACCCAGTGCGGTAAAGGCTTCGAAGACCGATCTAGAGCGTTCTGCAAGAAGTAGCCGCTTCTCTCCCTCGGTCGCCCGAATCGATTTGAAGGTTGCGCGGAGATCTCCAATGAATGGCGCCGAAAGTCTTGTCCGCACGCTCCTGATGTCCGGCGTGGACACCTGCTTCGCCAATCCGGGCACCAGCGAAATGCATTTCGTGGCAGCCCTCGACCGGGTCGCGGGCGTGCGCTGCGTGCTCGGTTTACAAGAGAATGTCGTGACCGGCATGGCCGACGGCTATTACCGCATGGCCGAAAAACCGGCATGCACGCTCCTCCATTGCGGTCCTGGCCTCGGCAATGGCTTCGCGAACCTCCACAATGCGCGCCGGGCGCGAAGCGGCATCGTCAACATCGTCGGCGACCAGGCCACCTATCATCGCCCGCACGATGCCCCTTTGACAGCGGACACCGACGGGATCGCCCGCACAGTCTCGGCCTGGGTGAGGACGAGCACGCGGTCGAGCGATGTCGGTCGGGACGGGGCCGCTGCGGTGCAAGCCGCCCGCACGATGCCGGGCCAGGTCGCAACCCTCATCTTGCCGTCCGACACGTCGTGGGACGAAGGCGGCGCGGTCGCCGAGCCCCTGCAGGTTCCCAGGCCTTCGACGATCGACCCTGCCGCCATAGAGAATGCGGCGCGCGTGCTCCGCAACGGGTCGAACGTCCTGATCCTGCTCGCCGGCCGTGGCATTCACGCGCGTTCGCAGGCGCTGGCGTGGCGCATCGCCAAGGCGACCAACGCGACGATCATGGGCGATTACGTGAACGCGCGCGTCGCCCGGGGACGCGGCAGGCTACAGCTGGAGCGCGTTCCCTACGTCACCGACTTGGCCATCTCGACGCTCGCCAGGTTCGAGCACCTCATCCTGGTCAACGCCAAACCGCCCGTCGGCTTCTTCGCCTACCCGGGCAAGCCCTCGACCCAGTACAACCCCAGCGCTCAGATCCACACCCTGTCGCGTTACGACCAGGATGCCGAAGCGGCGTTGCAGGCCCTCGTCGACGAACTCGGCGCCCCCGAAGCGGCCATCCCGGACCCTGGTCCGCGCCCCGAGGCGGCGCGCGGCGATGTCACGCCGGAACGCCTCGCGCAAACCCTCGCCGCGCTGATGCCGGATGGCTCGATCGTCTCGGACGAGAGCATTTCCTATGGTCGCGGGTTCTCTCAGCAGACATACGCGGCGCCCGCCCACGACTGGCTCAATCTCACGGGAGGCGCGATCGGCGATGGCTTGCCCGTCGCAACAGGAGCGGCCATCGGCGCCGGCCGCCAGCGGCGGGTGATCAGCCTCCAGGCGGACGGCTCGGCGATGTACTCGCTGCAGAGCCTCTGGACACAGGCGCGGGAGAAGCTTCCCTGCACCACGATCATCCTGTCCAACCGCAAATACGAGATCCTGATAGGCGAGTATTCGAAGGTTGGCGCCACGCCGGGCGCGACCGCGATGAGCATGCTCGACCTCGGCACCCCGAACCTCGACTGGCCGAAGCTCGCGAACGGCATGGGAGTTGAGGCTGCTCGCGCAAAGACCATGGAGGAGTGCGGCGACCTGCTGGCCCAGAGCTTCAGACAGCCGGCTCCTTTCCTCATCGAACTCATGGTCTAGCACGGCTCTCTTGCGCCGCGCTCGCATTGTCCAGGAGACGCAGCAACCCCGTCCTTCGATGCCTTGCCGCCCCTGGCTGGTCCGTGACAAGCTCGCGACAAAACACCAGCGGGCCACAAGGCGCGCGGTGCGGGGAGGAAACGGCGATGCCGATCATGCGCTTCATCAATCGCGTGCCGGGGGGCCTGATGGTGGTCCCGCTGCTCGTCGGCATGCTGATCAACACGTTTGCGCCCAACCTCCTGAAGATCGGCGGCTTCACCGAAGGGCTCAGCAGCGCGGGCTACAACACCGCGCTCGGCATCTACCTGTTCACCGTCGGCACCAAGATGACGCTGAACGCGGCGCCGCGCATGCTGAAGCGCGGCTTCGGGATCATGGCCGTGAAGATCTGCATCGCCATCGTCATCTCGCTGGCGGTCGCCCGGCTTGCCGGCGGCACGCTGTTCGGCTTCAGCACGCTGGCGCTGATGGTGGCCTTCAGCGACACCAACGGCGGCATGTTCATGGCGCTGACGAGCGTCATGGGCGACGACGACGACGTCGGCACCTACGTGCCCCAGAGCATCGAGACGGGCCCGTTCATCACCATGCTGTTCCTGGTGGGCGCCGGCCTCGCCAACATCCCGTGGATCGCCATGGTGTCGGTGATCGCGCCCATCATCGTCGGCGCGATCCTCGGCAATCTCGACGGCGAGTTGCGCGCCTTCTTCGCCAAGCACGAGCCAATCATCGTCCCCTTCATGGCCTTCACGCTCGGCCAGAACATCAATCTCAACAACGTGGTCAGCGCCGGATTGTCCGGCGTCCTGCTCGGCGTCGTCGTCTGCACCGTCACCGGCACGCTGTGCATCCTAGCCGACCGCGCGCTCGGCGGCACGGGCATCGCCGGCGCCGCGGCCTCGAGCACGGCCGGCAACGCCGCCGCCGTCCCCAAGGCCGTCGCCCTCGCCGACCCGAGTTACGCCGCCATCGCGCCGGTGGCGACGGTGCAGGTCGCCGCCTCCGTGATCGTCACCGCCGTGCTGACGCCCCTGCTGACATCATGGATGTACCGCAGGGTGCAAAAGCAGCGCGAGACGGCCGTTGACGCGCAGGCGCCCCTGGCCGTAGGTCCCGCTGTCGGCCCGAAGGCGCCCGAACCCGTCTGACGCATCTCGCGTGCGGGCGCGGCGCTTGCTGATCGGCGCATCCGGAACAGAACGACCCGGCTGACCGTCGTCGCCGGGTCAGGGTAGAGCCATGCAGACCACACAGAAGCCCGACGTTCTCCTGCTGAAGCCGGTCGCGCCGGAGCTGACGGCGGCGCTCGCAGAAACCCTCACTTTGCACAAGCTCGACGAGACGTCCGATCCCAAAAAGCTGCTCGCCGAGGTCGGCGCCCGCATCCGCGGCGTGTCCGCGGGCGGTGGATCCAAGGTCGATGCCGCGCTCTACGACAGCCTACCCCGCCTCGAGATCGTGTCGAATTTCGGCGTCGGCTACGACTCGATCGACGCCGTGGAGGCGGGCCGTCGCGGCATCGTCGTCACCAACACGCCCGACGTGCTGAACGACGAGGTGGCCGATCTCGCCGTCGGCCTGCTTCTCGCCACCATCCGGCAGATTCCGCAGACCGATCGGTTCCTGCGCGCCGGGCATTGGAAGAACGGGGAGCATCCGCTCACGGCGACCCTGCGCGGGCGCACGATCGGCATCCTGGGGCTCGGCCGAATCGGCCGCGCCATCGCCCGACGGCTCGAAGGCTTCGACGTCGCGATCGCCTATCACGGGCGCCGGCGGCAAGATGACGTGACCTACACCTATTTCGCCGACCTGGTCGAAATGGCGCGCGCCGTGGATGTGCTGATCGTGGTGGCCCCCGCCGGCCCCGCCACGCGCCATCTCGTCGGTGCGGCGGTGCTGGAAGCGCTGGGGCCGCGTGGCGTCCTCGTCAACGTCGCCCGTGGCAGTCTCGTCGATGAGGAGGCCCTCATCGCGGCGCTGCAATCGGGCACGATCCACAGCGCCGGCCTCGACGTCTTCGCCGAGGAGCCGAATGTGCCGGCAAGCCTGACCGCGCTCGACCACGTCGTGCTGCTGCCGCACGTCGGCTCGGCATCGGTGCACACCCGCGGACGAATGGGCGCTTTGATGGCCGACAACCTGATCTCCTGGTTCGCCGGCAAGGGACCGCTGACGCCCGTGGTCGAGACGCCCTGGCGTCCGGCTTGAGCCGCCGCTACGGGAAGACCGGCTCCAGACCGCTGGCACGATAGGCCGCGGCGGCAGTGTCGTCGCGCAGCGCAGCGAGGAAGCGCTCGGCTGCGGGGCGGTCGCTCGCTCCGCGCATGATCGCGGCCGAGAACGTCGTGACCTGCTGCACCGGATCGGGGAACGGTCCGACCACCTCGACGCCCTCCACAACCATGAGCTCGCTCATCTGCTGCACGGCGACGTCGGCCTCGCCCGATACCAGCTTCTCCGCCGTGAAGCCGGAGGGGATGACGGTCGCCCGCGCATTGACGGTTTCGGCAATACCGAGTTGCGGCAGCAGCCCGGCGAAGTAGATGCCGCTCGCGCCGGTTTTCGAATAGGCCACCGAGCGGGCCTCGGCGAGGGTGCGCGTCAAAGCCTCGACCGTATCGATAGCGGGGTGGGGCGTCCCCGCACGCACGGCCAGCGCATAGCGCGAGCGCACGACGTCGATGCGGGTCTCGGGCGCGACCTTGCCCGCCGCGACCAGCTTTTCCATGGCGTCCGACAGGACGAGCACGACGTCGGGCGCGGCGCCTTCCTCCAGCTTCTGCATGATGAGGAAGGTTGGATACCAATCGATTACAAGGCGCCCACCGGCGGCCTCGAAGGCCGGCACCACGCCGGCGTCGAAAGCGCCGCGCACCACGAGCGCGCACATCAGGTGCACGGTGCCCTTGTCGATCTCACCGACCATGCCTGGCTCCTTCTTGTGTGCGCTTCACGTTTAAAATGGACGGACATGCGGATTCTTCTCGTCGGCGACTCGTCAGCGCTCGAAAAACTCCCGCGGCGCGGGCGTGGCGCGGGAATAATCCTGCGCGCAATAGCCGCCGCCCTGGTAGCGCTCGGCGACCGCACTGCCGCTGGTGCGACCGGCGAGGCGATCGGCGTAGCCGTCGACGCTGTCCTCCGGCGCCCAGCCGATAAACGCGCGCCCGTCGCGGCGCCACCAGGTCATGCGGCTGTTCTTCGAGGCGCCCCAGACGACGATGCACCCAGTCGGCCCGGTGCTCGGCGCGAGCGCGCTGCGCATGACGAGGCGGGTGAGGTCGCCGTAGGAGAACCAGGTGCTCAGCATCCTATCGTCGATCGGCTCGGGCGTGCAGGAGCCGATGCGCAGGAACACGCTCTCGGTTCCGTGCTTGTCCCAGTACAGCCGCCCCATGAGCTCGCCATAGGCCTTGGACAGGCCGTAATAGCCGTCGGCCCGCATCGGACTGTCGTCGTCGAGGACATCGGCGCGGTCGTGGAAGCCGATGATGTGGTTGGACGAGGCGAACACCATCCGCGCCCCTTCGCGCCGGGCGGCCTCGTAGGCGTGGTATAGGCCGCGGATGTTGGGACCGATCACCGTCTCGAACGGCTGCTCGACCGCGATGCCGCCGAAGTGCAGGATCGTCCCGCAGCCTTCCGCCATGCGCAGGATCGCCGCCCCGTCGGTGAGGTCGGCGAGGGTGAAGGCCGCGCCCTTCGGCACCGGGTCGGAAAACGGCACCTTATCGGTCAACCGCAGCGTCCACCCCTGCCCCGCCAGTTCCCGGGCCAGCACGCGGCCGAGGGCCCCTGAGGCACCGGTGAGGAGGACGGGCTTGTTCGGCACGGCCATGTCGGGCTCGCTCATGACCTGATCCTCGGACTATCGCGCAATGGCTGTGTGCGCCGTCAGCGGAGCAGCGGGCGATGGGTCGACGGGACGCCGGACGCACACCGCCATCGCGACCACGCCGGCCGCCGCGACGATGGCGGCGATCACGAAGGCGCTCGCATAGCCCCCGAGGTGCTGCACGGCAAGGCCGGTCGCCGTCGGCCCGATGATGCCGGAGATGTTGCTGAGGAGGTGGATGAAGCCGCTCACGCCGCCGAGACGCGTCTCCGGGACCAGCTCGTGGATCGTCGCCCAGCAGGACTGCACCGACCCCGTGAGCATCATCACGGCGAACGCGATCAGGCTCACCGCCGCCGCGGCGTTCGGCGCCGCGTTGACGGCGAGAAGGGCGACGCCCGCCAAAGCCAGCGGCACGATCGTCGTGAGCTTGCGCGCGGCGACATGGTCGGACATGCGCGCGTAGATGAAATCGGCCACCACGCCGCCGCCGGCATAGCCGATGAAACCGCACAGCCAGGGAATCGCCGCGACGAAGGCCATCGATTTCACCGGCATGTGCAGCGCATCGGTGAGATAGCTCGGCAGCCATGAGAGGAAGATGTACAGCGTGTAGTTCACGGCGAACATGCCGAGACCGAGCGACAGCGTGCTCGGCAGAAAGAGATAGGCGCGCAGCGGCTGCGCGTGGGCCGCGGCAGGGACGACGGAGACCGCGCGGCTCGCCTCGATGAGGGCCACTTCCTCGGGATCGACCCGCGGATTGTCGCGTGGCAGATCGGTCATGAATACGCGCCATGCCACCACCCAGAGGAGGCCGGCGGCGCCGATGACGAAGAAGGCGATCCTCCAACCGTAAGCGAGCGCCACGAGGCCGACGATCGGTGCCGCGATGGCGCTGCCGACCGTCTGCCCGGAGAAGGTGAAGCCGATGGTGCGCGCAGTTTCCTCGCGCGGGTACCAGGTGGTGATGGTCCGGTTGGTGGTGGAGTTCATCGGCCCTTCCGCCACGCCGAACAGGGCGCGTACCGCGAACATCGAGACGAAGCCGGTCACCGTGCCGGTGAGCGCGCACAGGATCGACCAGGCGGCGGCGGACCAGCTGTAGATGCTGCGTGGGCCGTAGCGGTCCGCGAGTTGGCCGCCAACGAAGGCGAACAAGGAATAGCCGAAGAAGAAGGTGCTGAAGATGACGCCCATTTGCGACGGCGACAGCCCGAGGTCCTTGGTGACGAACGGGGCGGCGACGCCGAGCGCGGCGCGATCCATGTAGTTGATGACGCCGGCGATGAAGAGAAGCGTCGCGATCACGAGTCTGTATCGCTTTGTGAACATCTCTTTTCCTCCGGTATTTCGTTTGTTTGCTTGTTATCGTTGCTTCATATGCGCCGACGGGCCGCCGCAGCCGCACCCCGTCCTCACCAGCGTCGCTCAGACACGACGGGCCACCCGGCGGACGAAGTCCGGGCCGAGCTCGCTCAGCCGGTTCACGCCGATGAGCGCCATGTCGCGGTTGATCTCCTCTTTGAGCAGCTTCATCGCGTGGAGCACGCCCGGTAGCCCGCCGACCGCGGCCGCATACATGAAGGAGCGGCCGAGCAGCACGAAGTCGGCGCCGAGCGCGAGAGCCTTGAGCACGTCCGTGCCGCGACGGATGCCGCTGTCGACGATGACTTTCATGTCGCCCTTGCTCGCCGCGATCTCCGGGAGCACGTCGAGTGGTGCGATCGCGTGATCGAGCTGGCGGCCGCCATGGGTCGAGACGATGACCCCGTCGGCTCCGTGCTCGCGCGCCAGCGCCACGTCGGCGGGATTGAGGAGGCCCTTGATCAGCAGCCGCCCTTTCCACCGGCGCCGGATACGCTCGACGTTGGCCCATGACAGCTCGTCGCGGGCGAGCGCGTTGCGCACCACGTTCTGCGACATCATCGGCGGCCCCCGCTCCGCCTCGGAATTCTCGAAATGCGGCGCGCCGTGGTGCCAGAACGTGCGGGCGACGACGCCGAGCAGCCAGCGCGGGTGCGTCGCGCTTTGCCACGCCACCTTGGGCGTGATGCGAATCGGCATGCTGAAACCGCTGCGGATATTGTTCTCGCGATTCCCGGCGACCGGCACGTCGGCGGTCACGACAAACGTCCGGTAGCCGCTCGCCGCGACGCGGTCGACCATGCGATCGATGCGGGTCTGGTCCCCGGGCAGGTAGCCCTGGAACCAGGCCTCGGGATTCCTGGCGTGAACGTCCTCCAGCCTGATCAATGAGGAGGCGCTGAGGGTCATCGGCACGTTCATTCGCGCCGCCGCCTCGGCGAGGACAAGATCTGCCCGGTAGGCAACGAAGGCCGCCCCGCCGAGCGGCCCGACGCCGAAAGGCGCGCCATAGGTCTCGCCGAAAAGCTCGGTCGTCGTATCCCGCGCCGAGGTGTCGACCAGTGCGCGAGGTACTAAGGCGAAATCATCGTAGGCGGCGCGGCTGGCTCGCATCGCGGCGCCGGTCTCGACGGCCCCCGCGACGTATTGAAAGATCATCGGAGGAAGAAGCCGCTTGGCGTGACGCTCGAAATCATCGAGCGCGAGGAGATCGCGGAAGCGATAGGGCGTCGCGGCGGCGCTTCGCTTGAGCGTGGTGATGATGGCCTGCGGCGCAAGGATGCCGGCGACGTCCGCGTCGGCCCCCTCGACGATGGCCGGCTGATCCCGCTGGGCAGACGAGGCCGAGGGCGCGCCCGCGTCGGTTGACGGATCATCGTGGGCCGACCAATCGTCCGAGGCGACGCGCTGGGATGACGTGCGGTCTTCGTTTGCGGACATGCCGTCCTTCCTTGGGAGTGAGCAAGTCGTCAAATAAGCAGGCCGGACGCCCCCTTCGAGGCCCACGGTCCGGCAACGCTTCGGCGCGGAGGATGAGCGCACCACGCCTGTCCGAGCCGGTCAATCTTCCCTTCGGCCAGCGCAACACCGCACGCCGCGGCAAGTTAACGCCCCAATGTCCCGGGAAATGTCATGCCCAACCTCGATCTGAGACGCTTCCGCGACCGCTTGAGCGGGCACGTCGGCTTCCTGTTCACGGAGCTGCCACTCGCCAGGCGTTTCGCCGCCGCAGCCGCCGCCGGCTTCAGCGCCGTGGAGCACCCCAATCTCTTTGCCGCACCGGCCCGTGAGGTCGCGGGCTGGCTCGTCGATGCCGGATTGCCCCTCGTGCAAACAAGCTTTCCGGCGGGCGAGGCGGCTCGCGGCGAAAAGGGTTTCGCGGCCTTGCCGGATCGGGCCGGAGAATTCCGCGCCAGCATCGAGCCGACGCTCGACTATGCCGATGAACTCGGCTGCAAGCTGGTCCACGCGATGGCCGGGGTGAAGCCGGCCGGCGTGCCATGGGACCGACTGTGGAGCACCTACCTCGAAAGCATCGCGTTGGCCGCGGATTCAGCGGCGAAGCGCGGGATGAGCGTGCTTCTTGAACCCGTCGGCCCCGGCTCGATCGCCGACTACGTCATCGACGATCCCGAGCTCGCCGTTGGGGCGATCCGTGCCTTGGGTCGCCCCAACGTCATGCTGCTGTTCGACGCCTACCACTGCGTCTGCCTCGGCCACGACCCGGCTCAGTTCATCCGCGAGCACGCCGACCTGATCGCCCACGTGCAAATCGCCGACGAGCCCGGACGTCACGAACCCGGCTCGGGAACCATCGACTTCGACGCGATCTTTGTCGCGCTGGATACGGTCGGCTACGACGGTTTCGTGGGCTGCGAATATCATCCGACGGCCGGCACCGAGGCCGGCCTGGGCTGGATGCGAAACGGCTGACCAAATAAGGCGCCCCCTTGGACCAGCGTCCGCAGGTATGCTGCAAGAGCGTCCGGTCGATTGCATCGGCGGTGAAACCGACTACGTGAACTCACAGTGAAGCGCGATCGCAAGCGGGAGAGCCCATGACGTATCGCATCGTTCTTCTGCATGCCACGCCGGTCGCCATGGCGCCGGTGCAGGCGGCGTTCGCGGAACGTTGGCCGGAAGCCGAACCGGTCAACCTCCTCGACGACGGACTGTCCCTCGACCGAGCGCGGGAAGCGGATCTCTCCGAGGAGATGATCGAGCGCTTCGTCGCCTTCGGCCGCTACGGCCAGCGGATCGGCGCCAACGGCATCCTCATCACCTGCTCGGCCTTCGGTCCCGCTATCGACCGGCTGGCGGAGAGCGTTCCGGTGCCCGTGCTCAAGCCCAACGAGGCGATGTTCGAGGCCGCCATCGCCCAGGGGGGGCGGATCGGCATGCTCGCCACCTTTGGGCCGTCGATCGGCACCATGACCGATGAGTTCGACGAGTTCGTCGCGCGGGGTGGTCAGGTGGCGCACCTCAAAACCATTCTGGTCGAGGACGCCATCGACCTTCTCCGCAAGGGCGACGTCGAGGCTCACAACCGGCTGGTTGCCGCGCGAGCTCCGGAGCTAGCTGACTGCGACGCGATCATGCTGGCGCATTTCTCGACCTCCCGCGCCGCCGACGCGGTGCGTGGTGTCGTGGACAAGCCGGTGCTGACGGCACCGCAAGCAGCGGTCGAGAAGATGCGCGAGATGGTCGAGAGCCGCGCTCGAGCGCGCTGATCGCCGCTGGCGTCAGCCGACGAGTCCGGCCGCCCGCGAATCCGTGCGGGCGAGGCGCGCCAGGAGATAGTCGACTTCCCCCCGTGCCGTCGCGTTGAGTCCGATGGCGGGCTTGCGTTGCGCATCGGCCGCGATGATGCCGCGCTTCGCCATCACGTATTTGCGGACGGCGAGCCCGATGCCCGGCTGCTGCTCGTAACGCAGCAACGGAAGGTGGGCATCGAACAAGTCATGCGCCTCATTGCGCCGCTTGTCAGCTTGCAGACGCACGACCTCGACCAGCATGTCGGGAAACGCGTAGCCGGTCATCGCGCCGCTTGCGCCGCGCTCCGTCTCGAAATCGAGGAATAGGCCGCCGTTGCCGCACAGAATGGAAATCGGCCGCATGGTACCGTCGGCCTGCCAGTTGCGCAGGGAAGAAATCTTCTCCAGCCCCGGCCAGTCCTCGTGCTTGAGCATGACGCAGGATGGGTTCTCGACCACGATGCGCCGGATCACTGCGGGCGTCATCACGACGGTGAAGTTCAGGGGATAGTCCTGAATGACGAAAGGGACCGCGTCGCCGATCGCTTCCGCGGCCTGGCGGTAGTAGCCGGCGATTTGGTCGTCGGTGCGCAGCGTGTTGGGCGGCGCGATCATCACGCCAGCGGCGCCGGCGTCCATCGAGGCGAGGGCGAGGCCACGCATGGCGGCGAAGCCGGGCGCCGACACGCCGACGATCACCGGCAAAGCGCCGGCGCGACGGATGAACCGGGCGGCGATTTCGGAAGCTTCCGCCCCATCGAGCTTGGGCGCCTCACCCATGACGCCGAGCACGGTCATCCCGGTGCTGCCGACCTCGCGGTAGAATTCGACCATGCGATCGATCGAGGCGAAGTCGATTTGGCCGCCGGCGCCGAACGGCGTCGGCGCGATCGGATAGACGCCCCGGGCGGTGTGGTCGAGCTGCATCGGCGTCCTCCGTTGCGTGACAAACGCATTCGCGCCGGCCGGGTTCGCCTTAGCGATTGACCAGCCTGGCCGGGACCAGAAAGACGACCAGCCCCGCCGCCAGCATCAGGCTGCAAGCGACCAGCACGAGGCCGGAGTTCAACGTGCCAGTGTGGACCTTGAGATAGCCGATGACGCTCGGACTGACGAAGCCGGCGAGATTTCCGGTGCAATTGATCAGCGCAATACCGGCCGCCGCCGCCGTTCCACCGAGAAAGGAGGTTGGGAGCGCCCAGAACATCGGCAGCGCCGTCACTACCCCCATCGCCGCCAGCACCAGTCCGGCGACGGCGATCATCGTGCTCTCACCGGCCTGCGTGCACAGGATGAAGCCGCAAGCCGCCACAAGCGCGGGACCGGCCACGTGCCAGCGCCGCTCGCGCGTCCTGTCGGCGTGCTGCCCGACGACGAGCATCGAGACCAGCGCCAGCGTGTAGGGGATCATGGTCAGCAGCCCGACGTAGAACGGGCTCTTGATGCCGGTCTGCGCGATGATCGTGGGCTGCCAGAAGCCGATCGCGTAGGAGCCCATCACGATGCAGAAGAGGATGGCGCACATCAACAACACGCGGGCGCTGGTGAAGACCGAGCGCAACGAGTTGTGCGATTTCACCCCCGCTTCCGCGGCGATCTCGGCCGACAGCGCGGCCTTTTCCGTCTCGCTCAGCCATGAGGCATCGGCGATGCTGTCGTTGAGATAGAACAGAACCACGAGGCCGAGCACCACGGCCGGCGCGGCTTCGATGATGAACAGCCACTGCCATCCGGCGAGACCGGAGCTGCCGGCGGCGTGCTGCATGATGTAGCCCGAGACGGGCCCGCCGATGATGCCCGAGACCGGGTTGCCGGCCATCAGGGCCGCGACCATCTTCGCCCGCCGCTGCGAAGGGAACCAGTAAGTGAGATAGAGGATCATGCCGGGGAAAAAGCCGGCCTCCGCGACGCCGAGCAGGAAGCGGACGATGTAGAAATGCACGGGCGTGTGCACGAAGGCCGTCGCCATCGAGACGAAACCCCACACGACGAGCACACGGCAGATCCAGCGCCGGGCGCCGACCTTGTGCAGAACGATATTGCTCGGCACTTCGAAGAAGAAATAGCCGACGAAGAAGATGCCGGAGCCGAAGCCGTACACGGCGTCGCTGAAATGGAGATCGCCGATCATCTGCAGCTTGGCGAAGCCGACGTTCACGCGGTCGAGGTAGGCGACGATGTAGCCGATGAACAGGATCGGCATGATGCGCCAAGCGACCTTCGTAAAAAGGGATGTCGACCGGGCCTCCGCGGCTGTGGCCACCCCTATCGTGTCGATCTGCGACATCTCATCCTCCCGGCGTTCGATCTGCCCCGAGCCGTTGGCGCCATTCTGCGCCTTGTTCGGTCCGGCTCTCCAGCTCGACAACGAATGGCGACCCGCCCGTGCCGGGCCGCCGCTCGGTTCAGAAGCCATAGAGCCGGACAGGGTTGTCGACGAGGATGCGTTGGCGCGTCGCTTCGTCCGTCACGGCAGCGGCGAACAGATCAAGGAGCAGCGCGTCGTCGGGCTTATTGTCGGCCTTCTCCGTGGGATGAGGCCAATCTGTCCCCCAGACGCACTGGACGGGAGCCGCCGCGACAAAGGCCGTCGCGACCTTGACGCTGTCGGCGTAGGTGGGCGGCCCGACCTTGGTATCGGAATAGAGGCCGATGAGCTTGACCCAGCCTTTGCCTTTCGCCATCAGCTCGGCGATCACCGGAAAGGCCGGGTGCGCGAGGCCTTGGGGCTCGGGTAGATGGCCGAGGTGGTCGAAGACGACAGGAACGGGCAAGCGGCTCCAGATGTCCTTGTGGGCGAGGATCTGGTCGGCTGTGAGGTTGAGCTGGATGTGCCAGCCGAGGTCGGCGACGCGCTTGGCCAGCGGCTCGATCATTTGGGGCGTCGTCGCCGGCTTGCCGACGTTGGCGAAATTGAAGCGGATACCGCGCACGCCGGCCCCGTTGAGATCGCGCAGTTGCTGATCGGTGACGTCGGCATTGACGACGGCGATCCCGCGCGCGGCCTGTCCGAAGGAGCCGAGCGACTCGACGAGGCCGCTGTTGTCGACGCCGTAGGCGGAGGGCTGCACGACGACGTGGCGCGTGATGCCGAGCCGCGCCTGGAGCAGGCGGTAGTCCGCGACCGTCGCGTCAGGCGCCTGGACTGTCGCGTTGGGATCGGTCTTGAAGCGCGAATTGTAGATGTGGTGATGGCAATCGGCCGCGTTCGCCGGCAGCTTGAAGGTGGGCTTCTCAGTCCCCTTCGACCAGGGAACGCTGGTCTGCGCACGCGCAGGCTTCGAGATCGTGCCGAAGCCGGCCACAGCGGCGGCACCCGACACGATCGCCAGCATCGACCGCCGATGCACAGGATTTTTCACGGTCGCTCTCCCTCGATCGTTTCGGCGAAACGGTGTCTACGGCCGATGTCCGGCGCTTGTCAGCCCTGCCTTTCGCCGATGAGGAAGTCGAAATCGCAGCCGCGGTCGGCTTGCGTCACCGTGTCGTGGAAGAGCTTGGCATAGCCACGGCGCGGCGGAGGCCGCGTCGGGCGGGGCGTCGCAGCGCGACGCGCAATCTCGACCTCGTCCACCAGGAGGTCGATGCGTCGGGCCTCGACGTCGAGGCGGATCTTATCGCCCGTCCTCGCCAATCCGAGCGGACCGCCCACGGCCGACTCCGGCGTGACGTGGAGAACGATGGTGCCGAAGGCGGTCCCTGACATACGCGCGTCCGAGATGCGGACCATGTCCTTGACCCCGGCCTGCGCCAGCTTGCGCGGGATCGGCAGATAGCCGGCCTCCGGCATGCCGGGGGCACCCTTCGGGCCGCCGTTGAGCAGGACCAGCACGTCGTCTGCCGCCACGTCGAGGTCCGGATCGTCGATCCGCGTGGTCATGTCTTCGATGCTTTCGAACACCACCGCGCGTCCGGTATGTTGGAGCAGCCGGGGCGTCGCCGCAGCGTGCTTGATGACCGCGCCGCCGGGCGCGAGAT
Organism: uncultured Beijerinckiaceae bacterium; assembly: GCA_964243415.1. Lineage (GTDB taxonomy): Bacteria > Pseudomonadota > Alphaproteobacteria > Rhizobiales > Beijerinckiaceae > RH-AL1. Next base: position 886 of record CAXTFG010000003.1, on the reverse strand, counting down.
TGCCGTGCAACACGGCCGTTCCCCCCGTCGATTTCAGCGGCGCGGCCCGGGAGCGGATCACGGTCTGGCCGGGGACCTCTTCCGCCGCCTCGGCATAGTCGCGCAAGGTCCCACCCGTCACGGTCGGGGCGTCGAGGTCGAGAAACGGCGTCAGCTCGCGAAGCAGGCGCGGGACACCGCCGGCATGGTGTAGATGTTCCATGTAATGATCGCCGGACGGCTTCAGGTCGACGAGCACCGGCACCTCGCGGCCGATCCGGTCGAACTCCCGTAAATCGAGCGTGATGCCGACGCGGCCGGCGATCGCCGCCAAGTGGATCAGCCCGTTCGTCGAGCCGCCGATCGCCTGGAGCACCACCATCGCGTTGCGCAGCGAGGCCGCGGTCACCAGGTCCGCCGGCCACGGCCCTTGGCGCGTGGCCAGGGCCACCGCCGTCTTGCCCGAGGCTTCCCCGCATCGCAGCCGCTCGGCGTGGGGCGCCGGGATGGCGGCGCTGTAGGGAAGCGACAGCCCCATCGCTTCGATCACGCAGGCCATGGTGGAGGCCGTGCCCATGACCATGCACGTCCCCACCGACGGGGCGAGCCGGCTGCTGATGACCTCGATCTCCGCCGCGTCGATCCTGTCCGCACGGTGCTGTCCCCACAGACGCCGGCAATCGGTGCAGGCGCCGAGCACCTCGCCGCGGTGATGGCCGACCACCATCGGCCCGACCGGGACGACGATGGCCGGGATCTCCGCGGAGACCGCCCCCATGATCTGCGCCGGCAGCGTCTTGTCGCAGCCGCCGACCAGCACCACCGCGTCCATCGGCTGGGCGCGCACCATCTCTTCCGTGTCCATCGCCATCAGGTTGCGCAGGAACATGCTGGTGGGGTGCGCGAA
>CAXTFG010000002.1:0-52470 GCA_964243415.1 uncultured Beijerinckiaceae bacterium | reverse complement strand
AACCTGCAACCAGACCGTTATGAGCGGCCGGCTCTAACCATTGAGCTACCGGCCCAGCCGAACGCACGGCGAGCGCCGCTCTCGCGGACAGCGGCATTAGACCGGTTTCCCAAGCGGTGGCAATCCCACTGGCGCGGTCTGCTCCAGACCAACGGCAGGTGCCGGGAGCTTCGCAGCGTTTGTGCCGAACTGGACACTCTCGGAGGACGTCGGTGCCAGCGTTCCGCGCAATTGCCAGCCGTTGCCTCGCACCAACGGCCGATCGGGCACGAAACTCAGAACGGCGCTGAGCAGCAGGAACGCACCCGCGCTACCGGTCGCCGCGCTCGCGCTCTTGGCCCTCCGCAAGCTGCCGTAAATCGGACGTGCGATGAGGGCGGGCATGATCTCTTCCGAAGCGAGCTCGGAGAGTGCGGGCGGCATCTGAAGGCTTCCTTGCTCGCGCGACGACAAATCGAGCGAAGCCGGAACGACACTGTTTTTCGCGCCGCCAGGGTTACCGCACGGTTACCGTCAGGCCGCCTTGCGCTTCGGCACGATCAGCTTGCGGTTGATCATCGCCTCCGCGATCTGGATCGCGTTGAGTGCGGCGCCCTTCCGCAGATTGTCCGAGACGCACCATAGCACGAGGCCATTGTCGACCGTCGGATCGTCGCGAATGCGCGAGATGTAGGTGGCGTCTTCGCCCGCCGCCTCGTGCGGGGTGATGTAGCCGCCCTTCTCGCGCTTGTCGATGACGAGGCAACCGGGCGCCTCGCGCAGGATGTCGCGCGCCTCGTCCGCGGAGATCGGGTTCTCGAATTCGATGTTCACGGCTTCGGAGTGGCCGATGAAGACCGGGACGCGCACGCAGGTCGCGGTGAGCTTGATCTTCGGGTCGAGGATCTTCTTGGTCTCGACCACCATCTTCCACTCTTCCTTGGTGTAACCGTCCTCCATGAAGGCGTCGATCTCGGGAATGACGTTGAAGGCGATCCGCTTCGGAAACTTGCCCGTCTGCACCGGGTCGGACACGAACACCGCGCGGGTCTGCGCGAAGAGTTCGTCCATGGCTTCCTTGCCGGCACCCGAGACGGACTGATAGGTCGACACCACGACGCGCTTGATGGTGGCTTTGTCGTGCAACGGCTTCAAGGCGACGACGAGTTGCGCGGTTGAGCAATTCGGGTTGGCGACGATCCCCTTCTTGGCGAAGCCGTCGAGCGCACGGGCATTGACCTCCGGCACGACGAGCGGCACGTCGGGGTCCATCCGCCACGTCGAGGAATTGTCGATCACCACGACACCGCACTTGACGATCTTCGGCGACCAATCCTTCGAAATGGCCCCGCCGGCCGACATCAGGCAGATGTCGGTACCGTTGAAGTCATAGTTCTCCAGCGCCTTGCACTTCAGCGTCTTGTCGCCGAACGACACCTCGGTGTGGAGCGAGCGCGACGAGGCGAGAGCGACAACCTCGTCGGCCGGAAATCGGCGCTCCGCGAGAATGTCGAGCATCTCGCGACCCACGTTGCCTGTCGCGCCGACGACGGCGACTTTGAACCCCATTGAGCGACTCCATGCCGGCGCGCGAGCAACCGAATGCCGCCGGCTTGATCCAGATGTTACAGGTGAGAAAGCAGCCTAAACCGCCGGCTCCGAAAACTCCAGGGCCAGCCGCCGTGTCAGCCTGCACGTCTTGCCGTCGAACATGACAGACACACGTCGCTGCGGTTGCAAAAAGGCTAACGTTTATCTGCGACAAGACCCTCAAGCTGAACTAAAGCTGAGACTAGGCGTTGCGCTATCAATCGAGAGGGGAATCGAGATGAACAGAACCGTAGCGTCTCTGCTGCTGGCCGGATTGGCCTTTACGGCGGTTTCTCAGGATGCATTCGCGAAAAAGCGTCGGAGTGCACCCGTGCTGCCAGTCGCGGAATCCTTTGAAGGGTCGTCAATCCCGTTGACGGTCAACCGCCGCAGCTGGCTGGACCCAGGTAACGCCGTTAGCACAACCCAGAACTCTGGGCCGAATTATGTTGCGGACAACACCATTCTGAACAAGACGCAAGACCGCATCTTCTCGCCGGACAAGTTCGGCAACGCCGAAATCCAGGGCCAGCCCTATGTTCCCGGCAGGACGCGACCTGTCATCGAGTTCTCGAGCTTGCCTAATGGCCAATCGGTCGTTGACAACGTGCTTCTTCCGCAGAATTTCTACTTCAACCCGACACCCGACCTGCCAAGGTAAGTTGTCGGTCATACCTGGACGAGAAAGGGCGCTCAGGGCGTCCTTTTCGATTCTCGGCTGCTCTCGGCTTCGATCTTATGGCCGATGTCGGATCCAGGATTGACGCGTTTCTGCTTGGCCAAGCCGCCTAGGGCGCGAAGAACGCTGACGGAAATACTGGCCATTCACAGACCGTCTCTGCTCAGCGCTTCTGCGCATCCGCTCGAAGCGCCATCGGGTTCCGCAAGGCGCGGATACCCGCGGCAACGCGGGTCACGAACAAGCCGATGAAGGCGAGACCCGCGCCGATCAGAATCAGATCGCAGACCGACACGAATTCGCCGTTCAGCCACCAACCGCCGGCACCGTAGAAGAAGACGGCTGTGTTGATGGCGACAAGGCAGAGGCGCAACTCCGTCGGCCCGCAGCCGAGAAACGACAGCTGAAAGACTCCGGACAGGTGATTGTTGATGAAGACATAGATGCAAAGAAGGTAGTAGCCGACCAGGGCGAAGAGCGCGACGTCCATGCGCACGAACGGCGTCGCGCCCAGACCGATCATCATCAGCAGGTTGTTGAGCGCGTCGATCGTGTGGTCCAAGAAGTAGCCGTAGGATGGCCGCTCGATCCCGCGATATCGGGCGAGGCTGCCGTCGAGGGAGTCTCCGAACCAGTTCAGGACGAAACCCAAGGACGCGAGCCAAAGGAAGGCGGGGCTTTGGCGCGTCCCCACGTAGCTCGCAAGAACGACGACGGCACCGACGACGCTCAGGGCGGTGAGGTGATCGGGCGTCACTGAGAGGGGGAGACGACCACACAGCCACGTCAGGAGCTGGCGCTCCCGACGGGCGACGACGTTGAGCTGGATACGCGTCACGCGAAACTCACTGGTCCGTTTCGAGAACACCAACGGTGCCGGGCTGTGGCTAGCGAATTGCGTGCTTGAAGTTTCGCTGGACGCCCGTGGTCCGCCGACATCGTTAAAACGTCTCTCAACCGGTGTCGGATCGGACAGCATTGGACCGAGATGCCCGCGACATTGTGGGAAACAGTAAGCCGGGGACGTCTCAGGAAGAGCCAGAGTCGTTCCGTTACGACAAGCCAATTTACCGTTTGACCATACGGCAACTTTGTTGTCGCCGGAAGCGTCAATCTCGCTTACGTTGCGTCGCATCATCTTGGCCTGACTCTTCCGGCATTTTTTTTGCTCTCAGCGGTAGCTTATGTCCGAAGTGTTTAGTACTGGTATTCTTGATGTGCGTGCGTTGCACAATGGAGGCGGTCCCGCATGAAGCGACGCATGGCCAGCCTCGAGGTTAATAGCCGCGGCACACTTCAAGATATCGTCGAGCGCCGCTTGAGCGCCGAGCGGTCAGTGCTTCGCAGCGCAGATCCTGATCTCAACCCGTTCGCGCACAACACCGATTTCGGGCTGCTTCCTGGGATGCAGGAACTCAAGCTCCAGCGTTCCGCCGCGGAACACATCGGGCTCGCCAACCCCTTCTTCCGCGTCCATGAGGGCCGCGCCGGCGCCACGACGCAGATCGCCGGGAAGGAGTACTTGAACTTCTCCTGTTATGATTATCTCGGCCTCAACGGTCATCCCGACGTTCAGGCTGCGGCCGTCGCCGCCGTCGCCCAATACGGAACATCCTGCTCTGCCAGTCGTCTCGTCGCCGGAGAACGGCCGGTCCATCGAGCCCTGGAGCGCGCTCTGGCCGACAATTATGAGCAGGAGGATGCGGTCGTCTTCGTCAGCGGCCACGCGACCAACGTCGCCGTTATCGGAACGCTATTGGGCTCGAAGGACCTCGTCATTCACGACAGCCTCGCGCACAACAGCATCATCTTGGGAGCCGCACTGTCGGGTGCTGCCCGGCGATCGTTTCCGCATAACGATCCCACCGCGCTCGACCGCATCCTCGAATCCAGCCGCGCGCAATACGAGCGCGTCTTGATCGTCGTCGAGGGGCTTTACAGCATGGATGGCGACGTGCCCGATCTCGCGGCCCTGGTCGACATCAAAACGCGCCATGGCGCCTGGCTGATGGTCGACGAGGCCCACTCTCTGGGCGTGCTCGGCGCGACCGGCCGCGGCTCGTTCGAATTCCGCAACGTCTCGCCTCGTGGCATCGACATCTGGATGGGGACGCTCTCGAAGGCTCTGTCCGGCTGCGGCGGCTACGTCGCGGGATGCCAGACCCTCGTCGAATACCTCAAATGCATGGCGGGCAGCTTCATCTATAGCGTCGGCCTGCCAGCGCCCCTCGCAGCGGCTTCGCTCGCCTGTCTCCAGATCATGCAGCGTGAACCGGAGCGGGTCACCCAACTGCACCGCAATAGCGGCCTGTTCTGGACTCTGGCGAAAAGCCGCAAGCTCGATGTCGGGCTGAGCTGCGGAAGCGCCGTGATCCCGGTCGTGCTCGGAAGCTCGCTGGCGGCCGTCACTCTGTCGCAGCTGCTCTTCGAGCGCGGCATCAACGTGCAGCCCATCATTCATCCCGCCGTTCCCGAGCGTCACGCGCGGTTGCGGTTTTTCCTGTCGTCCGAACATACGGCCGAGCAGATCGTCATGGCCGTCCAGGCTCTCGCCGACCTTCGACACCAGACCGGGAGCAAGCCGTCGAAACTTGCCTTGACCACGTGACCGCTCGCCCGGCGGCACGCGGCGGACCGACGAAACCGTACTTCACCTGATCCTGCCCGGAGCGGGGCGCAACAGCGGGTCGAGGCGGGCCGCTCTTGTGCGCTGACTTCGCCAAGTTGCGAAAGAGCGTTCGAGCGTTGACTCAAAATCATGAGATCGCAATCGTTGGACGCGCGTGCCGGCTTCCCGGAGCGCCTTCGGTCGCGGCGCTCTGGCAGCTTCTGGTATCCGGCACGTGCGCGGTCACCAGCATTCCTCCCGACCGATGGGCTTTGGAGCGCCTGAGCCATCCGCGGATCGCCGAGCGAGGCCGGAGCTATACATGGGCCGCCGGCTGCCTGGACGACATCTGGGGCTTTGACCCAGGCGCCTTCGGCATGTCGCCGCGCGAAGCCGAAATGATCGATCCTCAGCAACGTCTGCTGCTCGAGCTGACGTGGGAATCGTTGGAGGATGCCGGCATCCGGCCCTCGACCATGGCGGGCAGCGATACAGGCGTCTTCGTCGGTGTTTCCGCAGTGGACCACAGCACCTTGCGCTTGCTCGATATCGCGAGCGCCGACGCCTACATGATGACCGGCAACACGCTGTCCATCGTCGCCAACCGCCTCTCCTACATCTTCGACCTGCACGGTCCGAGCTTCGTCGTCGACACGGCCTGTTCTTCGGCGCTCGTGGCGCTCAACGAGGCGGTCGTCAACCTGCGCAGCGGCCGCATTGACACGGCGATCGTCGGCGGCGTCGGCATCCTCGCGACGCCGCACTCCTTCATCGGCTTCTCGCAGGCCGCGATGCTGTCGCGCCGCGGCCTATGCCAGGCATTTTCCGCCAATGCCGATGGCTACGTGCGCGCGGAGGGCGGCGTAGTCCTCGTCCTACAAACACGCGAGGCGGCCGAGCGCGATGGCAACATAATCTATGGATCGATCGCGGCGGCCGACGTCAATTCGGATGGACGCACCAACGGGATTTCGCTGCCGTCGAAGCAGTTTCAGGCCAGGCTTCTCGACAGGCTTTACCAGCGCCAGGGCATCAATCTCGACGACCTCGCCTTCTTCGAGGCACACGGCACCGGCACCCCAGTCGGCGATCCCATCGAAGCGGCGGCCATCGGCGAAGCGATCGCGCAGCGCCGTCAGGAGCCGCTCCTGATCGGATCGATCAAGACCAATATCGGGCATATGGAAGCGGCGTCGGGCCTCGGCGGCGTGCTGAAAGCGATGCTGGCGCTTGAACACGACGAACTGCCGGCGTCGCTGCACAGCGAGAAGCTCAATCCCAATATCGACTTCGAAGCTCTCAACCTGCGGGTCGCGTGCGAAAACACGCGATTGGCGAAGCCGGACGGACGACGCCGCCTCGCCGGCGTCAACTCATTCGGCTTCGGCGGAACCAACGCTCACGTCATTCTGGCCGATGCGCCCCCTCGACCGCAGCTGGGGATCGAAGCCGCGCCGAAGCTGTTCGTCGTCTCGGCACACAGCCGAGCCGCCTTGAATGCGCTTGTCACGGATTACGCATTCCGCCTGAAAGCCGCCGACGATGCCGAAGCGAACGGCATCATGTCCGCAGCCGTGCACAGACGCGATCTGCTGCCCTATCGCTTGGCCATTCCGGTCACGGCACGGGTCGACGTGGCTGACCTGCTCGGCGGCTTGGACGGAGACATCCCCGACGGCGCAGCCGTCGCACGGGGTACCGCGGTCGAGCGCGAAGCGCCGGTGGCCTTCATCTTCTCCGGCAACGGCAGCCAGTTCGCCGGCATGGGCCTCTCCGCCTACAGGTACAGCACCCTGTTTCGCGACGAGCTCGACCTCATCTCCGCCGCGTTCGAGCTGCTGTCGGGTTGGTCGATCGTCGATGCTTTGCACGACGGGGATCTCGCCTCGAAGCTCGAGCAGACGGAGTACGCGCAACCGCTGCTCTACGCCATACAGTCGGCGGCGAGCGTCGCCCTGCGCGCCGGGGGGCTGAAACCCGCCTTCGTCATCGGACACAGCGTCGGCGAGGTGGCGGCGGCGGAAGCGGCCGGCATTCTCGACCGCGCGAGCGCTTTGCGCACGGTCCACGCGCGCAGCCAGCATCAGAAGCTGACGCAGGGTCGTGGTGACATGGCCGTCGTGATCGGTTCTCGCGAGGCGACGGATGCCATGCTGGCCCATCTGCCGGGCCTGTCGATTGCCGCCCACAATTCGCCCCGCGCTTTCACCATCTCTGGACCGACGGAGGAGATCGCGCGGCTGCCGGACCTCGCGCGGCAGCACCAGGCGCGGGTCCGGAAACTCAACCTCGGCTACGCCTTCCACAGCGCGTCCATGCAGCCCGTCGAGGCCCCGCTGATGCGCAGTCTCGCCGGTCTCACCCATCGGAAAGGAGATGTCGCGTTCGTCTCGACAGTGACCGGGGCGGCGATGGAAGGGTCCGCATTTGATGCCGGCTATTGGTGGCGCAACGTGCGCGAACCCGTCTTGTTCTCGGCAGCCGTGACAGAGGCGGCCAAAGGCGGCGCGCGAATCTTCATCGAGATCGGCCCCAACCCGACCCTGCTGTCCCACATCAACGACACCGTCGACGAGCGGACGGCGAAGATCGCCACACTCGCATCGCTGGAAAGGCGCGATCGGGCTCAAGATCCCATCGCGTTCGCCGTTGCCACCGCGATCACGCGCGGCGCCGCGATCGAGCGAGCGGAAGCCTTCGGGCCCGCGCCGGCACCGGGCAGCTGCATCTCCTTGCCGCTGTACCCTTGGCAGCGCACGACATTCCGCTTGGCAGACACGAGCGAGAGCATTTCCGACATCGCGCCGCGCAGGTGGCATCCCCTCGTCGGCTCGCGCGACGGCGCCGACCGCCTCGAGTGGCGCGCCAACCTCGACACGACGCTCCACCCCTCGCTCGCCGACCATTGCGTCGAGGGCCGCACGATCCTCCCAGGGGCAGCCTTCGCCGAGATGGCCCTCGCTGTCGCCCGGGACTGGCTCGGAGCCGATGCGGCGACGATTGCGGATCTCGACATCTCGAGCCCTCTACAGCTTGGCTCCGACAGCGGCCGCGAAGTCCTGTGCCGGCTCTCGCCACTCGCCAACCATGTCGAGATCCTGAGCCGCCCGCGGCTCGGCCAAACGCCATGGCAATCGCACGCCACCGCCAAAGTCCTGCGCGACCCGGCCGTCGACCTCCCCTCGGTCGATCGAGACGAAGAGGACGGCCCTCCATTGCGGACGATCACGGGATCGGAGCTTTATGCGCAGGCGGATCGCGTCGGCCTGCAGTACGGCCCGACGTTCCGGAAGCTGAACACGGCGACGCTCGTGCGTCCGGATCGCATTTCAGTCGATCTCGTCGACGAGATGGCGGACGCGGCTTTCGGCATCGATCCCGCGCGCCTCGACGCGTGCTTCCACGCTCTCGTGCTGATTTTTTCCGGACAGCGCGACGGCGATCCCGGATCGGCTTACGTTCCCGTCCGCTTCGGCGAGGTCATGCTGCGCCAGCCCGGGCGGACCTTCACGACCTGTCGCATCGACGTGCTGCGCCATGACGACCGCATCATCGTCGCCGACTTCGTGCTGACGAACGAGGCCGGCGAGATCATCCTCTTGATCCGCGATGCGCGATTCCAGGCCATTCGCACTACCAGCGCCGCCGATGCCGCCCGTAAGGTCATTCGACAAAGGACGATACTTGCCGGCGAGCCGACCGCGTCGCGCAACGACCGCTCTCTGACCCTCGCGGCTTTTCGCAAGGGCGTGGCGGCCGTGCCGTCGACGACGGGTTTGTCCGACGATTTCGTCCTCCTCGAGGGATGGGCGACGAGCCTCGCGCTGCGGACCGCTCGCGCGCTTGCGACGGCCGGGTTCATCGATGTCGACGCGGTCATCGGGGCAGGTCGCCTGCCGACCTCGTTCCGGCATTGGTTCGGTCAGATCCTGACCGCGCTCGAACGCTCGGGACTGCTCGTGAAGGAAGATGCGGGGTATCGGATCGATCCGGCTGCGGTGCTGCCCGACCCCAATGATATCCTGCGGGCGATCGCGCTGGAACTGCAGCACCTCTCGACCGAACTCCTAGTGGCCGCGAGCACCAACATCGCGATCGACATGGTGACGTCGGGTGAAACGGGCGAGACCGGTCGCCCCTTGTCCCCCAAAGTCCTTGACGCCTTCGAACTCGGCTGCAGCCAAGCCCACGCCGGGGCGAGCTACCTCATCGCCCTGGTTCGGAAAACGGCGGCGAGCTGGCCGAAAGACCGGGCGTTACGCATTCTGCAGATCGGCTTCGGGCCCCTGAGCGCGCGAACCTTGGACCTCGCCGACGAGACGCAGGCGCGGTTGACCATCTTCGATCCGGATCGCCGCAGGCTTGAGCGCGCGAAGCTGGCCTTCGGCGACCGTGGCGACATCGACTTCGTCGATCAGATTGAGGAGCTTGCCGAGGGGAGTTTTGACGTCGTGCTGGCGGCGCATGCGCTGCATCGCTGTCGACGTCTCCCCGGGTTTTGGCCCCGCCTCCGGCGAGCGATGGGGCAGTCTGCCTTTCTCGCCGCGATCGAACCGTCGCCGTCGTTCTTCCGCGATTTCGCGATGGGTCTCGACGCCTGTTTCGGCGACGACAGCGGCGGCGGTCTTTCTGTGCATGGCACTGAGTGGCTGCGAGCGATGCAATCCGTGTCGATCGGGAACGCCGACGTCCAGACGGTCGCGACGTCAGCGGGATCGGCGTTGCTTCTCACGGCGCAGGTCGATGCCGAGCGACGCAGTTGGACCAGCTCGGGAACGGCGTTGATCATCGGCGAAGGCGACACGGAAGCGATGTCGGCGTTCGCGACGTTGCTGGCCTCGTCCGGCCACCATGTGTCGTTGCTCGTCGACAAGGACGTCGACGACCTGGCCGAGGCGCCGGAGATGGTGATCGTTTTCGCCGGAACATCGGACGCGCATGTCGCTCCGGTGAAGAGCCTGACGCGGCAATGTCTGGGCCTCAAGCGGCTCGCCGAGGTGATCGGCGGCCGGCCGACGCGGATATGGCTCGTGACATCAGGCGCGCTCGACCCGCTCAGCGATCGCAGGTCGGACGTCGCCGCCGGCCTCTGGGCGATGAGCCGCACCCTGGCCAACGAAGCCCAGAACCTCGATATTCGGCGCGTCGATGTCGCCGCCGATGTCAGGCCTGGGATGCTGGCCGACCGCCTCCGCGACCTCGTTCTGTCCGGCACGGACGAAACCGAAATACTCCTGACACGTAACGCGACCCGGGTCGTTCGCTTCGAGGCGAGCTCGGTGCTCGATCGAGGATCGGGCGTTCAGGCCGAGGCTGCCCGTCTGGTGCGCGGCGAGGGTTCCGGCGCCGATCGCTTGATCTGGCGGCCAGTCTCCCGCACAGCGCCGGAGCCCAACGCCGTCGAGATCGAGGTCGAAGCCGTCGGCCTGAACTTCCGCGACGTGATGTTCGGCTTGGGCCTGCTGCCAGAAGAGATCCTGGAGCGCGGCTTCGCTGGGCCGACACTCGGGCTCGAGTGCGCCGGGCGCATCAAGCGCGTGGGATCGTTGGTCAAGAAACTGAAACCGGGCGACCGCGTGATGGGATTCGCCAGACATGCGTTTTCGACGCACGTGACGACGAGCGCGGCGTTCGTCTCGCCGATCGCCGACAAGCTCTCTTTCGCCATGGCCGCGACGATCCCGGTCACCTTCATGACGGCCTATTACGCGTTGATGAACTGCGCGCGGCTGAAACCGAAGGAGTGGCTGCTGATCCATGGCGGCGCGGGCGGCGTCGGTTTGGCGGCGATTCAGATCGCGCGCTGGCGCGGTGCGCGGATCATCGCCACCGCCGGCTCGCCCGAGCGTCGGGCCCTGCTAAGCGCGATCGGTGCCGAACACGTTTTCGACAGTCGCTCGGGGGCGTTCGCGGAGAACGTGCGACGGGCGACGGGCGACGGCGTTGCCGTTGTCGTCAATAGCCTGTCGGGAGAGGCGATGGAGCGCTCGATCGGCGTGCTCCGCCCGTTCGGTCGCTTCGTCGAGCTCGGCAAACGCGACTATGTCGGCAACACGCACATCGGCCTTCGTCCGTTCCGCCGAAACCTCTCCTACTTCGGTGTCGACCTCGACCAGTTGCTCATCGATCAGCCGGCGACAAGTCGGCAGCTGATGCGCGCGGTTACCCGATTGTTCGCGGACGGCGACCTCTCCCCGCTGCCCTATCGCGTCTTCGACGCCAGCGAGACGAGCGAGGCGTTTCGCCTCATGCAACAGTCCGGTCACGTCGGAAAGCTCGTGGTTCGCCCGCCGCTCGTCGAGAAGGTCTTGGTCCACTCTCACCATCCCTTCACGGCCGCAGCCGACAAGGTCCATCTCGTCACCGGCGGCTTCGGAGGCTTCGGCTTGGCGACCGCGCGATGGCTGGTCGATCAAGGTGCGCGCCATATGGTACTGATCGGCCGCAGCGGGCCCGCCACGCCCGAGGCCGAAGATGCTTTGACCGCGTTCAAAACTCAGGGTGTCGAGGTCTGGCCCATCGGCTGCGACGTTGCTGACAAACCAGCCTTGCAGAAGCTGTTCGCGCGGTTCGGCAAGGACCTGCCGGCGCTCGGCGGCATCGTCCACGCCGCCATGGTCCTCGATGACGCGTTGGTCGCCACCATGACGGCGGACAGGATCGAGCGCGTCCTTCGTCCGAAGATCGCTGGCGCGGACCACCTCGATCAGCTGACACGTGGGCTCAAACTTGATTATTTCGTCCTGTATTCGTCCGCGACGACGTTAATCGGCAACCCGGGGCAGGCCGCTTACGTCGCGGCCAACGGATACCTCGAAGGGCTTGCGCGGAGACGACGCCGCGCCGGCCTGCCAGCTTTGGCTGTCGCCTGGGGAGCCATCGAAGATGTCGGCGTCTTGGCCCGGACAAATACGACACGGGATGCGCTGGCGAGCCGCGTCGGCATCAAGGGCCTGCTGGCGCAGGACGCTCTGAAGCACCTTGGCCTCGTCCTTGGCAGCTTTTCGCCCGAGGTGGACGACGCCGTCGTGGCGATCGCGCCGATAACGTGGTCCGCGGCGCGCCAACATGTCCCGCTGGTCCAGGCGCCTGCCTACCGCAAACTGATCGGGCAAGACGATACCGCGAACAGCGAGACTGAAAAGCTTGACGTCGCGAAATTGCTCGCAAACACGACACCGGAGGAAGCGCGCGCGTTGGTCGGCAACCTCATCGTCGAGGAAATCGCCCGTGTGCTGCGCCTGCCCCGCGAAGACGTCGCGCGGACCGTGCCGCTGTCTGAGATCGGCTTGGACTCGCTGATGGCCGTCGAAGTGGCGCTCGGCCTGGAGGGGCGCTTCATCTTGGAGACACCCCTCTCCACGACGGCATCGAGTTTCTCCGTCAACGAACTCGCCGACCACGTCATCGGCCTGGCTACCGGGGACTCGAGTGAGGACGATGCCATCACGCGCGAGATCGTCCAGCGACACCTCGGCGCTAAAGCGCTAGATGAACTGTTCGAAAATCCTGCCGACCTCAAGGAAGCAGCAAACGTCGTACGATCGAAGAGCCGGAAGTTGAAAGGCGTCCTCGACTGACTTGAGGCCCGCAGTGTTTCAAGCCGCTTAGCACTAGGGCGAGTGTCAACCCGCTCCGCCGTCGACGTCCTTGCCGGCGGCGTGCTCAGAACCGGGCAAGGCACCCGATCCGGGCGTCGCCTCTTCGTTGATCAGATGATCGGCGGCATGCGCGCCGGCTGCCGGCGCGTCAGGAGCGGACGACGGTGGCTTGGGCGCGCCCTCGCGAACGCGGACTTCGTTCGTCAAGCGTCCTTCCGCGGTCTTGCTGCTTGATTTTGCCATCGAGCCTTCTCCCGGACGAGCACAGGCCCGCCACGTGTCTTTTGACACAGAAGCGCGCTTGATTTCGCATCCTTTCTCTCGTTTTTGAGCATGTGATTAGGGCGACACCGCGCCTTCGCGCTCCGGCCAGACCTTCAGCCGCCCGCCATGGCCCTGCGCAGCGGTCGCGCCGAAATCTCGCCCGCCACCAACTCGTAGGTCATTTGCAGCTTCTCAATCGTGCCGCGGGCGGCACGGAGCACGTTGTTGCTGACGCGGGGTCGCACAGCGGCGAGGGTCCAGTTCGTTCCGCCCCCGAGCGTTTCACGCGGCTGGATCAGGATTTCGCTGACATGCTCGAAGCCTGGACACGCCCGCAACGAGCGCAGGCAGATACCCTGCAGTTCGACGCTGGAACAAACTTCTCGCTTCATCAAAGTCTCCTGGCCGATACGGTCGTCACACAGCTTCACGAGCATCAGCTGCGGCTTGTAGCCCAGCCGACGAGATAACCCAGTGCGCCGGCGAGAAGCAGCGCCTCGATCGGCTGTTTCGCCACCGAAGCACTAACGGTGTCCGCTCCTCCAGCGACGACGCGCTGACCCGCCTGGTAGGCGTCCGACGCGCTACCCGGAAGCTTATCGGACAGGCCCGCCACCTGATCCTGCACCCGGCCGAATGTTTCTTTAACAGACCCGGCGAGATGGTTAGCCGTGGTCTGCGCGCCTTGTGCCGCTTTGGCTGTTTCGGCAGCGGCTCTGTCCTTGACCGGGCGAATTGACGCCGTGAACTTTTCAGACGCCTTATCGGTGCCAGCTTTGATGTCGTCGGATTCCATCGATGTGCCTCAGGTCCGCCAGGGCTCCCGTACCCGCGAAAGAACGCCGGCAACAATCAACTGTTCCCATTCGCTGGATCAGCTAAGAGGGGTCCGTCTGCAGCAGAGCGCAACCGGCATGCTTACATTCTACGGGTCTCACCAGAATGGCCCGGTCAAAGTTAACGCCAGTGAAGATCTCCCCCCGACCATTAACTGGATAGATGCTTTCGAGCCAACGCCCGATGACCTAGCTTTTGTCAAGCGCGCGATGGGATCGCGTGTTCCGACCCTGGCGGATCTTTCGGAGATCGAAACATCGTCGCGCTTGTCAGTCGAGGGATCGACGTTGTTCATGAGCTTGCCGGCGACGGTCCGCGACGCATCGGGCTTTCCGCAAACGACACCGATCGGCTTCGTCCTTACCCGCGACCGGCTGGCCACGATACGCTTCGCCCACCTTCCGTCGTTCGAACATCTCGCGCACAATCTTTGCGGTAAAGGTGACCTCGGAGACGGCGGGCTCGGGGCCATGGTCACGATCCTCGAAATGATCATCGATCACATCGCGGATGCCCTTGAGCGCGTCGGCGCCGAACTTGACGGCATGTCGCGTCAGATCTTCACGAAAGGTCTCGTATCCGGCCGCGATCGGCGGCCCCAGCGGATCAATCTTGTTCTGAGCCAGATGCTTAGGACGGTCGGCGAAAGCGGCGACCTTGTCTCGAAGGTGAGCGAAAGCCTGCTCAGCCTGAGCCGCATCGTACCTTTCCTCGGCGGCAAGGCGCAGGCGCTCATGACCCCCGACTTCAAGAGCCGCCTCGACACGGTGAACCAGGATACGAAATCGCTGCGTGAGTTCGAAGAACACCTGTCCAACAAGACTCAGTTCATGCTCGACACGCTGCTCGGCCTTGCCAACATCGAGCAGAACAACGTCTTTCGCGTTCTGACCGTCGTGTCCGTCATCGGGATCCCGCCGACGTTCTTCGCGTCCATGTATGGCATGAATTTCAAGACGATCCCGGAATACGACTGGTCGTACGGTTACGCCTACGGCCTGACCCTCATCATCTGCAGCGGCCTTCTGCCAGCGGTCTGGTTCAAGATCAAGGGATGGTGGTAGGCGGCCGGCACATCCCCATATTCGGCGTATGACGAGGCGAGGATAACAGGTGCCCGAACTCCCCGAGGTCGAAACCGTTCGTCGCGGTCTCGCCCCGGTGGTCGTCGGCGCGACGATCGTCGGCGTCGACCAGCGGCGGCCGGACCTGCGCTTCCCGTTTCCCGAGTGCTTCGCGGACCGGCTGTCCGGGCGGCGCATCCTAGCCTTAAACCGCCGCGCCAAATACCTGCAGGCGCGGCTCGACGATGCCACGATCCTCGTCATGCACCTGGGTATGTCCGGCTCGTTCAGAATCGAAGCCGGCGAGAAGACGTCGTTCCCCGGCCTCTTTCACCACCCCCGCTCGACTCTGAGGCTCCACGACCATGTCGTGCTTGCGCTTTCGAACGGATGCCAGCTCGTCTACAACGATCCGCGCCGGTTCGGCTTCATGTTGCTCGTCGCCGGCGACGCGCTGAAAAGCCATCCGCTGTTCGCTCGCCTTGGCGTCGAGCCGCTCGACGAGGGGTTCGACGGCACAACTCTCGCCCGCCTTTTTGCCGGACGCTCGACCCCGCTCAAGGCGGCGCTGCTCGACCAGACGTTGATCGCCGGCCTCGGCAACATCTATGTCTGCGAAGCGCTCCACCGCGCAGGGTTGTCGCCCCGGCGCGCGGCCGGCACCTTGGTCGCACGCAATGGTGCGCCGACCGCCCGCGCTCACCGCCTGGCCGCCGAAATCCGCCTCGTCCTGAACGAAGCGGTGGCGGCGGGAGGATCCTCACTGCGTGACCATCGGCAGGCAGATGGAAGTCTCGGCTATTTCCAGCACAGGTTCAGGGTCTACGACCGGTTCGATGACCCCTGTCCGAACTTGACCTGCGCCGGGGTCGTGAGACGCATCGTGCAGAACGGGCGGTCGACGTTCTTCTGCTCGGTCTGCCAGCGCTAGCGCATCACCTGTGCAGCGGACCGACATTACGCCGCGTTCTGCAGAGGGCGAGATTTTCGTCCGCCAAGCCAAGAAGTTTCGCCATTTACCTGGGCGGGCTCACGTGTGGGCGATCGTGGCGGCATCGACGGGCGCCCCGTAGCCCGGCGGCAACGCCATGTACTCCGCCGACTGCATCTCGTTTAACCGCGAGATCGTCCGGGCGAACTCGAAGACTTCACGCCCGTCCTCCGCGACGAACAGCTTGTCCGGCGCCGCCATAGCCGAGGCGAAGAACTTGGTGTGCGCCTCGTAGAACGCATCGATCATGATGATGAAGCGCTTGGCCTCGTTGCGCTGCGAGGCCTTGATCACGGGAATATCGTCGACGATCACGCTGCGATAGGTGCGCGCGATGGCGAGATAGTCTTGAGCGCCGAGCGGCTTGTCGCAAAGATCGGCGAAAGGGAAGCGCGCCACGCCCGCCCGCGCTTGCGGGACGGCGATGGCGCGCCCGAGCAGCTCGATCTTCGCCGGCCGGCCATTTTCGTGCCCGGTCAAGGCGACGAAGGTGGCCGTCAGCGCGGCGCGCGCCGCGGCATCGGCGGGGACATGGAAGGTCGTCTTGCCGGCGAGCTTCTCCATCCGATGATCCGCATCGGAATCGAGGTGCAGGGTTTCCATGTGGTCCTGCAAGAGCTCGATTGAGGGCAGGAAGAGCTGCCTGTTGAGGCCTCCAATATAGAGTTCGCCCGGCTCCACATTCGAGGTCGCGACGACGACGACGCCTTGCGCAAACAGCACTTTGAAGAGCCGCCCGAGGATCATCGCGTCGGCGATGTCAGTCACCGAGAACTCGTCGAAGCAGAGCAGCATGGCTTGCCGCGCGATGGTGCTCGCGACGGGCTCGATGGGGTCCTCACCCTTGACCTCGCCGCGTTTCAGCGCCTGCCGATGCCGGAAGATCTGCTCGTGGACCTCGGCCATGAAGGAATGGAAATGGACGCGCCGCTTCTTCGTGACTTCCGCCTGCCCGTAGAACATGTCCATGAGCATGCTCTTACCGCGCCCGACACCGCCCCAAATGTAGAGGCCGCGCGGCGTAGCGCCGCCCCGCTTGCTGCCGAACAGCCAGCCGAGAGCCGATGTCTTGCGGACGGGACTGTAGCCGCTGATCTCTTCGCAAAGATCGTCGAGACGCGTGATGACGAGCTTCTGCGCGGGGTCGCGCGAGATGAGGCCGTTCCGCACTTTGCTGTCGTAGAGGCCGCGGATCGACATGGGTGGAGCTCTTGGGATCGTTGCCGGGGCTTAGCAACGGCGATATCGCGGGTGCAAGGCTTGTCGGCCGCACACGGTCGCAAGATCAAGAATCGCAAGAGCTTGCCTTGATTTGAGCCAAAGCTGCCGGCACTGTTTCGCCGTACCGGTCCGGGGGCGAGGTGGGAATGCGGGTTCAGGGTGGAGCTTACATTGCTGCTTTGGCTTATTTCGGCGTCCTGTCTCCCTTGCACGCCGCCCCCTTCGTTCCCGCTCCGGCGATCTCCGTCCAGGATAATACCATCGTCCCCGTCGTGGTCTTCGGGCAGGACGCGCGTCGCTTGCCGCAGGCCTATGCTGAAGAACACGACCTCGTTGCGAAGGACCTCGTCCGGACTCACGCGGCCTCCGGACTGATTCAGTGCGGAAATGCGCACGGTGCCGGACAGCTCACCCTCACCGATGACGTCCTGACCACGGCGGCTCATGTCTTCTACGACGAGAATGGCCTGCTCAGGGCGAACACCTGCTCGTTCGACCTGACGGTCAATGGCGCAGAAATGCACGTTCCGATCGATCTCGGGAGCATCGTTGCCGGCAGCACCAAGCCTTACGAGGCTGCGGTCACCCACGATTGGGCCGTCGTCCGACTCACGCATGCGGTCTCTGGCGTGAAGCCCTACGGCATCGCCGGGGAGATCGCGGAGAACGAGCCGGTCATTTTCGTGTCGCGCGGTCACATCGACTGGGGTGATGCCAAGAAGCTGTCGATGCAGGATTGTCTGCTGCACAACAAGCTCTCCGAGGGCGCCGAGGGCACTCGGGAGTTCGCGTTCGATTGCGACACCGGCGACGGTGCGTCGGGTGGCGCGCTGATGTTCGATCGCGAGATGACGCGGATCGGCGCCATCCTGGTCGGGTGGCGCTCAAACAGGCCGTTTAAGGCGATGCCGTTCTCGCGCACGCACTACAATTTCGCCGTCAGCCTTGAGGGCGCCTTTCGCCGGGCCGTTTACGCCGCGGCCGGAAAGGTTCTGGTGCAGAGATAGACGCTGTGTCTCGACCGAATCGGCCGCCGACCGGATGATTGCCGAACCGGCTCGATCATCCCGTCGGCGAGGAGGCAGCTGGCGCGATCAGGTTGCGGCTTTGAAGACGGTCACGCCGAGCAGCAGCACGATGATCGCGATCGCCAGGAAGATGAAGAAGAGGATCTTCGCGACGCCGCCGGCCGCCGCCGAAACGCCCGAAAACCCGAGGCCGCCCGCGATGAGCGAGATCACGAAGGCGATGATGGCGTACTTTAAGAGATGCATCGGTGAGCGTCCGGGCTGAAATAGACAGTGCGTCGAAGAGCGGCGGCTTAATGCTCACCTTGCCGGAGCGTTCCCCGTCTTCAAGTCTTAGTCGCCAGGATCAGCCCGGCAAACAGGATCAGGCCGGCATCGCGGTTTGATCGAAACAGTTGCAAGGCACCGGACGGATCGGATGTGTCGATGCGTCCGATCTGCCATCCGAGGTGCAGGGCGAAGCCGATGACGCCGGCCTGGGCAAATGGCGACGAGACGACGTCGCCGCTCGAAAGCGCGACTTCCATCAGCAAGACCGCGACGGCATAGAGGAGTCCGACCGCGACGCGGACATACGGACCGAAGAAAGTCGCCGTCGATCTGATCCCCGCGGCTGGATCGTCCCGCGCGTCCTGCAGGGCGTAGATGGTGTCGTACCCGATCGTCCAGACAACCGCGGCGGCGTAGACGAAGTAGGCGGGAGCGGCGAGCATCCCGTTCATCGCCGCCCACCCGACGAGGCCGCCCCAGGCGAAGGCAAAGCCCAGCACGAGCTGCGGCCAGGAGGTGACGCGTTTCGCGAAGGGGTAGACGGCGACAATCGCCAGAGACCCGATGCCGAGCAGAATGGTGAAAAGGTTGAATTGGGTGACGACGAGGAAACCGACCAAGGCCTGCGCGACCAGAAAGGCCCGGGCCGCGCCGACGCTCACGCGACCCGACGCGACGGGACGAGAGCGCGTACGTTCGACCTTGGCGTCGAGATCGCGGTCGACGATATCGTTGTAGGTCGAGCCGGCGCCGCGCATGGCGATGGCGCCGATCAGGAAGAGCAACAGCTGCCAGCCATTCGGGGAACGGTGGCCGACAAGGCTTCCGAGCGCGCTCGACCACCAGCACGGCAGCACGAGCAACCAATATCCGATCGGCCGATCGAGACGGGCGAGTTGGAGATATGGAATGGCACTGCGGGGCGCCCACCGGAACAGGATCTGCCGGCGGACGGCATCGGGCAGAACCGGCGCCGCGTCACCGGCCGTGACACCTGAACGCGACTCAAAACCGGCCATGAACGGCTAGGTGTGGGTAAGTCTAGAGGGGTCCGGTCGGTAGCTTCTGGGCTGCCTCGGCGGCAACGCTGGCGCCGGCGGCCGCCTGCTTCTGGGCCTTTTTCGCTTGTTCGGCGAAGTTGCAGGCCTGTGTCGCAAAAGCCTGCGATTTCGTGTCGGCCGCCTTGAGGTTGTTGACCGCTTC
Source organism: uncultured Beijerinckiaceae bacterium (assembly GCA_964243415.1). Taxonomy (GTDB): domain Bacteria; phylum Pseudomonadota; class Alphaproteobacteria; order Rhizobiales; family Beijerinckiaceae; genus RH-AL1. The sequence goes on along the minus strand of CAXTFG010000002.1, from coordinate 33,135 downwards.
GTCGGGGACGTTGCACCAATTCTTGTTGGCGACCAGATACTGGAGAAGATCCCCTTCCGCCTTGACCAGGCCGCGCAGCACCGGACACGAGGCGACCGGATCGAGCTTGCCCTTGGTCACCTTCGCCAACACGTTGAGCTTGTCGATGAACATCTGACGCTTCTGGCTCAGACCGCCGACGTCGGTGTTGCAGTCTCCCGCATAGGCCGCGCCGGCAAGCGCCAGAGACACGAGCGCCGCGCCCACCGCCGCGCGAGGCGAACGAACCGCTGAAACCATCGTGGTAGCCCCCTCGCAAAATCCTGGCGCCACGATCGGCGCGAGGTGATCGAAAATGATCGCAGCCGCCGCGCCGGCCTGCTAAGGCCCGCCATGGCGTCTTACGACTTCTCCGCTCCCCGCCTCTACGTTCGCTCCGACCTTTACGCCGGCGCCGTCCTGGCCCTCGAACAGAGCCAACGCAATTATCTTTGCAATGCACTCAGGCTGAAAGAAGGCAGCGCGGTCTTGATCTTCAACGGTCGCGACGGCGAATGGCGGGCGATCCTGAACTCCGGCAGCACGCGGAAGCAGATGATCCTGTCGGTCGCTGCCGCGACGCGCCCGCAGACCGCCGCCGGCGACCTGCAATACCTCTTCGCCCCGCTCAAGCACGCCCGCCTCGACTATCTGGTCCAAAAGGCGGTGGAGATGGGCGCGAGCGCTTTGCAACCGATCATCACACGCCGGACCCAGAGCAGCAGGCTCAACGAGGATCGGCTGCGGGCCAACGTGATCGAAGCTGCCGAACAATGCGGGACCATCAGCCTCCCGACGGTTCTTGCCGCCGCATCCCTCCCCTCGATCCTGTTGCGCTGGCAGGACGAGCGCGCGCTCGTCTTCTGCGACGAGGAGGCCGACGCGACGGACCCGCTCGCCGCGCTACGCGCCATCGAACGCGGAACGCCGCTGGCGGTGCTCGTCGGGCCGGAGGGCGGCTTCGATCCGGAGGAACGCGACGCCCTGCTAGCGATGCCGCAAGTCGTCCGCCTGTCGCTCGGCCCACGGATCCTGCGGGCCGACACGGCCGCCGTCGCCGCGCTCGCGCTGGTCCAGGCCGCGGCTGGCGATTGGTGACGACCCGCCCCAGATTGGACCACGTTGTTGCCCGAATGTGCGGTCAGCTTCGCCGGATCGAAAGGCCAAAATGATTCCGATCCGCACCTTGTCCTCGATCGTTCCGCTCGGCGCCGTCCTCCTCTCGAGCGCGCTGGCAGCTCACGGCGAGGAGGTCGGAACGGTCATGCGAGTCGTCGACCGCTGTGAAGTGTATGGCCCGGGTTTCACGGACCTCGGCGATGGCACGTGCGGCCGGGTCGTCATAACCGGGCGCGTCCGCGTCGATAATTCAGGCCAGTCCACGAGCGCCTGGTCGACAAACGGGACTGCGAACGCCGCCCTGCGCACCGATGGGCTCGGCATGTTGCCCGGCGCATCCGGCGCTCAGCACCTCCGCGTCCAGAGTGGAAGCGACCCTTACGGACGGTAGGGCGTTCAAGCTCGACGGGTCAACACCCGGCGGGTTCGGGCGATCCGGCTTCGCCGCCATCGACATTCGGCCGGCCGGCGTCCGCAATCCCCTCGACCGCTGCGATCAGCCGGACGATGTCCTGAGGCCGCGATAGGCGGTGATCGCCGTCCTTGATCAAAGTCACGACGGCGGGGTCGCTTGCGAGGTGCTCGACGAGAAGCGTGGCGTGGCGCCAGGGCACATCCGGATCCTGCATGCCCTGGAGGACGTGGACGGGAGCATGCGAGCGCACCATTCCCTCGAGCACGAGGTGGCGGCGTCCGTCGACGATCAGCGCCCGGGTGATCGGCACCGGCGGCCCGTAGTCGGACGGCCTGAAGTGGACTCCTTTCTCGTCGATCTCGCGTCGCGTCGCCGCGTCGAAACCCGCCCACATCAGCCGCTCGGTGAAGTCCACGGCCGGCGCGAGCAGAACCAAGCCAGCCGGCGGTGTGCCGGCGGCGGCGAGGCGTCCAGCAGCGAGCAGGGCGAGCCAGCCGCCCATCGATGAACCGACCAGGATCTGGGGCCCGCTTGTCTGAGACGCGATGACGGCAAGGCTGTCGTCGAGCCAGCGCGAGATCGTTCCATCCTCGAAGCGACCGTCCGATTCGCCGTGCCCAGAATAGTCGAAGCGAAGGAAGGCGCGGGAACGGGCCGCCGCCCACCCGTCGAGCGCCGTCGCCTTGGTGGCCAGCATATCCGAGCGAAAGCCGCCGAGCCAGACGACTCCGGGACCGCGTCCCTCGCGGCGGCGATAGGCGATCCGCCGCGCCTGCGACCCCTCGCCGACGCCGACGTGTTTCGGTTCCATTAAGCTTACCAGTCTATTCTCGGTCATCCACGCTTCTGCATTCCCGCCGCCCGCGCCGGCCCCAACGTCCATAGCCGATCGAGCCCGCGATGAACGAGGATTTCGGATTCTCCCTCCACCAGCGCGGGACTCATCGACTCGCCGGGCGGACGATCTTGCAGGTGACGGCTGCCCTCGCGGACGCGGACAGCGATTCCGCGGTCATCGATGTTGCATCGGCACTGGCGGATGTGGGTGCGCGTCCGCTCGTCGCCGGGCCGGCCGGACGCCTCGTCAGCGAGTTGCAGGCAAAGGGCGGCGTCTGGCTCGATTTCCCGTCGCAGACCGGCAATCCCCTCGCGATGGCCTTCCTGTCGCGCCGTCTGCGGAAGTTGATCAGGGAAGAACAAATCGACCTCGTCCACGCTCGTTCGCGCGGCGCCGGATGGATGTCCTATGCCGCGACCCGCGCTACCAAGCTGCCGTTCGTCACAAGTCTGGGCCAGATCTCGCCGGGGCAATCGATCATCCGGCAGCGCTACAATTCCGTGATGGCCCAGGGCGACACGGTGATCGCGGGATCGCGATTTGCCGCAGCGTCCATCACCTCGCTTTACCCGCAGGCCGCCGGCCACGTCACGTTGATCCGTCCAGGCGTCAACCTGAAACCGTTCTCCGCCGCAGCCATTGCGCCGGGCCGCGTTCAAGGGCTTCGCGCCTTCTGGCAAATATCACCGGACGAGCGAATCATCCTCCTCGTTGCAAAACCGAGCATATGGAAGGGGCACAAGGTCTTGATCGAGGCGGTGCGCATGCTCGTTTCCCAGGGCGTCGATGACTTGCAGCTGGTGTTCATTGGCGACGCAAAAGGGACGTTTGGACGCGAGATCGAGCTGGCGACGCGAGCGGCGGCACTGCACACCCAGATTAAGCGCTTCCCCGATTGCGCCGATATGCCGGCGGCGCTGCTCGCCGCGGCGGTTGTCGTCGTTCCCTCGATCGAGGCGGAATCGTTCGGACGCGTCGCGATCGAGGCTCAGGCGGTCGGCACGCCCGTCGTCGTGTCAGACCTCGGCGCCTTACCGGAAACGGTGCTGGCGCCCCCTGATGTCGAAGCTGGCCGACGCACGGGCTGGCGCGTCTCTCCGAGCGATCCGACGGCGCTGGCAACGGCGCTGGGCGAGGCACTCGCGCTCGGGGCCAGCAGCCGCGACGCCCTCGGCCTTCGGGCGCGGCGGCACGTCGAGAGCCGATTTGCCGTCGAACGGTCGACGCAAAATACACTCGGCGCCTATGCGGCCTTGCTCGAACGTCAAGCGGCGCTCGCCTGATTCTTTGGGCGTGTCGCGCGCCCTCGATGGCCTCGCGCGAAGCCCGACCTCGCCGATCGCCGAATCGCCTTCATTGACTTTGGCAAGTCGTCATCCGATCTTTTATTCAGTACAGGGTCTCTTCCCTGCGCTCGACATATCGCCATCAAATCAGGAGATCCCCATTCGCCGTCCGATGAAAGCCCCGCCGGTCCCGCAGAAAGATGGACCGAGAACCAACAGGGAGATACGGGTCAGAGAAGTGCAGCTGATCGATGCCGAGGGTCAAAACCGCGGCATTACCGAGACCGCAGTCGCGCTCGAGATCGCCGAGCAGGCCGGGCTCGATCTCGTTGAGATCGTCCCGAACGCCAATCCTCCCGTCTGCAAGATCCTGGATCACGGCAAGCATCGCTTCGCCGAACAGAAAAAAGCGGCGGAGGCCCGCAAGCGCCAGAAGACGGTTGAGCTGAAGGAGATCAAGCTGCGGCCGGGGATCGACGACCACGATTACGATACCAAGATGAAAGCCGTCCGGCGCTTTTTCGAAGAGGGCGACAAGGTCAAGGTCACCCTGCGCTTCCGCGGCCGCGAGATGGCGCACCAGGACATCGGCTATCGCTTGCTCGAACGTGTGAAGGCGGAGACCGGAACGCTGGCGAAGGTAGAAGCCGAGCCTTCGCTGGAAGGCCGCCAGATGGTGATGGTGCTGGCCCCACGCTGAGGCGGCGATCGCCCGTCTTGAGCCGACCGGCGCAGAAAAACGTCTAAAATGGTTTCACGATGACGAGGACGACGATGCCGATGAGCAGCACCGTCGGAACCTCGTTGATGAGCCGGAAATCACGCGACGACCGGCGACTGGTTCCGGCAGCGAGCTTTTTGCGTTCGACCGAGAGATAGCCGTGCAAGCCGCTGAGGATGACAACGAGCAAAAGCTTGCCGTGCAGCCAGCCGGCCTTCCACCATCCGCCCTGTATCGCCAGCCAAATGCCGGTAATCCAGACCACGATCATTGCCGGGAGCATGATGCCGCGCATGAGTCGGCGTTCCATGGTCTCAAAGGTGATGCCCTGCGCCGACCCTGTTCCCGCCTCCACATGGTAGACGAATAGCCGGGGCAGATAGAGCAGACCGACCATCCAGGAGATGATCGACAGCACGTGGAGCGCCTTCAGCCAGAGATAGCCCAAACGATCCTCTCGGTTCAGTGCGTGCGCTCGCCCACGGATGGCGATCAGCCCGCATCGCGACGGACGAGTTCCACCAGCCGCTCCACGTTGGCTATCGGGGTTTCCGGCAGAATGCCATGGCCGAGATTGAAGATGTGCGGCCTGTGGCGAAAAGCGGCGAGGATCCGGCCTACCGCGGCCTCTAACGCGCGACCCCCGGCAATGAGCGCCAAAGGATCGAGGTTACCCTGCAGCACGGTCGAGACCGGGAGGGTGCGTGCCGCCCAGTGCGGGTCGACCGCCGTATCGAGGCCGAGCGCGTCGGCACCGGTCTCCTCCTTGAGCTCGAGCAGGCGCGGCCCGGCCCCGCGGGCGAAGACGATGATCGGCACCTTCGGATGCGCCGTACGCAGGCCGGCGACAATGGCCGCAATCGGCTTGACGCACCAACGTTCGAACTCGCCCGCCGGTAGAACGCCGGCCCAGGTGTCAAAAATCTGGATCGCGTCGGCGCCGGCCTCGACCTGCCGGCGGAGGTAGATGATCGAGGCTTCGACCAGCTTGTCGACGAGGGATTGGAACAGGACGGGATCGCGATAGGCCAGCGTGCGGGCCGGCGCCTGATCCGGTGTGCCGCGGCCGGCAATCATGTAGCTTGCGACGGTCCATGGGGCGCCGCAAAAGCCTATCAACGGCGTCCCGCCCGGTAATTCGTGTTTCAAAAGCGCGATCGTCTCGAACACCGGCGCGAGATGGTCGAGGTCGATCTTCTCATGCAGACGCTCGAAGCCTCTCGCGTCGACGATCGGCTGCAAGCGAGGACCTTCGCCGCTTTCGAACGTCACGCGCTGTCCCAGCGCGTCAGGCACGACCAGGATGTCGGAAAAGACGATGGCGGCATCGAAACCGAAGCGGCGGATCGGCTGCAATGTAGCTTCGACCGTCATGCGCGGGTCGTAGCAAAACCGCAGGAAAGATCCGGACTCGGCGCGGATGGCGCGATACTCGGGGAGGTAACGTCCCGCCTGCCGCATCAGCCAGAGCGGCGGCGGCCAGACGGGCTCGCCGGCTAAAGCTTGGAGGAACCGCGAAGGGCTCGCAGGCATTACGGAAGGCAAATCAAAAATACCTTTTAGAGACTCTTTATCTGTTTCTTATTGGATGATGGATAGGCCCACCATCCTCGACGCACAAACTCACTCTGAGACTGGCACTTGCGAGTCTTGTCCACATCGGGTGCGAATGGCCGACTGAGTTCTAAAAACCTCTTTGACTCAGACGCTTCGGTGCGATTGGCCGCAAGCTCAGCGTCGTTAACGATTTATTAACGGTTTCAGACAAGCTGTTGGAGATCTGTCCCAACGCCGTCGTTGTTGAACAATTTGGCCGTCCAGGGTACGCGATCGTGCGGCTCGGCCGTCGTACGACGGTTGTCCACCGTCACCCCCAGCTTTCCCGGGCTGCGGTCACTTTGCGGAGGTTGCGACGCGGACGCGATTCCATCTGCATTTGGTCTCGGATGCGACCGGCGAAACTCTCATGGCGGTCAGCCGCGCTGTCGTCGCGCAGTACGCCGGGGTGACGGCGATGGAGCACATCTTCCCGCTCATCCGAACGCGTGACCAGTTGGACCGCGCGATCAGCGAGATCGAGACCGCACCCGGCATCGTCCTCTACACGCTCGTCGACCGCGATCTCAGCCTGCATCTCGAAAATGCCTGCCGGGAGGCAGGGGCACCGACCCTGTCTGTGCTCGGACCTGTCCTCGACTTCTTCCACAACTACATCGGCATGGATGCGACGCCGCGGCCCGGCGCGCAGTACACGCTCAACTCCGACTACTTCCGACGGATCGACGCTCTCAACTTCACGATGGCTCATGACGATGGAGCCAACGTCGACAATTACGAGGAAGCCGATATCGTCCTGCTCGGTATCAGCCGTACATCGAAGACTCCGACCAGCATCTATCTCGCCAATCGCGGGTTCAAGACAGCGAACCTTCCGATGGTGCCGAGCGTCGAGGTCCCAAAGTCGGTCCGGACCCTGATCCGCCCGCTTGTCGTCGGGCTCCTCGCCACGCCGGACCGTATCGTGCAAGTGCGGCGCAGCCGGCTGCTCACGCACGGTGAGGACGTTCCCAACTACGTGGACAAGAAGCTCATCACCGACGAGATCAACGGGTCCCGGCGGCTCTTCGAACGACAGGGCTGGCCGGTGATCGACGTGACGCGCCGCTCCATCGAGGAAACGGCTGCCGCTATCACGGATCTCCTGCGCGCCCATCGGCACAAGTCGTTCGCCCTTGAATAACATGTCGACGCTCTGGCTCTTGCCGCGGCCCCTGATCCTCGCTTCGAAGAGCCAGGCCCGGCGCGCGCTCCTTGCCGCAGCGGGCATTTCCTTTGAAGCGATCGATGCGCAGGTTGAAGAGCGCGGGATCAAGCAGAAACTCCGGGCGCAGGGGGCCGAAGGCGCCGTCATCGCCGGGGCTCTCGCGCGCGAAAAATCCTTGGCGGTCAGTGGTCAGCATCCGGAACGCCTCGTGGTCGGTGCCGACCAAACTCTCAGCATCGATGGTCGTTTGCTGACAAAGCCAGTCGACCTCGAGACGGCCCGCTCGCAGCTCCTTTCTTTGGCAGGCAAGCGCCACACCCTCTATGCCGCCCTCTGCCTGTCGCGCGACGGCGCCGTCCTCGCAGAAGCTTGCGCCGAGGCGCATCTGACTTGCCGCCCCTATTCCGCCGGCTTCGTCGATTGCTACCTCGGTCTCGCCGGCGAGGCCGTCCTGCAAAGCGTCGGCGGCTATGCCGTCGAAGGGCTCGGCATCCACCTCTTCGAGCGCATCGAGGGCGATCAATCGACCATTCTCGGCATGCCGATGGTTCCCCTTCTCGCCCTATTGCGTGAGCAAGGAGCGGTCGAGCGGTGAGCATGCCGCCAAAGGCCTGCGTCATCGGCTGGCCGATCGAGCATTCCCGATCACCGCTGGTCCATGGCTATTGGCTGCGCACGATGGATCTCGCGGGAAGCTACGAGAGGCTGGCCGTCGCGCCCGAAGAGCTTGCGGCGTTCATCGCCGCCATGCCGTCTCGTGGTTTTGTGGGCGGCAACGTGACGATCCCTCACAAAGAGGCGGCAGCCGCGGTGTGCGCGGCGCTGACACCCGCGGCCGCGCGGCTCGGCGCCGTCAACACCATGTGGTGGGACGCCGGCATATTGCATGGAGATACGACGGACGGCGCTGGGTTCTGCGGTGCGCTCGACGCCGAGGCGCCTGGCTGGGACCAGTGCCGTGGGCGCGCGATGGTGCTTGGCGCCGGCGGTGCGGCGCGGGCGATCGTCGATGCCCTATGCGCCCGAGGTTTCGCCGACATCGTCGTCGCCAATCGGACGATTGACCGTGCGAAGATGCTGGTCGATCAGCTCGGCGGCCGAGCCGTGCCGCTTGTCGGCGTGCCCGAGCTGCTTGGCGCAACGGATCTCCTTGTCAACGCCAGCTCGGCGGGTATGGCCGGCCATCCTCCGCTGGACATCGACCTGTCGCCGTTGCCGCCACACGCCGTCGTGACCGACATCGTCTATGTGCCGCAGATCACCCCGTTGCTGCGACAGGCCAGCTCGCGCGGCCTGCACACGGTCGGCGGCCTCGGTATGTTGCTTCACCAAGCCGTTCCCGGCTTCGCGAAATGGTTCGGCGCGCGGCCGATCGTGACGCCTGCGCTCCGGCATCTGGTCGGTGCCGATATCGAAGCGCGCTCGTGCTCGTGATCGGCCTCACCGGCTCTGTTGGGATGGGGAAATCGACCACCGCCGCGATGTTCGCTCGTGCGGGCGTGCCGGTGTTCGATGCCGATGCCGCCGTCCACCGGCTCTATCGCGGCGAGGCCGTTGCCCCGGTCGAGGCCGCATTCCCCGGCGTCGAGACCGGTGGCACGATTGACCGGACGGCTCTGGGCCAACGCGTCATGAACGACCCCGCCGCCATGAAGCGGCTCGAAACCATCGTGCATCCGCTCGTCCGCGAAGACCGCGCGGCCTTCCTCGCCCGCTGCGCGGAAGACGGCAGTGCGTTTGCCGTGCTCGACATTCCCCTCCTTTTCGAAACGGGAAGCGATGTCGACGTCGACGTCGTGGTGCTCGCGTCCGCTCCAGAATCTGTGCAGAAGGCAAGAGTTCTTGCCCGACCGGGCATGACCGAAGCGCGCTTTGCCGCCATAAAGGCCAAGCAGATGCCTGACGCAGAGAAACGTCGGCGCGCGCGTTTCGTGATCGAGACCGGCGACGGGCTCGACACGGCGGAGAAGCAGGTGCGCGCCGTCATCGCGGCGCTCGGGGCGGGCTTGAGCCGTGCGTGAGATCGTCTTCGACACGGAAACGACGGGGCTAGATCCGGCAACGGGCCACCGCGTCGTCGAGATCGGGTGCGTCGAACTGCTGAACGGCATCCCGACCGGCAACACTTTCCATCACTACCTCGATCCGCAGCGAGACATGCCCGACGAGGCCTTCTCCGTTCACGGCCTGTCGTCGGCGTTCCTGGCGGGCAAGCCGCTCTTCGCCGACATCGCCGCGGCCTTCGTTCAGTTCATCGAAGGCGCCAAGCTCGTCGCCCATAATGCCGAGTTCGACTTTCGGTTTATCTCCGCCGAACTCGTCGCGCTCGGTCAGCCCGCTCTCGATACCGAACGCATGGTGGATACGGTCGCGCTGGCGCGTCGCCGTCATCCGGGATCGCCGGTCAGCCTCGATGCCTTGTGTTCGCGCTACGGCATCGATAATTCGCGCCGCACCAAGCACGGCGCCCTTCTCGACGCAGAGATCCTCGCCGAAGTCTACGCCGAGCTCACGGGCGGCCGGCAGACCGCTCTCGTCTTCAGTGGGCCCGCGTCGCGCAGCTGGGGCGGCGTGTCCTCCGCCAAGCGGCTGCCGCGGCCGATACCGCTTCCCTCGGCGCTGACGCACGATGAGGCGATCGCCCATGCTGCCTTCATCGCGGAACTCGGAGGCGGCGCGGTGTGGCTGACCTATGCTCCGGCCGTGCCGCAAACCGCAGCGATCTGATCACGACCCCGCGACGACCCTGGGGGATTTAGGATGGGATTCCGGATGCGCCGCCCGATTTCGCCATCTCGGCCATGCGCGCCTGATAAAGAGCGGCGAAATCGATGGGATCGATGTAGAGCGGTGGAAAACCGCCGCCGCGCACCGCCTCGGCAATGATCTGCCGCGCGAAGGGAAACAAAAGGCGCGGACACTCGATCATGACGACCGGATGCCGCTGCTCCTCCGGAATGTTGGTCAGCCGAAAGATGCCGGCATAGTCGAGCTCGAACTTGAACAGTGTGCCCGCGCCTTCTCCGGCGGAGCCCTCGAGCATGATGTTCACCTCGAATTCGGTGTCGGCCAGCTGCTTGGCGTTGACGTTGACGTTGATGGAGATGTTGGGCGCCTTCTCCTGCGGTCCGAGCGAGCGGGGCGCGTTGGGATTTTCGAAGGACAGATCCTTGGTGAACTGGACGAGCGCGTTGAGCGACGGCTGGCCCTGCTGAGATTCTGCCTGCGCCGTCCCGTTGCCGTTCGCCTCAGCCATCATCCACCCCTCATGCCGCGCGGCCGCGAGCGCACTTTGCGTTCGGCTAGCATGGTCGGTTCGCCGCCACAAGGCGACCGGGCCGGCGGCTCAGGGCCGGCGGAGCTCGGACGTGCCGCGTCCGTCGACGCTTCGCCATTCGTCCGGGGTCAGGTCGACCACGCCAGGCTGCCCGCTGCGGCCGCCTCGGCGCCCCCAAATCCAACCCTTTCCCCCGAGCACACCGGCGACGCGGGCGCGCAGCGGCTGGTTAAGCAGCACGAGCCCGATGAGATCGGAGAGAAAGCCGGGCAGAAGGATGGCGAGGGCGCCGAGCACGGATAGGCCGCCGTCCAGAACGTCGCCGCCGGCACCGCCGGAACCCTGAAACGAGTCCCGCAGCATCATCAGGGTCGTGGCACCTGTCCGCTTCAGCAACATGACGCCGACCATGCCCGTGACCAGCTCCGTGATCAGGACCGCACCCAGGCCGAAGAAATGGACAAGCAAGCCGAACACGAGCGCTTCGGCAAGACACCACAGCACCAGCGCGGTCTTGATACGGCTCGACCAACGCATGGGCATCCACCTCGCGGAAGGGCAAAACGCTGGACGTTACGCCCGCCGTCACCACATGGTTAGATGTTCGTGCGGGCGGCGTTTCGCAACGCGCCGTTTGCTGCCTCTCGCCAGCGGTATCTGCTTCATGCCTTTCGACCCCCTCACGATCGTTTTCGCTGTCGTAGCGATCTTCGTGGTGTGGAAGCTCAACGCGGCCCTCGGTCAGAACACCGGGTTCCAGCGGCAGCGTCCCCCGACCCCGCCGGAGGTTCGGCCCGGCAATGGCCGCGATGCGCCTGGTTCCACCGGCTCCAATGTGGTGCGATTGCCGGGGAGTGCGCCGCCTCCGTCCGCGGATCCGGCCCGGTGGACGCCCTATGTCGATACGGGCTCGTCGCCCGAACCGGGTCTGGATGCGATCGCGGCGGTCGATCCATCCTTCACGCCGGCGGCTTTTCTCGACGGCGCACGCACAGCCTACGAGGCGATCGTCACCGCCTTCGCGGCCGGCGAACGCCGCACGTTGCAGAACCTGCTCTCCCCGAGCGTGTACGACGGGTTCAACGCAGCCGTTCTCGCGCGCGAGAAGAAGGGCGAGAAGCTCACGACGACCTTCGTGTCGATCGCCGATGCAAAATTCCGGGCCGCCTCTCTCGAGGGTCGCAACGCGCATGTCACCGTGCGCTTCCAATCCAAGCAGATCTCCGCAACCCATGGAGCCGATGGCGACTTGCGCGACGGCAGTCCCGATCACGTGTCGGACATGGACGATCTCTGGACGTTTTCGCGCGATCTCACGTCGGCCGACCCGAACTGGAAGCTGGTCGCGACCGAAACCGGACATTGATCGAACGGCTTGAAGCCGCCGCCGCTGCGCTAGCCTTCATCGTCGGCGGCAGCGTCGCGGCGTTGCCGTCCCAGGAACATGGCGCCTTTGAGCCGAGCTTTACGGTGGCGACCTTCGATGAGCTCCCGGGCCTCCCCGCCGACGATCTCGCGGCGGCCTTCGACGTATTTCGCGCCTCCTGTGCCGCCGTCACGGGCGCCGTTCAGCCCTTGCGGGCTTCCCGGGCGCCCCCGGCTGCGCTTCGCCACGTCTGCGGCCGGGCGCTGGCCCTGGCGCTCCCGGTCAGCAGCTCTGCCGCCCACGACTTTTTCGCGACCGAGTTCGAACCGCGCCGGCTCACCGCGCCGGCTTTTCTGACGGGGTACTACGAGCCTGTCGTCGAGGCCTCCCTGGTACGGACGGCCGAGTTCCGCACGCCGCTTCTTGCCTTTCCAACCGGTCTGGAGCCGGCCGCTGCGGGTTCGATCGCGCTCCGCCGCCGCCCGGACGGCACGATGGTACCGATGCCCGATCGTGCCGCCATCGAAACGGGCGCCCTCGGCAGCGACGCTGCCGCGCTTGCCTGGGTGCGCGAGCCGGTCGACGCCTTCTTCATCCAGGTCCAGGGGTCGGCGCGCCTCCTGCTTCCGAACGGCGCGACACGCCGTCTCGCCTATGCCGGGCGCAACGGCTACCCTTACACGTCGATCGGCAAGGTGCTGGTCGACGCCCTGCACATCCCGCCCTCGCAGATGGGCATGAGCGAGCTGAAAGGCTGGATCCGCGCGCACGGCCAGGGCCCGGACGCCGCCGGGACCGAGCTGATGCGGCGCAACGCCTCCTACATCTTCTTCCGTTTCGACGATGCCCTGCCGGCTGCTGCAGGGCCGGTCGGCGCCGCCGGTGTCAGCTTGACGGCGTTGCGATCCCTGGCCGTCGACCGCATGGTCTGGCCCTACGGCCTGCCGATCTATATCGATGCCGAACTCCCGAGGCAGGGCGAGGCGCCGACGCGTCTGCAAAGGCTGATGGTGGCGCAGGACACCGGCTCGGCCATCGTCGGCCCTGCTCGTGCCGATATTTTCTTCGGCAGCGGCCCGGCCGCTGCGGCTCGCGCCGGGGCGATCCGGCATCCCGGCACATTGTTTGTTCTCTGGCCGAAAGATCTTGGGTCGGAAAAACTCAAGAGCGGCGGGACCGACGGGACGAGCGCGCGATGACGAAGGAGGGTTTGCCCGTCGTGCGACGGCTTCGCCGCCTGAGCCAGGAGGAAATCGAGCTTTGGCTGACGGTCGCGGCCGGCGTGGCGCGATTGCCGGGGAGCGTGCTCCCCGACCGCCTTGCCCGACCGCAGACCGCGGCAGTGCCGGAGGTGATGGCCTTGACCCCGACGATCCTGCCCAAGCCTCCGAGAGCGAGGACAACCATGCCGCCGCTGGCGCCGCTGGAGCGCAAGCTGAAGCAGAAGCTGTCACGCGGACGTACGACGGCCGATGCCGCCATCGACCTTCACGGTTATCGGCAGGACGAGGCCTTGCCCGCACTCCGGCGCTTTCTCGGCGGCGCCCAGCGCGACGGGTTGAAGGTGGTGCTCGTGGTCACCGGAAAAGGCCGCACGGCCGCCTTCTCCGGCGACAGTGTCGGTGTCCTGAGGCGGGCGGTGCCGTTATGGCTCGCTATGCCCGAGTTCCGATCGTTGGTCATCGGCTATGAGGAGGCCGCGCAGAGCCACGGCGGTTCCGGTGCGCTCTACGTCAGGTTGAGGCGGCTCTCGCCAACCCGCTAGAATCACGCCGGCTTGAGCCGCCTCGCGCCGTCGACCGGCGGCTTTACCTCTGTAGAGCGAGCGTCCTAAGATGCGATATGGACAAATTCACCAAGCTGACCGGTGTCGCGGCGCCGCTGAAGATAGCTAACGTCGATACCGACCAGATCATTCCCGCGCGCTTTCTCAAGACCATCAAGCGCACCGGGCTTGGCAAAGAGCTGTTCTACCCGCATCGTTTCCGTGAGGACGGCTCCGAGAACCCGGACTTCATCCTCAACAAGCCGGCCTATCGCGCCGCGCGCATTCTGGTCGCCGAGGACAATTTCGGCTGCGGCTCATCACGCGAGCACGCGCCGTGGGCCCTGTTGGACTTCGGCATCCGCTGCGTGATCTCGACGAGCTTCGCCGATATCTTTTACAATAATTGCTTCAAGAACGGCATCTTGCCGATTGTCGTTTCCAAAGACGATCTCGACAAGCTGATGGACGATGCCGACCGTGGCGCCAATGCGACGCTGACGATCGACCTGGAAACCCAGGAGATCCACGGTCCAGACGGCGGGACGCTTGGCTTCGATGTCGACCCGTCCCGCAAGCACACTCTTCTGAACGGGCTCGACGACATCGGGCTGACGCTTGAGAAGAGCGGCGACGTCGAGATCTTTGAAGGTAAGATGGCGTCGGATCGTCCGTGGCTTTGATCCGCGCCCGGCTGATCGCTGTGACGCTTGGTTTCGTTGGCGCAATGGTTGGAGATGGACCGGGCTGGACACAATCAGCCGACATGCCTGCGCGTGAGGTGCCGTCGCAGATCGGGAAACCTCCCGACACCTTCGAGCCGACCGATGCCGAAGCGCAGCCCGACGTCTGGATCTTCTCCGGCGAATTGCAGAACAGTCACGAGACCTTTTCCGGGACCCTTGTCGCCGGAAAGGATGGCGCGCAATTCGAGCTGAAGCTTGCCGGCGGGGCGACATGCGACGGCAGCAACGTGGCGGGCGATGTCGGGCTGGTTCGTCTTTCGGAAATCACGTGCACCGACGACCGGATGATGCGGGCGCTGTTCGTGCCGCAGGGCGGTCAGGATCTCAAGGTGTTCGGCCAGGTCGGCGACGAGCGGTTCGTCTCGAGCGCCCATCTGCTCGATACGGATGCGGTTCCCGAGAAGAAGCCGCTTGCGCCTCCCAGATTCAACCGCTGAGGCTTCGACCAGCGTCTCGCGGTTGCGCTCGCGGACATGATGGGCCACATTGCCGGCGGGAGGTTGGCGGTGGACGTTCCACTCGCCAACCGGGTCAGGTCCGGAAGGAAGCAGCCCTAACGAGACCGGGCGGGTTTCCGTCCAACCTCCCACCTCCGTTCGACCTGCACGACGGCGGCTGCGCCGCGCGGACCCGGCTTGACGGATCAGTGCTCCGTTTTGTCGGTCGACGCGCCAAACCGCATCAGCCCGATCCCGTGCGCCTTGAGCCACGCCTCGGCGCGTTTGTAATCGGGCGCGAGACTTGCCGTCGTCGACCAGAACGCGGCGGAGTGGTTCATGTGCTTGAGGTGGGCGACTTCGTGCGCGGCGAGATAATCGAGCACGTGAGGGGGTGCCATGATCAGCCGCCACGAAAAATTGAGCGTGCCGGACGAGGAACAAGAGCCCCAGCGCGTGGTGGTGTCGCGCAAGGTCATGCGCCGCGCCACAAGGCCGAGCGCCGCGGTGTGCCGCGCGATGGCAGCGCTCAAGTCGAGGCGCGCCTGCTTGATCAGAAAGTCTTGCACACGTCGAGCGACGAACGGTGCCTCACCGCCACTGCAAAGAGCAGCGACCTGTCCCATCGCGAGGTTCTCGGCTTCCACCCACACCGTGCCGCGCACGCCGGGTCGGTGCTTGATCTCGTGGAGGATTCCACGGAACGGAATGATCGCGCCAGGCCCGAAGGGCGTCGACACCGGCAGCCGTTCGAGCCGGAGCCCGATCCAAGCGGCGTGGCGCTCGACGAAGAGTTTCGCCCGCACCAGCGATCCGCGCGGCGGCATGGTCAGAACGGCATCGCGTGTCGCGGCGCGCACGCGCAAGGTGAAGCGGCGCGCGCTGGCGTTCCGCTTGATTTGCACCCTGTGCAGCTCGCCGGCATGGACGATGTCGAAAAACGCGATGTCCAGGCCGCGCAGCACCGAATCTGGACCGCTCCTGCGCATGCGGCATTTATAGCCGGTCCCGACGTGAGTCGCCATTGCGGCGACTTCTCAGGGTTTACAGCTTGGCGATCCGCGTCAGGGTAAACAGCCCAAATGGCGCGAGGCTGCGTCGTTCGACGAGGCGCATCTCCGGCCGCATGGCGACCCAGTCGCCGATCGTCGCCCACGGAAACTGCGGATGCCAGCCGAGCTTCGCCGCGCGCTGCCCCAGCCAGGCCTCCGCCACCGCGACCGGACCGCGACCGGCGCCGACGTGATTGACGAGGACGATCTCGCCCCCGGGTTTCAGCACGCGCGCCCATTCATCGAGACTGGCGCGAGGGTCCGGCACCACGGTCAGCACGTAGGGCGCGACCACGGCGTCGAACGCGGCGTCAGGGAAGGCGAGGTGCATGGCGTCCATGACGAGCAAGCCGTCGACGTTGGCGAGCCCCTCCCGACTCACGCGGGCCTTGGCACGCTTGAGCATCGGGCGGGACAGGTCGATGCCGGTAATTCTGGTTGCTCGATCGATCATCGGCAGTTCGAGCCCGGTGCCGACACCGACACCGAGCACGTGTTGTCCCGGTCGACTGACCGCAGCGGCCGCTGCTTTGCGGCCCGCCCGCATCACGAGCGAGAACGTCAGATCGTAGATGGGCGCCCACCGCGCGTACGCCGCCTCGACATGGTCGTTGCTGAGGGCCGTACTCGATGATGGAATGTCGAGTGTCAACGGGCGAACGCATGCTCGCGGGTAGGCACCGTCACGCCCGTCTTGGTCCAACTCGTCACCGTTCCGCCCCCGAGTACGCGCGCGCCGGCGGCATCGGACTCGTAGAAGACGCAGGCCTGGCCGGGTGACACCGCATTATCCTCTGCGGGAAAGACGACGCTGATCTCACCCTGGTCTCGAACGAGACAAGCTGGAACGGGCAAGCGCGTGGACCGCGTCCGGACGAAGAGGTCGAGATGATCCGGCGACCGCGCGCCATCGCCCAGCCAGTTAACGTCCCGCAGGGCAAGGCGACGGGTGCGCAACGCTTCGCGCGGCCCGACGACGACCCGCGCCTCCCGGGTCTCGATCCGCAGGACGTAGAGGGGCATTTCGTGGCCGCCCAGATGCAGGCCGCGGCGCTGTCCGACGGTGTAATTGATCACGCCGTCGTGCCTGCCGAGCACGGTACCGTTCTCATCGACGATGGCGCCGGGTTGCGCCGCCTCGGGCAGCATTCGCGCCACGATACCCGAATACCGCCCGCTCGGCACGAAGCAGATATCCTGGCTGTCCGGCTTGTCGGCCGTGACGAGGCCGTGCGCGCGGGCGACGTCGCGAACCTGCGTTTTCGGCAGGTCGCCGAGCGGAAACCGCACGTAGGCGAGCTGTTCGAGCGTCGTGCCGAACAGAAAATAGCTCTGATCGCGGGTCGGGTCAGCTCCGCGGAACAGGCCGCGGCGTCCATCAGCAAGCCTCAGCGTCCGGCAATAATGCCCCGTGGCGAGCGCATCGGCTCCGAGGGAGCGGACAGTGGCGAGGAGGTCGGTAAATTTGACCGAGTTGTTGCAAGAGGCGCACGGGATTGGCGTTTCGCCTGACGCGTAGCTTGCGGCGAACGGCGCGATGACGGACGCGTGGAACTTGTCTTCGAAGTCCAGCACGTAATGGGGAATGCCAAGGCGGGCGGCGACGGCGCGGGCATCGCCGATATCGCGGCCGGCGCAACAGGTCCCCTTGCGGCCTGCTGCGGTTCCCTTGTCATCGTAGAGCTGCAACGTGATTCCGACGACATCGTAGCCTTCGGCCTTGAGCAGCGCCGCAACGACGGAGGAATCGACGCCGCCGGACATGGCGACGACAACGCGCGTATCGGCCGGCGATTTGGCGATGTCGAGACTGTTCAAGTTTGGCGCTGCCGATAAGACCTGCCGTAGATAGCGACGACGGCGACGGTCGCGCAACCCCCGTCTCGCGCAAGCATCTGATCAAAGCCTGTGTACCATTACAAGACAAGTAAACGACCAAGTTGAGAGTTTAGCAATATATCCAGTTTGGAAGAACGCTTTTACCTGCTGAAGCAGCAGCTTGGCTTAGGTAAATATTAAACGAGGGTGGCTAATCTGCGGCAATGGACCGATGCGTATCCGTGAGTAAATGTCATGAGTGAAGTGCTTCGCCCCAGGGTGAAATACGTGATCGGGCCGGACGGCAGTCCACTGACCATCGCCGACCTTCCGCCGAGCGGGACGAAGCGCTGGGTCATTCGACGCAAGGCGGAAGTCGTCGCGGCGGTGCGCGGCGGTCTGCTTTCCCTCGAAGAGGCCTGTCATCGCTACACCTTGACGGTCGACGAGTTTCTGTCCTGGCAAATGTCGATCGATCAGCACGGCCTCGCCGGGCTGCGCACGACGCGCCTCCAACACTATCGTGCGTAAACGTTCATGTAATTGAGCGAGGACGGGTTCCGCCTCGCTCTTCGCTCAAGCGGTTTCGTGCGAAGCCTGGGACGGAGCCGACTTCGTCGGTTCGGGGTGCAGGACCCGCTTGAGACGCCTTCGCTCGAAGAGCACGACGACGATCACCGCGAACGCCAGCGGGATCAGGAGATAGAACAGCCGGAACACGAGAACGGCGGCGAGCACCTTGGCCTTCGGCATGGTCGGGAGCGCATTGATGAAGATCAGGTCGAAGACACCGGCTCCTGCCGGCGCATTCGACGCGAGCGCCGCCGAAAAGGAACCGAGGAAGATCGCGAGGACGACGAAAAAGCCAGGATTTCCGGCTTCGGGCAGCGCGAAATAGATGATGCCGCAGGCGCCGATCAGCTCAAGCGGCGAAGCGATCAACTGACGCGCCGTGATCTCGGGCCGCGGATAGACGATTCGAAACCCGCCGATCACGAGCGGCTTCATTCTGAACACCGATCCGAGAATGTAGGCTGCGACGGCCAAAAGGCAGCACACGCCGATGACCTGCGAGGCCGCAACGTCGGTGAAGATGTGCGGAAGCCATCGCGCGATCCGGCGCAGCTCGGTGGGCTCGAACACCATCACGAGGCCGCCCAGAAGCACGACGCCGAGAAGGAAAGTGAAGGACGTCACAGCGACGAGAATGCCGACCTGGGCTGCGCTCAGGCCCTTCGTCGAATAGGCCCGGTAGCGCACCATCGCACCCGAAAAAACCGATGCGCCGATCGTGTGCGACAGCGCGTAGGTCGTGAACGAGCATAATGTGATGAAGGGCAGAGATATGTGTGTGATGCCCAGATGCAACAGGGCGATGCGATCGTACCAGGCGAGTGCCGCATACGCGACCAGAGCGGACAGGAAAGCCAGCGCGTAATGGGTCCACGAGATGGACGCGAGCTGCTGCCAAACCCCCGACGCGACGCTCTCTCCCTTGAACTCCCTTGTGAGGACCCAGAGGCACACACCGACGGCGCATAGGCCGAACACCGGCCAAATGTACTCGAAAGAGCGCTTCATCGGTCTCCGGAGCCTTTGGAACCGGCCTGAGTCACAGTCGGGATCCGCACCCGTATGAGCCGAAGACCTCGCAAGCATTGGTCCGACCGCAGCGCATGGTTTCGCTCGGGCGCTTGGCGGGATTGTGACGGCGCGCGATCTGAGTAAGACATGCGCTCCCGCCGTCGACGAGCGGCTTCGGTTCGGTCGAAGCCGCTCGTCGGCCGAGATCTAGGCCTGGACGCTTCGCAGGCTCAGGGCGCCGTCGATCATGGCCACCGCCGCCGGAAAGCCTGCGCGGTCGGCGCTTTTCTCCCGTCCCTCGAGGCCTTGTGCTTTGGCGAGTTCGGCCGATGCCTCTTCGAGCTGACCTTTGGCCTCGCCGAGCTGGTCTCTTAGCTCCGTGGCCGAACGCGTCAGGTTCTCCCGACGGGTCCGTGCCGCACGAGCATAGGTCGGATAAGCGAAGTGGGTCAGGTCGGAAATTCCCGACTTCTGCTCTTCGACGGCGATCTCGCGGTCGAGCTCATTGGCCATGCGCAGGAACTCCGCGATCATGGCCTCGATCTGCACCACCCGCCGGCGTTTCTCGTCAACTTGGAAGCGCTTCAGGCGCAAAAGGGAATCTCGCGATTTCATACGCAACTCCGCGATACGGGTTGAACGAACCCGATCAGTTTTCGATGGCTTCCGCGAGACATGCAGACCTTGTCAGAGGGAAGTTGCAGCTTGGTTACCGGGGTCGCGTTTGGCGCTGCTTATCCGCGTGCCACCGTGTAATAGTGGCGGAACGGTGATTCGAGTGGCGTAAAGAGGTCGGCGCGTTGTTCGCGCCGATCGGCGTGCAGCGTCAGCCCTCCTTGTGTTCAAACCGCGCCGCTAATTCCTGGATGCACACCGAGGGATGCTCTCGTGATCGAGCAGGACTTAAAGCATTTCATTAACCAATGCTCGTTAAGGATAATGAAAACCAGGGCGCGACGCATCCGCGAGAACGACAGTTCGAGCGGGGGCTTGGTGAACGGATTCGCGCCGACGCGTGACTGACGCGGGCAAGTTGGGGGCCAGACATGCGCGTTCTACTAATCGAGGATGACAGCGCGACCGCGCAAAGCATCGAGCTGATGCTGAAGTCCGAAAACTTCAACGTCTATACGACCGACCTCGGCGAAGAGGGCATCGACCTCGGCAAGCTCTACGATTACGACATCATCCTACTCGACCTGAACCTGCCCGACATGTCGGGCTACGAGGTGCTTCGGACCTTGCGGGTTGCCAAGGTCAAGACCCCCATCCTGATCCTGTCCGGCCTGGCCGGCATCGAGGACAAGGTCAAGGGGCTTGGTTTTGGCGCGGACGATTACCTGACCAAGCCGTTCCACAAGGATGAGATGGTGGCGCGCATTCACGCCATCGTGCGTCGTTCGAAGGGACACGCCCAATCGGTTATCACGACGGGTGACCTCATCGTCAACCTCGATCAGAAGACAGTGGAAGTGTCCGGCGCGCGGGTGCATCTCACCGGCAAGGAATATCAGATGCTGGAGCTGCTTTCCCTTCGCAAAGGGACCACGCTGACGAAGGAGATGTTCCTCAATCACCTCTATGGCGGCATGGACGAGCCCGAGCTCAAGATCATCGACGTCTTCATCTGCAAGTTGCGGAAGAAGCTCGCCAACGCCAGTCAAGGGCGAAACTACATCGAGACAGTCTGGGGACGCGGCTACGTCCTGCGCGAACCGAGCGAGGACGACGAGCGGATCACCGCTTGACCCAAAAGGCGGCCTCGGCCGCCTTTTTCTTTGAAGGGCGGGAGCGCCGGTCAGACCGCCGGAACGGCCGTCCGCTCCACCGTCGATGTCTAGGCGCGCACGAACATGAACGGCGCCGATGGTTCGGTCCGCAGGCAGTGACAGAGATCGCCGAGGCGCTCGGCGCCACCGAGCAAGAGCAACCCATCTGCCGCCAGGAGGCCCGACAGCTGTGCGAGCACACGCCGTTTCGTCGTCGCGTCGAAATAGAACAGAACGTTGCGGCAGAAGATGATGTCGAAAGGCCCCGAATCGAGAGGGATCGACATCAGGTTCTGCGTCCTGAACGAAACCTTCGCCCGGAGATAGTCGCTGATTTGCCAAACGTCGCCGACGCGCGAGAAGTGGCGAAGAAGCAGAGCGACCGGCAAGCCTCTTTGGACCTCGAACTGGCTGTAGGTTCCTCGTCGCGCCTGTTCGACGACGGCTCGGGAAAGATCGGTGGCGAGGATCTCGACGCGCCACCCGGTCCGCTGGCGCATGACTTCGTCGACGATCATCGCGACGGAATACGGTTCCTGTCCGGTCGAGCAGCCCGCGCACCAGATCCGAAGCCTCCGCGTCCCGGATCGTTCTTCAAGCAGCCGGGGGAGAAGGCGTTCCGAAAGGGCCGAAAACAGTGCGCGATCCCGGAAGAACGAGGTCTCGTTAATCGTCACCGTCTCAGTCACGGTTCTGGCGAGATCGGAATGCTTGTCGGCCTGCAAAGCGATCGCGAGCTCGTCGAGCCCGGCGAGGGCCGCCGCTCGCAGCACCGGCTTCAGTCGATCCTCGACGAAGTAGCGTTTGTCGTCCTCGATCGCGATGCCGGACGTGTCCCGGACGAAGCGCTGGATCTGCCCGAAACCGGCGCTCACCGAAGCGCCCCGCTCGCGTGCAAGCGTTTGATCAGCTCCGCGGCGATCGCCGCAGGAGGAAGGATCGCGGTGGCCAAACCCGCCTTGGAGACGGCGCCAGGCATGCCCCAAACCGCCGAGGTCTTCTTGTCTTGGACGATGAGCATGCCTCCGGCCGCGACGATGGCGTGCGAGCCGGCCAACCCGTCCTCTCCCATCCCGGACAGGACCACGCCGACCGTTCGCGCCCCAAACGCCCGGGCGGCGCCGGCGAACATCGCGTCGATGGCAGGCTTGCAGTAGGTCCGTGACGTCGCTGCGGACAAGCGCATTTCGACGCCCTCCGTCGTGCGGTCGAAGACGAGATGTTGGTCGCCGGGTGCAAAACATACCAAGCCGCTGCGCAGCCGGGCGGGCGCTTCGATGACCCTCGTTTCGACGCCGCACTGTCGGGCGACATGGCCGGCCACGACCGGCATCAGGTCCCGCGGCATATGAAGCGTGACGCACACGGGGAGGAGCGGAAGAGCCGGCGCGAGTCCCGATAGGAGCGCGACCAAAGCTTGCGGGCCGCCTGTCGAAGCGCCGATGACGAGAATGCCGGGCCGAAGCAGGAGCTTGTCGCTCGCCAGCGCCGCCCTGGGAAGGGGGCTAAGTGGACCAACCGTGCGTCGGTTGGGTGTCGGCATGTCTGATATGCTCATCTGCCGCGCCCTGTACTTTCGGCCATCAGGACGCGACGAGGCCGACTTCCTCGAACTTCGAGGCGATGATGTCCTTGTCGAACGGCTTCATGATGTACTCGTCGGCCCCGGCGTTGAGCGCGCGGGTGATCTGCGGAATCTCGTTTTCCGTCGTGCAGAAAACCACCTTGGGCCGAAGGCCGTCTTCGAGCTGCCGCAACTCGATCAGAAAGCTGAGCCCGTCCATCACGGGCATGTTCCAGTCAAGAAGAATGGCATCCGGCATTGAAGCCCGGCAGCACCGGAGAGCCTCAAGCCCGTTTTCCGCTTCCCGCGACACGAAGCCGAGGGCCTGCACGATGCGCTGCGCGACTTTGCGGATGACCCTCGAATCATCGACGATGAGAACCTGCTTCACGGCATGAAATCCTTGATCCCCGGCCGGCGCCGCATCGACGTCATTGTTTTTCCGATCCGAACGAGAAGACCCACTCGAGATCGAGGATCGGGAGGATCGAATCCGTGAGTCTGTGCACGGCGGCAATCTTGATGCGTTCCGCACCAAGGTGGGGCGGGTTGTCGATCTGCGAATCGGGATCGAGGGAAATCACATCCCCGACTTCGTCCACGACGAGGGCAAAGCTTTCACCGCGGTAATCGAGCCCGACGGCGAGGCGAGACGGTTCGGGGCAAGGAGCCCCCATGAGACGGCGCCGCAGGCTGACCGCGGTGACGATCTTGCCTCGAAGATTGACGAGCCCGAGCACTTCGAAAGCTGCGAGGGGAACCGCCGTCACCGACTGGATCTCGAAGACGGTCTGGATGTGTTCGACCGGCAGCCCGAACGTTCGCCCGTCCGAAACGATGGTGAAGCATCGCATGTCGCGCACGCCCGCGACCGGGGTCTGCCGAGTGGGCAGCGCATACGGTGTCATGCGGCGTTCTCTCGGATGATGCGCTCTTCGAGCGCGTAGGTACCCAGCGTCTGCGCATCGAGGTTCGTGCGGATGATGGACAACAGGCCCGCACGGTCGAATTTGCCGACGACGCCGCACATACCACTCGCCACTGCCGCCTCGGAGATGATCGGTGCGGTGTGAGCGGCGAGAGCGATGATCGGGAGGCCCCGGTTCCGCGGATCGCGCTTGATCTCGCGGGCGAGCGTGTAGCCGTCCATGTCCGGCATGTCCGTGTCTGTCACGATGGCGTGGAACAGGGCTCCCTTGGACAGCAGAAAGAGCGCGTCGCGGCCGGAGCTCGCGGTGGTGACACGAAAACCGGCCGCCGCGAGGATCGGGGCTAGCATGTCCCGGAAGAACAAACGATCATCGACCAACAGCACAGAGAAGCGGTCGACGACGCCGCGCGCCAAGGCATCCGGGCGGGCGATCTTCACGAAGTGGGAGATGTCGATGATCTCGACGACCGTATCGCGAATCCGCGCCGACCCGATGGTCCCCGGCGTGGAGCTGGCGATTTCGATGTCGAGCCAATCCTCGACGATGTCGATGATCTCGTCGACGATGAGGCCAGCGCTTTCGCCGCCAATACCGAGCACGAGCACCGGACGCTCCCGGTTGGTGTCCTCGATAGGTGAGCCATCGATCTGCACCAGCGGCATGAGAAAGCCGCGGTGCTGCATCATCAGCCGGCCGTCCGATACGGCGATCGCTCCCGATGCCGCCGACTCGATGCGAGAGATCAGGGATAGCGGGACGACCTTCAGCGCTCCCCCGCCGGCTTTGAACAGGACCAGACGAGTCTTCTCGCGCGGTGGAATAAATCGATCGGAAATGTGCTGGACCCCGAGCTCCAAGGCTTGGGTCAGCCCGATGGTGCTTGCCAGTCCGACGGGATCGAGGATGAGGACGACCGACCCGTCGCCGAGGATCGTGTGGCCGGAAAACACGAAGAGGTGCGACAGCGAGACGCCGAGCGGCTTGACGACGATTTCCTGGACGTCCGCGACGCTGTCGACGAGAACTCCAAAGGAGTGCGCGCCGAAACGCATGATGACGGCGAGCTTGGCCTCCGTGCCTTTTGCTGCCTCATCGAGCTTGAACACGTCTCGGAGATCGACAAGCGGAAGGACCTTGTCGCGCAGGCGCAGGACCATCGAGCCCTGGACATGCTCGATCTTGTGGCTGCTACCCTCGCCGAAGCCGATGGCTTCCACGACCGACTGCTGCGGCAGCGCGAAACGATGTCCGGCGATTTGGACGATCAAGGCCGGGGCGATGGCAAGAGTGAGCGGAATCTTTAGATTGAAGCTCGTGCCCTTGCCGATGGTCGACGTCACGTTGATCGATCCGCCGATAGTCTCGATGTTTTCGCGCACGACATCGAGACCCACACCGCGACCCGAGATGCTGGTCACGGTCGCGGCTGTGGAGAAGTCCGGGAGGAAGATGAAGCGGAACACCGCTTCTGGCGATAACGTCTCGGCATCGGCGACGTTGATCAGCCCGCGCAGCAGCGCCTTCGCCTTGATCTTTTCGATATCGAGCCCGCGTCCGTCATCGGCAACCGAGACCGCGATATAACCGGCCTCGTGGCTGGCCGAGATCCGGATGGTGCCCGCTTCCGGCTTGCCCAGGGCGACGCGAACTTCGGGCGGCTCGATGGCATGGTCGGCCGCATTGCGGAGAATATGAGTCAGGGGATCGCGGACGACTTCGATCAGTTGCCGATCGAGTTCGGTCTCGCCACCTTCGACGACCAGGGTGAGCTTCTTCTTAGTTTCCGCCGAAAGCTCCCGAACCAGGCGGGGTAGCCGGGCGAAAAGCCGGCTCAGGGGCTGCATCCGCGCCCGCATCACTGAATCCTGCAGGTCGCTGGTCAGCGCGGAAAGGCGCTGCATCGGCGCCTTGATCGCTTCGTCCTCCTGCTTGCGGTTGAGTTCGAGCAACTGGTTGCGCGTCAGCACCAGTTCCGACACGAGCACCATGATGCGTTCGAGCGAGGCGACGTCGACGCGGATCGTTTCCGACCTCTTCAAGCGCTCGCCGCCGGCGGACGTGACCGGCTCGGGCGAATGACTCGCGACCTTCGCGACAATGCCGGGCTCGACCCCGTCGTCCGAGGTCAAGCCGTCGAGCTGGGATTCGAGCTGCGCGATCAGTTCGGAATCGTCACCGGGCGGCTCCGCGGCATTGTTCTCGAGTTCGACCAGGATGAGCTTGATGCGGTCGACCGCGGCCAAGATGAGCGTGACGAGTTCAGGGGTGGCGGTCGAGCCATCGCGAAGCTGGCTGATCACCGCTTCCGCGGCGTGCGCGACGGCCTCGAGCCGTCCCAATCCAAGAAACCCGCATGTGCCTTTGATGGTGTGGACGAGCCGAAAGATGCTCGCCACGATCGCGGAATTTGTCGGATCGCTCTCGAACTGAACGAGCTGAGAGCTCGCCGCTTCGAGGTGTTCCGACGTTTCGGCGAGGAAGTCGTTGAGAAGCTCGTCCATCGGAACCGCGCTGGCCCGCTAAAGCGGTATCAGGGCAGTCTCGGGCGTTTAGGTTAAAAGATCGCTCAAAGCGTCCCTACCTGTCGCGATCGTCTGCTTTGAGCGTCTTCAGTTTGGAAAACACGGAGGCGACGTTGATGTCTTCTTCCTCCGTGCTGCGCTGGCGGCTGTCCGCGAACACCGGTCCATCGGGCACGTGCGTTTCGCGGGGACCAGTGGTGATCTCCGCCGGCATGAGGGTCTGCCCGCGATCCTGCGCGTCCGCCGAGGACGGGCGATCCTTGGCCGCGCGGTTCACCTCGAAGTCCAGATCGATCTGCGAGCAGAGCCCAAGCATCACCGGGTCGAGCGGTGTCAAAGCAGCCGAGTTCCAGTGCGTTCTCGTGCGGATCGCGTCCATCGTCGTCTTGGTGGTGCCAACGAGCCGCATCACCTGGGCATCCTTCAGTTCGGGATGGTTGCGGAGCAGCCACAAGATGGCATTCGGGCGATCCTGGCGGCGCGACAACGGCGTGTAGCGCGCGCCGCGCCGCGGTTTGATCTCCGGCATGCGCACCTTGGATTGCGCGATCACGAGATGATGCTCGGGATCTTTCTCGGCCTTCGCGATCTCCTCGCGGGACAGCTGGTTCGAGGTGATGGGGTCATGGCCTTTGATGCCGGCCGCCACCTCGCCGTCGGCGATGCCCTTCACCTCGAGCGGGTGCAGCTTGCAGAAATCAGCGATCTGATCGAACGTCAGCGACGTGTTTTCGACAAGCCACACGGCGGTCGCTTTCGGCATCAGCGGCGCAATGCTCATGGGACAACTCCTGACCCGCGGGTCTTTGTTGATCGTTCGTCAGTTCGCCGCGAGGACCACGCCCTAAGCGGATCGGCGATGTCGAACGTCGATGATCGGGAAAACCCGAGCTATAAGGTCTCGCCGAGCCCTGCGCAACGGTCTGCAAGCGCGCGGACGAGGAAGTCAGGTTCAGGTGTTCTCAGCCGCCGCGGCCAAATTTCGTTGATTGAGCCACGACGACGCGTTTCGCCCTGCGGCAGCGCCCAAGGCGAAACAGGCCTGGAGAAGGTAGCCGCCTGTCGGGGCTTCCCAGTCGAGCATCTCTCCGGCCACGAAGACGCCGGGGCGGCGCTTCAGCATGAGGCGACGATCGATCTCGCCCAGCGCGATGCCGCCCGCCGTCGAGATGGCCCGCTCGATCGGCATGGCGGCGTTGAGCGGCAGGGGCACCGCGTTGATGACATGCGCCAACGATGCGCCATCGAGAGCGGTGAGAGCTTGGCCGTGCTCTCCCGTT
Source organism: uncultured Beijerinckiaceae bacterium (assembly GCA_964243415.1). Lineage (GTDB taxonomy): Bacteria > Pseudomonadota > Alphaproteobacteria > Rhizobiales > Beijerinckiaceae > RH-AL1. The sequence continues at coordinate 5,862 of CAXTFG010000002.1, read as the reverse complement.
GCCTCGCGCAGCAGCGAGATGGCGACCGGCGGAAGGTGGAGCGCCTTGCGTAGCCAAGTGCTCAGGGACTGCTTCGGCGGGCGCCGCCCGAGGCGGGCCAGAAGGGCCTCGGGCGGCAGGTCCGGCCGCAACTCGAGATGAAGCACGGCGCTCCCGTTGGTATGGATGGCCTCTCGCAACGGCGCCGCGAGCTGATAGATCGCTCCGCCTTCCAGGCCGGCGCGGGTCACCACAAGGTCGCCGCGGCTCCGGTGACCGGCGAAGCTCAAGCCTACGTTCTTCAACGGCGTCCCTTCGAAAGAAGTTCGGAACCGGTCGGACCAGAGCACGGAGAAGCCGCAGTTCGCCGGCTTGAGTGCCGAGACCTCGATCCCCGCCGCCTGGAGGATGCCGACCCACGATCCGTCGGACCCGAGCTGCGGCCAGCTCGCACCGCCGAGCGCCAGAACGACGCCGTCGGCAGCGACGCTCTCGCGGCCGTCTGGCGTATCGAACAGGAGCTGCCCTCCGCCGTCCCAGCCGCGCCATCGTCGACGCAGGGCGAGCCGGACGCCACGCGAGGCGAGCCGGCGCAGCCAGGCACGCAGGAGCGGCGAGGTCTTCAGCCCAACAGGGAACACATGTCCGCTCGAGCCGACAAAGGTCTCGATCCCGAGCCCGGCGCACCAGTGGCGGAGCGCTTGCGGACCGAAGGCGTCGACTGCGGGGCCGATCATCTCCGTCGCTGCGCCGTATCGGCCTGCAAACGTGGACGGATCACCGCTGTGAGTTAGATTGAGGCCACCGCGCCCGGCCAGGAGGAGTTTGCGGGCGGGAGACGGCATGCGGTCGAAGACCGTCACATCGGCGGTCTCCGAGGCGACCTCCGCAGCCATCAGCCCGGCGGGCCCGGAGCCGATCACGGCGACGTGCTTCCGACCTTCACATGCGCGATTTGTTATCGCCGTGGCATACATCAGCGCGATGCCGAGCTACTTCCCCCGGGAGCGAAGGCTAATCCGATCTCGCCGGGGAAACCCATCGAGGCGGAGGGAAGAACCTGCCGGTCTATCGTGGCGGGCGGCGCCTCGCCGCTCGCCACGCCGTTGGACTACTTGACGAGCTTCGGACCGCTCGCCCGCGGCGTCTCGCTTTCCTGCATGATGCCGAGCCGGCGCGCGACCTCGGTATAGGCCTCGACCAAGCCGCCCATGTCGCGGCGAAAGCGGTCCTTGTCGAGCTTGTCGTTGGACTTGATGTCCCACAAACGGCATGAATCGGGGGAAATCTCGTCGGCGACGACGATGCGCATCATCTCGCCTTCCCAGAGGCGCCCGCATTCCATCTTAAAGTCGACGAGGCGAATGCCGACGCCGAGGAAAAGCCCGGACAGGAAATCGTTGACGCGAATGGCGAGCGCCATGATGTCGTCGATCTCCTGAGGGCTCGCCCATCCGAAGGCGGTGACGTGTTCTTCCGACACCATCGGGTCGTTCAGCGCGTCGTTCTTGTAGTAGAACTCGATGATCGAGCGCGGCAGCTGGGTTCCTTCCTCGATGCCGAGCCGGGTCGCGAGCGAACCGGCGGCGACGTTACGCACGACGACTTCCAGCGGCACGATCTCGACCTCGCGGATCAGCTGCTCGCGCATGTTCAGCCGGCGGATGAAATGCGTCGGCACGCCGATGTCGTTCAGGTTCTGGAAGATGAACTCGGAGATGCGGTTGTTGAGGACGCCCTTGCCGTCGATCACCTCGTGCTTCTTGGCGTTGAACGCCGTCGCGTCGTCCTTGAAATGCTGGATCAGCGTGCCCGGCTCGGGGCCCTCGTAGAGGACCTTGGCCTTGCCTTCGTAGATGCGGCGGCGGCGATTCATGGGGATCAACCGTGGCTTGAGATGGTCCATGGGTGCCGTGGCTCCTTCGGTGGCCAAGACCGCGCGTCCGATCGCTGCTTGCTTGATCGGACGGGCAGCGCAAGGTTTGCGCGTATTTGTGTTGCCGCGGTAACTTGCCTCGTAGCCGGTTCCGACCGGCGATACAACCTTTCCGCGGCCATGGAGGAGCGATCGCCCCGGCGCGATCGGGCGGTTTCGAGCCCTTTGCAACCGACTTCGAAGCTCCTTGCGATCCGTACGTCTTCCCCGCGTTACCGATTTAGAAGCTTCCGCCAGGCAGGTATTACCGGATGACCGAGCCTTCGCATTCCGCCACCGCCTTCCACCCGGCCGAGCCCGCGTTCGTCGCGGCCGCCACCGGTTGGCTGCAGCACATCTCGGCCGAACGGCGCATGTCACCGCTCAGCCTCGACGCCTACGCTCGCGATCTCCGCCAGTTCGTTGCCTTTCTCGCCGAACATCACGGCGAAAGACCGAGTCTGAACACCGTCGATCGCCTCACGCCGTCCGACGTCCGCGCGTTCATGGCGCGGCGGCGATCCACTGGCACCGGCAACCGTTCCCTCCTCCGCCAGCTCGCCGGTATCCGCTCGTTCGCGCGCTTCTGCGAACGCGAGGGCTTGGCAAAGACCAGCGCGCTGAGTTCGATCCGCGCTCCGAAGCTTCCCCGCACGCTACCGAAACCGATCAGCGCGGCACTGGCCAGGGGCGTGGTGGGCGGCGAGGGCTTCGTCGGGGAAACGCGGCCGGCATGGACGGTGGCACGCGACGTCGCGGTGCTCGCCCTTCTCTACGGCGGTGGCCTGCGCATATCCGAAGCTCTCGGGATCCGGCGGCGCGATGCGCCGCTCGGCGACATCGACCACATCACCGTGCTCGGGAAAGGTCGCAAGACGCGGCAGGTGCCGATCATCGAGCCGGTCCGTCGCGCCGTCGAACGCTATATCGCGCTGTGCCCCCACGCGCTTGCCGCTGAAGGTCCGCTGTTCATCGGGCAGCGTCTCGGACCGCTATCGCCGCGCCTGATTCAATTGGCCATCGAGCGCCTGCGCGGCGCGCTCGGCCTCCCCGACAGCGCCACACCCCATGCCCTTCGTCACTCCTTCGCGACGCACCTGCTCAGCCGCGGTGGCGATCTGCGTACAATCCAGGAACTGCTCGGCCACGCGTCCCTCTCGACGACGCAGATCTACATGGCCGTCGACTCGGCGCGTCTGCTCGAAAGCTACCGCGCAAATCATCCGCGCGCGACCGCGGCCGGCTGAGCCGCTATTTCGTCGTCGTCAGCCAGACGACGATAAACCCAACGACGATCAGGGCGACGCTCGCCACCAAGACATAGATGACCTTCGGCCGGTTCGTACCCTGCCGCGCCTCGACTTGGTTGCGCTGGATGTCCGCGTTCGGGTCCGAAACCATCTTGTTATCCCTGCTGTCCGCAGTGCCCTTAAAGGTTCAGCGCCGCGCCGGAAAGGGCAGTCCGTCGAAACACTCAGCTCGCTTTCCGCTTGGGAGCGGCTCGACCAGCTTTGTTCGCCTTGCTCGAACTTGCCTTGCTCGCGCCTAGCTTGCCCGCGGTTGGCTTGCCATGACCCGATTTGGCCGGACCCGATTTGGCCGGACCTGCTTTGATCGTCTTGGGCGCCGACCGGCCGGACTTGGCCGAGGCCGTTCCGGCGGACTTGGCCGTCTTGCCACCGGCTCCATCGTCTTGTTGCCCGAGGCTGCGCCGGAGGGCGTCCATCAGACTGACCACGTTGCCGGGTCGTTCGGCGCTAAATCCCGCCGGCGCCGGACGCCCTTCCTGTTTGGCGCGGATCAAGGCGGCGACGGCGTCTCCATAGCGGTCCTTGAACTGATCGGGCTCGAACGCGCCGGCTTTCGTATCGATGATGTGGGACGCGAGATCGAGCAGCTCCTTGGTGACGGCCACCTGGGGCAGATCATCGAAATAAGTGCTTTCCGCCCGGACTTCGTACCGGTAGCGTAGCGTCGTGCCGACAAGCCCATTGGAGCGTGGCTCGAGCATGATCATGCGCTCTTTGCCGAAGAGCACGACACGCGCGATGCCGACCACATCGCGTCGGCGCATGGCCTCGCGGATCACGGCGAATGCTTCCTCACCGACCTTGTCGTCGGGTGTCAGATAGTAATTGTTATCGAAGTAGAGCCTGTCGATGTCCTGCTTCGGAACGAATTTCTCGATGTCGATTGTGTGGTTGGACTCGATCTTGACGTCGGCGAGTTCGTCGTCGCTCACGACCACGTAATCGTCTTTGGCGACCTCGTAACCTTTCACTCGGGCGTCGCGCTCGACGACGTCGCCAGTCTCCGAATCGACGTATTGCTGCCTCAGCCGATGGCCGGTCTCACCGTTCAGCATGTGCAGCGAAAGTTTCTCGCTTGAGCTGGACGACGGAAAGAGGGCCACGGGACAGGAAACGAGCGAGAGCTTGAGGTAGCCTTTCCAGCTTGGACGAGGTGCCATCGATCATCCTGTCGCGGAGAGGCGGGAGCGCAACCGCGGAGTTCCAAGCCAAGTTCCCCAACCGGAACCGTGCTGCGAACGGAGACGTTGCCGGCCCATGATGAATCAAGCCGAAAGCGCCGCTCCCGCGCGATCTACACAACACGGTATGGCTACGATATTCACCCAGGTCACGCCGCAACCCGAGCCCGGCAGTCCTCCCGAGCCGTCCCGGCCGGTTCCGGAGCCTATCCCTGTCGGCGATCCCGCACCGGGCGTCCCGCCGCGGGAAGAGCCCGGCGTGACAGATCCGTCGCCCGCGCCGCAGACGCCGCCCATGGTCGCCCAAGCGGTCGGATAGGAACCGTGGACAGAAGGTCGCGTTTGAGCGGGGCACGAGTTGGACATGGTTGCCTTCCAACGGGATCGGCCGACCGTCCAACGCATCCAGCAACGAGGGTCAGATGGCCGACAGGCGCGTAAACCAGGCTTCCCAGGATTTTGCCTCCGATCTCGCGGACCTGCGCGATGACATCAGCAAGCTGACGACCTCCGTCACCGACCTGCTGCGCTCTCGCGCGAGTGATGCCACCGACCAAGCCTATGGCCTCTTCGGCCAGGCCAAGGACAGGGCTGCCGGCCGCGCGTCCGACGCCCGGGACGAGCTGCAGCGGCGCGCGTATCAGATGCGAGACCGCGTGTCCGATCATGCGTCGGATGCTCAGGACCGTCTCGGCGCTTTCGGCTCCGACATCGAAGGGCGCATCGAAAAGAACCCGCTGACCGCCGTCGTGGTGGCGGGGATCGCGGGGCTGCTGATGGGATTGCTGAGCCGCTCGCTCTGATGTCCGGCCTTTTCGCGAGGCTGATCGGTGGCGCGGTCGCGCCGATCATCGAGCGGCTGTCGCAATTCGGCGCGACCCTCGCGAAGAAGCTCGCGCTATTTTTCGTGGCCGGCGTCTGCTTCGCCATTGTGCTTCTCGCGCTGACGATCGCTTTCGATCTTTGGATCGCGAGCCTCGCCGGATCGATCGTGGGAGCGTTGGCGGTAGCGGGCGTCTATCTCGTGATCGGCACGACATCGGTCCTGGTGGCGCTGCGCTCGGGAGCGGCGCCGGAAGCGGTCGCCGAGGAGCGGGCAACCGAGGGGGACGAGGCGGCAGCCCACAGCAGCCGCGGCGCCCAGATCGACCATTTCACCGCGCCGCTTCTGAATATCCTGCAGAACCTCGGTCTTCGGCGCGAGCAACTGGCCGTCCTCGCTGGTGCGTCGGTCGCCAAGCAGCTGCGCCCTATCCCGCTCGTCGGTTTGGCGATCGTTGCCGGTTTTCTGTTTGGTCGTATCTGGAAAGGTTGGGGATCGCTCATGTCGACCGATCTTGTCACGACCTTTCTCGGGCTGGTCAACATGCTGCGGCAACGCGTTCAGGCCGCCCAGGGAGAATCCGCGGCAGCGCCCGATCAGGCCCTCTGACGGCGGCTCCTAGGCATCGACGCGATTGGCGGAGAGGGAGGGATT
>CAXTFG010000001.1:0-52567 GCA_964243415.1 uncultured Beijerinckiaceae bacterium | reverse complement strand
GGCAGCAAGGGTCCCCTCTCCGTCCGTGCCTGATGCGTTCCCATTGCCGCTCACGATCACCAACGTCATCCTAATCCACTCCTCGCTCGCGTTCACGTGCAAGACGAGGTCACCAGCAAGGTTCCTGAGATGCTGCCAATAGGTCATGCGACCGATTGGGAGCGGAGCACGACGATGGGTTCGCAAGCCGAGTATCAGGCTTAAGCGCGCAACACCGCAGAGCCTGCTATGGTCAAGCATGCCGAGCATCAGTGCCCTTCGCGCTATCTACGCCGAAGCCGGCGGCCGAACGCAGCTGCATTCACTGCACGAATGCGGGAGTCTCCGCTTGCGGCACGCGCGAGCGCGTACATGCGACGGAACGATCGTCAATACAGGCGGGGGCATCGTGGCGGGCGACGCGCTGCGGCTGGACCTGACTCTGCGCGAACGGGCCGAAGTGATGCTCGGGAGCGTTGCTGCCGAAAAAGTGTATGGGTCCGAGGGCGCGACGGCTTCGATGGACACCTGTCTTCGTGTCGAGGGCGGCGCCTGCCTGACCTGGCTACCGCAGGAGACCATTCTCTTCGGGGGCGCCCGGTTCGGGCGTCGCTGCGAGATCACTCTCTCAGAAGAGGCGGGCCTGGTCGCGGCCGACATCGTCGTCTTCGGGCGCCGGGCGAGTGGCGAAACGCACCCGAGCGGCTGGTTCCAGGATAGTTGGCGCGTGCACCGAGAAGGTCGGCTCGTTTTCGCCGAAGAGACGCGTCTGCAAGGCGCGATCGGTCACGTGCTCGATCGGGCTGCCGTCGCCTCGGGCGCGCGGGCCGTCGGTCTCTTGCTGATCGTACCGCCGGAGCGGGCGGACCTGGATTGCTTGCGGGCGAAGGCCAAACTCTTCGAACACGCGGATCCTGAAGTTCACGTCGAGACCGGCGCGAGTCAACGCGATGGCGTCGCGTGTGCCCGCTTGCTGGCCCGGTCGCCCGAGCGGCTTCGAACGGCTGTCCCAGCACTGTTGTCGTGCGTGGAGGGCGCCGAAGTGCCGCGATCTTGGCGTTGAACAAAGACTCGGTGCTCAACGAGAGAGCCGCCGAAGGCGGGCAGACGGACGCAGCGGCACTCAAGCTGTTCGCTTGGCTTTCCCCAAATTTCCCGATCGGCAGCTTCGCCTTTTCGCACGGACTGGAGTGGGCCGTCGAAACCGGCGACATCCGCGATGCCGCTGGTCTCCGCGCATGGCTGAACGACCTCCTGCATCATGGGGCGATGCGTGCCGATGCGGTGCTGCTCGCCAACACGTGGCGCGATCCCGGGCGCGTGCTGCCCATCAACGAACTAGCGCTGGCGTTGGCGCCGTCCGCCGAACGCCGCCTCGAAACGAGCGCGCAAGGCAACGCCTTCCTTGATGCCGTCCTGACGGCATGGCCATCGGCCGCCTTGGAGCACACGCGGGCGGTGCTCGACGGCCGCGACATCGCCTATCCCGTCGCGCTCGGAATGACCGCGGCCGCCCATCTCGTGCCGGTACGCAGGACGCTTGAAGCGGCTGCGCTTGCCGCGGTCAGCAATTTCGTTTCGGCAGCCATCAGACTGAGCGTGATCGGGCAAAGCGAAGCGCAGCGCATCATCGCCCAGTCCGTCCCAGACATCAGGGAGCTCGCCGCCTGGGGAGAGACGGCCGGCCTGAAGGATCTCGGCACCTGCGCCTGGCGCTCCGACCTTGCCGCGATGCGCCACGAAACGCAGTATTCGCGCTTGTTTCGCTCGTGATCAGCCAAGGCCGATCAGCAAAGCCCGCCTGCGCGTTCGATGAAACCGAGGACGTCCCCAACACCTGTGCCGTCACGCATGTTGGTGAAGACGTACGGTTTTTCGCCGCGCATGCGCCGCGTATCGCGATCCATGACATCGAGCGAGGCGCCGACATGGGGCGCGAGATCCATCTTGTTGATCACGAGGAGGTCGGAACGGGTGATGCCCGGACCGCCCTTCCTCGGGATCTTCTCGCCACCCGAGACGTCGATGACGTAGATCGTCAGATCTGCCAGCTCCGGCGAGAAGGTTGCGGCGAGGTTGTCGCCGCCCGATTCGATCAGCACGAGATCAAGCGCCGGAAATTTCCGGCGCATCGCAGCGATCGCCGCAAGGTTCATCGAGGCGTCTTCGCGAATGGCAGTATGAGGGCAGCCGCCGGTCTCGACTCCCATGATGCGTTCGGCATCCAGCGCACCAGCCTCGGTCAGGATGCGCGCATCCTCCTTTGTATAGATGTCGTTGGTAATCGCGGCGAGGTCGTAGGACGCGCGAAAGCGCTTGCAGATCTGTTCCATCAATGCCGTCTTGCCCGACCCGACGGGTCCACCGATGCCGACGCGAAGGGGACCGTTAGGTGAAGCCATCACGTGCCGCCTCTGCTCGGACGCTCCTCCTGTATCGGTCGCTTGCCGGGCAAGCGGCGGAGGAAGCCAACCCGGGACAAGAGTTCTGAACCATCGGCGCGTTCTCTCTCAGAAAAGAGGAAGAGGTCCACTCGATCGACGATAACTCAAGTCCGGAGCTGACGTGGCAGCACTCTCAACGGACCGACAATCGTTCAAACCGAGCATGACTCGCGAAGACTGAACGCCGCAAGGTCTACTGGCATGTAAGACGGTTCGATAAGGCGTCCAACGCCTTGCGTCGACTTCCGCTTGTTGACGCGGCCAAAGAGGAACAAGATCAAATTGCGCATCTTGGATCTCGCATTGATGAAACGCTGAACGCAGACGCAACTGAACGACCGCCGTCTTCTCAGGATCGGTCTGTTTTTACAATATCGGCGAGGTCACGGAGAGCTGGTGCTGTCCCGGTGTTGCACGACGAGCACGAAGAAGGGGTGGCTATGCGCCGATCCCGCGGCGCCGCCGCGCTGCGGCGGCAGGTGGCCTTGAAGTCTGCGGGTTGGCTCAGCCGCCCCAGCGGGCCTCTTGGTTCAGCTCCGGTTCGATTGAGGCCGCTATCGTTGCACGGAGGAACAATTATTTGTGTAGTTCGGGCACGGGTAGGTCGCGCTCCGCGGCATGATGCATTCACTTGAGGCCGCCAGCCCGCTGCTCTATCGAGAAGCGCGTGAAAGTCTTTGCCTCGAAAACAAGCGTCCGTGCTCTGGTGCCCCTCGCCTGCGCATTCGCGTTTCTCTTCGCCGTCGCCGTCGTGACGGCCTTCCTCGTCTCCAAACAGGAGAACGACATTCGGGCGATCGCCGCCGCGATGACGGCGCGGAGCAACGTACTCGACCTGTTTTCGACGCTACAAGACGCCGAAACGGGCCAGCGCGGTTTCTTGCTCAAAGGCGAACCGGCGTATTTCGCGCCTTATCTCGTCGCTACCCACGAGCTGGAGCCTCGCCTCCACGGGCTCGAAGCCGCGCTCAGAGGGGAACCGGCGGCGCTCCGTCTGCTCGGTACGCTGAGATCGGCCGCGACGCGCAAGATGGAAGAGCTCGAGCGCACGATCGACCTGAAACAGTCCGGCGACAACCAGGCGGCTCTTGCGGTTGTCGATACGGACGAAGGGCTTCACCTGATGGAACAGGCCCGCTCGCTCGTTGCCGAACTCAGGAGCGTCCTCGATCACCGCATTCTTGAGAGGGAACAAAGCGCGAAGTTTACCGGAGAGTTGGCCGAACTATCCATTTTCATCGCGATCCTCGCCTCGATTGCCGCTGCGGGATTCGTCTTGCACGATGCGCGCACACGCGAACGGCGCCTGATCGCGCTTAATGAAGAGCGAGAGGTTGCCATCGTCGAGCTCGCCTCTGCGGCAGAACGGCGAGGCAAGTTAGAGGACCAACTTAGGCAAGCGCAGAAGATGGAGGCTGTCGGGCAGCTCACCGGAGGCTTAGCCCACGACTTCAACAACATGCTGGCAATCATCATCGGCAGCTTGAACATGATGAGTCGCAGGGTAGACCAGGGTGAAGCCAAGCTGCGCACCTATATCGCCATGGCGCTGGACGGCGCCGAGCGTGCCACGAATCTTACGCATCGGTTGCTCTCGTTTTCGCGCCGGCAGCCGCTCTCCCCCGAAGTTCTGCACCTCAATAAGTTGCTACCGGGCTTGTCGGAACTGCTGCGCCGAACAATCGGCGAGACCGTGCAAGTGGAGACAGTGCTCGGCGGCGGCCTTTGGTACACGAAGGTCGATGCCAACCAGCTTGAGAGCGCGATCCTCAACCTGGCCGTCAATGCGCGCGATGCAATGCCGGAAGGCGGCAAGATCACGCTCGAAACGGGAAACGCGCACCTTGATGAAGCCTATGCGGCCGAACATGTCGAGGTTACGGCCGGACAGTATGTCATGGTCGCCTTAAGCGACTCCGGCCTCGGCATGAGCGCAGACATCCTGCGCAGGTCCTTCGAACCCTTTTTCACGACGAAGGCCGTCGGCAAGGGAACCGGGCTCGGGTTGAGCCAAGTCTACGGTTTCGTCAAGCAGTCCGGCGGACACGTCAAGATGTACTCGGAACCGGGACAGGGCACGACGGTCAAGCTGTACCTGCCTCGTTGTTTCGACGCGGCTCTTAAGGCGAGCCCTATATCGGCGTCCGCTGCCACTGCCGAACTGCCTCTGGGCGAGGCGCGCCAAATCATCCTCGTGGTCGAAGACGAGGACGGCGTACGGCGCCTCACCGTCGATGCTCTTCGTGATCTCAACTACACGGTCATTCACGCGAGCAATGGGATGGATGCGCTGCGAATATTCGAGCGCCAGCAGGAAATCTCCCTGTTGTTGACGGACGTGGTCATGCCGCAGCTCACCGGCAAGCAGCTCGTCGAGAAGGCGCGGGAACTGCGCCCAGGCCTCAAGGCGCTCTATATGACCGGCTATACTCGCAATTCGATCGTCCACAACGGCGTAATCGATCCCGGCGTTCAGCTGATCAGCAAGCCCTTCACCATCGCTCAGCTCGCCGCCAAGGTGCGCGAGTGTGTGAACGCGACATCGTAAGTCTGTCACGCGTCGCGCAAAGGTCAGGCACCGTTGCCGTCAAACAGAGCGCTTGGTCTTGCGTCTACAGCGCCGGCTGTAGGGGCCGTTCGGCGTGGAGGTGCCAGACGTACCAGACCAGCATGGCGACAGGAATCCCAATCAACGATGTCGAAACGAAGTAGGCGACAAAGCCGAGGCGCTCGATCACGAAGCCCGAGGTCCCGGCAAGCAGGCTGCCGGGAAAAGCGCACAGCGACGTGAGCAGCGCATACTGGCTCGCGGCCAGCGCCGTCGAGGCCAGGGAAGACATGTAGGTGATCAGGATGATAGACGCGAAGGCATAGGCGAAGCTGTCGATGCTGACGGCAACGGCGAAGACCCAAAACTCACCGCCTCCGCGATCGCCATGTGCTGCCAGCCAGGCCAGGCTGAGGTGCGACGCCGATCCGGCAACTGTGCCGACGAGCAAACTCGCCATGATGCCGATCCTGGGCACCATGTAGCTGGCGAGAAACGTGCCCGCGAGCGCGACCCAGAAGCCGAAAAGCTTGGTGACCGTCGCGATGTCCGTATTGGAATAGTGAAGCGTTTTGAAGAGCGGGATTGCCATCGCACTCGAAACGTAACCGGGCATCCGGAAGCCGGCCACCATGAGGAGGATCGGGATGGCCAGCGGGCCAAGCCGCGTCACGATCTCCCTGATCGGCGCCACGATCGTCTCGACGAAGCCTGGACCGTCGTGGGCGACATCCTCATCGGACTTCGGTTCTGGCGCAAGCAGGGCGGCGATCATGCCGGGCGCCATCAGCGCAGCCATGCAGAGGTAGGCAGTGCGCCACCCGACACGGTCCGCGAGCAGCAACGCACCGGCTCCGGCAACGAGGTTGCCGACGCGAAAACCAACCTCCGCCCAGGACGTCATCAATGCCTGTCGCTCGACCGGTGCAACGGTGATGCGCCAGCCGTCGATCACGACATCCTGCGTCGCTCCGGCGAACCCGAGGGCGAGGGAGAAGAGAACCGTCCAGACCAGCCAATGCGCAGGATCACCGAAGGCGACACCCGCCAGTGCCAGCGCGACCCCGATCTGCGACGCGATGATCCAGCCTCGGCGCCGACCCAGAAGACGCCCGAGGAGAGGGGCGTCGTAGCGGTCGAGAAAGGGCGACCAGACGAACTTGAACTTATAGGCCAGGGTCAGCTCGCTCATGAGCCCGATAATCGCGAGCGGCACCTTGGCCTCAGAAAGCCAAGCCGCCTGCGTCACGTAGACGAGAAGGAACGGGATCCCTGAGCTGAAGCCAAGCCCCAGCATGGTCGCGACCCGCCGATCTGAAAACAGGGCGGCGACGAGTGACGCCTTTCCCGCTTCCTGATGCCTGCCACGCGCTTGCATGCGGCTTCCGCTCCATCCCGCGCCTGGCCTTCAACCGGCTGCCATCGCGGCTCACGCACATCGCCGACGTAAACGGTTCGTGTCATGTCGGGCAAGCTGCCCCTGCAAAAAGACCGTGCAGGTTCTCAACCGCGCGAGCCCAGAGCGGATCGAGACCTCATCCTTCAAATCTCTGGCGCGCACCGCGGAAGGAGATTATGTCGGACACGACGGAGGTCGGCCCGAAAGGATTGGACGAGTTCACGACCCGGACACCAACAAGATAGCGTTTGATGCAGTGGATCTGCCTGCAACCCGCTAATGTAAGTCGCCGCGGTGAACCTGCGGCCGATGGCGCAGGCTTTGCTACTCTGTTGTAGTCGCGCCACATTATATAGGGGCAGCACTTCTCGTGATCCTCCACAAGTCGCGGCCTTTCCAGGAAGGTACTTCAGTATCAAGCGAGTATGCTGAACGAAGCGCCCTTTACGGCAAGCCGGTCCAACGGAAACGGATCATTATCAGACGCGAGTCGTTCCACCGATTGGGTGATCTCGTTGATGGACGGTAGTTGCGGCATCGCTATTATGGCCAAAGCCTCGAAGGCCGGATTGACGAAGACGCGATTGGCACCCTGCATCGGACTCGATGCGGCCGCTCGGTTGAACACTGCGTTTTTGAAAGACGCAGCTGCCAACATCCTGCAGGCCGCCCGTTCTGCGCAGATATGCGGCTATATGGCTTACGGTCCTCCGGGCGAAGGGGCATTCTTCGAATTTCTCCCGCGCGGTTTCGGTCTTCTCGAAGCGTGGCAGCCCAGTTTCGGGGAGACGCTGAAGCAAGCCTTCGAGGGAGTTCTGGCTCGCGGTCACGTGTGTGCCTGCCTGATCAATGCGGATAGCCCAACTCTGCCGCCATCGATCCTCGTTCAGGCGGCCGCCAAGCTGGAGGAGCCCGGCGAACGACTCGTCCTTGGCCCCTCCACCGACGGCGGCTATTATCTGGTCGGAGCCAAACGCCTCTACTCCGATTGTTTCGATGACATCGCATGGAGCACCGACCTGGTTTTCGAACAGACGCTCGAAAAGGCCGCAAGCATCGGACTAGAGGTTTCGGTGCTTCCGACCTGGTACGACGTCGACGACTCTGCATCTCTGGCAATGCTTCGGGACGAATTGTTTGCAGGCTTGCCGTTTGGTGCGCTGGGTCAGCTTCGTGGCGAAGCGCGTCATTCATATGACCTGCTGGCCTCGATGGGTGTCGGTGCCAGCTATCAGACCAGTGAGGCTTGAATTCTGCCATGAACGCCATCGCAGCTCTCGCCAGTCATCGTGCGTTAACGCACGGTCGCGTAGGTGCGCAGCACCATGATGGCGCGACCGATCCAAATTCCGAGCGGGGCACTTTTCTCATCACCGCCGACATCGCCGCATCCAGGCGACAACGCAGGGCCAAAGGCTAACCATGTCGACCTTAACTGCCGAAACGGTATCCGACCCGCGTCGCTATTTCGAGAAGGTTGCGCCCCCGCGTGGAACGCAGACGCAACGCGGCCCGGTCTGCTTGTACTTGGAAGTCACGAACCGCTGCAACCTTCTCTGCACCACCTGCCCGCGCACATATGTCGAGCTTGAGCCTCCGGCCGATATGTCTTGGGAGCTCTTCACCACGATCGTCGACCAGATGCCCGACGTGCGACGCGCCGTTCTGCACGGCGTCGGCGAGCCGATGCTGGTCAAGAATCTTCCGCAAATGGTTCGCTATCTGAAGGATCGCGGCGTCTACACGCTCTTCAACACCAACGGAACGTTGCTGACCGAAAAGAACGGACGAGCGATGATCGATGCGGGGTTAGACGAGCTCCGCGTTTCACTCGACGCGTCCAACCCAACCTCCTATCTTGCCGTGCGCGGCAAAAACTACTTCCAACGTATCCTCTTTAACGTCACGAAATTCCGCGAGATCCAGGAACGTGAGGGTCATACATTGCCGCGCGTCTCGGCGTGGCTGACAGGCCTTAAAGAGACTATCGCGGAACTTCCCGATTTCGTCCGGGTCGCCGCCGAAATCGGCGTCAAGGAAGTGTACCTGCAGCGTCTCGTCTTTTTCGAGGATGACGCGAACGGCCTCGCGAGTCCTGATCAGGCGCTTTACGAAAAGCTCGACAGCGAGGAGAGCCGTCATATCGCCGATGCCGAGGCGCTCGCTCGTTCGCTCGGTCTTTCCTTCTCGGCGTCCGGCGCGGCATCGGAGCCGGGGATGAGCCTAAAGCGGTCCGATAGCAGCTCGCCCTGGTCGCTCTGTCGTCGTCCGTGGAGCGTCATGTATTTCACGGCGAACGGCCGCGCCCTGCCCTGCTGCATCGCACCGTTTTCTCAACGCGGGTATGAGAACTACACGCTCGGTGACGCGACGCAGCAGACGTTGCACGACATTTGGAACGGAGAAGCCTACACGGACTTTCGCCAAGCTCTCGTCTCGGACAAGCCGCCGAAGGCCTGCGCGAGTTGCGGACTGCGCTGGAGCCTCTAGGTGAGGCGACCGGTGGTACTTGCGATCCCGACCCTCAACGAGGCGATGTCGATCGGGCCGTTGCTCGCCGCGGTCCCGAAGAGCTTCGTCGATGATATGATTGTCGCCGACGGCGGGAGCACCGATGGCACGCAAGATGTAGCCGTCCGGCACGGGGCGCGCGTGATCGAGGCCGGTCGAGGATACGGGCGCGCGTGCTTGCGTGCGACCGAGATGGCGGCACCGAACGCTGTCGTCGTCTTCATGGACGGAGATGGCGCCGACGATCCAGCCGCGATCCCCGAGATCGTCATGCCTATTCTCGACGGCACGTACGATTTTGTCATTGGCTCGCGGACGCGTGGCGCGCGCGAGCCGGGCAGCATGGGCTTGCATCAAGTGCTCGCAGGCCACGCGATCGGCTTGGCGATGAAGACGCGCTATGGCGTCCGCTACACCGACATGTGCGCTTTCCGAGCAATCGGACGCGAGACCCTTCTGGCACTCAAGCCGCGTGAAATGACATACGGCTGGAACCTGGAAATGCAGATGAGGGCGGCGCGCGAGAAGCTGCGTATTCTCGAAATCCCGGTCTCTTGTCGGCGTCGAACGGGAGGTGTGTCCAAGGTGGCTGGATCCATTCGCGGCACTTGCCGTGCTGGCGTTCGAATAGTGGCGACTTTTGCGCGGACGTCTATGGAGGTACGCGGATGAAGGTCATGCGGTCTGCGAAAGACCAGATCCCGCTGCTCGAACGTGACGATTTTCGCGATGCCTCGGTCTTTCGTCCCGAGGTCACCATGCGAGAGGCGCGGCGTCAGATGAACCTGCGGTCCGGCCCCGTTCCCACGGTCTGCATCCTGGATCCGGACGGCGATCTGGTCGAATACGCTCGAACGGAGCTGGGCGCGACCGCGTCCCGGGACTGGGGCTGCTTCCACACCAGGATGTGGGAATGGCAAGTCGGCGGCCTGCGCGTCGGCGTCATTGGTCACGCTGTTGGCGCTTCGTTCGCGGTGCTCTGCGCGGAACAGGCTTTCGCGTCCGGGTGCGAACTCCTGATCAGCGTCACATCGGCCGGCCAACTCCGCGCCATCGGCGAACCGCCGTATCACGTCGTGATCGAACGTGCTTTGCGCGACGAGGGAACAAGCTATCACTACCTCCCCCCTTCGGAATGGGCCGATGCCGATCCCTCTCTGGTCGCGCTTGCCCTGCGCAGCTTCGCCCCGCTCCGTCACGAGATCCATCGCGGTTCAAGCTGGACCACTGACGCGCCCTACCGCGAAACGGAGCGCGCGATCGCCACGCGCGTGGCGGCCGGGGCGGCCGCGGTCGAGATGGAGGCGGCTGCGCTCTATGCTTTCTCGAAGGCGACGGGCCATCCTGTGCTGTGCATCGCGCATATCACAAATAGTTTGGATAGGAACGATAACACCTTCGAAAAGGGTCTTTGCAATGGCGCCCGCGCCTCGCTCGACCTTATTGAGGCGTTCATGCAAGCTTGGCGACCGTGCTGCGAGACGGCCCTGCGCGAGACCATGATCACATAGCGGTCCGGATCAACGCCGGGCGCGCTCCGCAATCTGTCCACTCCGGCTGACCCTCCAACGACTCGTCGCAGCGGGCAATGCTTCTCCTTTGCGCCTCGACGCTACTTCTTGTTCCTCGGGCTGTCGTAAGGACGAGCGTCGAGGATATCGGCGCCTTGGTCGTCCGTTACGTCCGCCACATGCGATGTCTTCAGTTCTTGCTCGGCTGCTTCCCAGAACTGGAGGTGCTTGCCGTCCGGACGACCAGCGGCGTTCCAGAGTTCGTAAGCGCGATGGCGCACCTGATATTCCCACTCGTCGCCTTCCAAGGCTACCTCCGCTCAACGACCCAGAGTGGGTTTTTCTCGCGCATCATCGAGGTTTGCTGCATCTCGCTGTGCTGACCGAGGAGAGCTGAAAGCAGCGCCGCACCCTTCCGAGTGACGGCCGTTCAGATGCGGCCATCGTGCCTATTCCTTCGCAGAAATGACGTTCAAGCGGAATACCTGAGTTTCGCGGCCGTTGCCGAGTCGCTTTCGATCTCTTTTCCAAAAATCAGACGCGTCGCCGTTCGGCCTGCTCGGTCTGTAGCCTCCCGCCAAATTACCTCCGCAAAGGCCAGGACTGTCATTGGACGTGAGGCGGCGAAAGCCCGCGCGAGCTCGAGGGATCGCGTATTCGAGCACAGGCGGTGCAAGATCCTAATATCGTCCGAAATCGAAGGAGTTGCGAGGAAGGCGCGGAGATCCCCCGCCTTCGCTTCGAGAAAGCTTGTGCGAGAGTTCGCCCGATCTTTTCAACTCGAGTTCGAGTGACGCCTCGGCGAGATCAGCGCGGAGGTTGGCGTCTTTCAATTGTTCGACAAGCGAAAGGACAGTCTTGGCCAGATCCGCCACAATCGCTTCGTTGTGTTCCGACAGGCGCACGAGCGCCATCATCTCCTCGACGTACACAGGACGCCTTCTCGTGCAGGAGGCGGTCGTCGACCGGCTCGGGTCAGCTACGGCTAGGCTTTCAGCCGTAGCACTCTTCGACAGCACGTATCACGCGCGAGCGCAACTCATCAGCTCCGCGCAAGGCTGGGCGATATCTGGAGCCTCGCTCGAAGAGGCGCGATTGCTTTCAGTCCGAACCGCGATACCACAAAGCGCCTCAGGCGCACTGCCGCCGTTCTTCTTCGAGAACCCGCTCGACGAAATCTTTTTCGTGCGGCGCGAGTGTCGGAATAACAACGTTCAAGTAGCTTGTGTCCTTACAACGATACGCTGAATCCTGCGACCAATTCCGAGCGACCCTGCGCGACCATCCGCCATTTTGCCAGAGGTCGAACCAAAACGGGCTCGACATCGCCTCCATGTCCTGGCGGGAATTCATTGTTGTGAGATTCATCGGAATGTCTCTCTCGAAAGTGTTCGATCAAAACGCTCCCGAAACCTTAAAGGCTTCTTAACGCGGACACACCTCGCACTCTCTTCATTACGGGCGAATTATGGTGCTGGCAGCAAAGTCGCCACACTCGACGAAGGAATGATTAGGATTCGGACTGCTCCCGCTGCTTCATTCGCTGCGGTGGCGCAAGGCGTTCCCGTGACATCGCGAGGATTGCCCGTCTCCAGATCAGACGAGTTCCAGTCGGTATTGCCAGGCTCGCGCCTTCTCCCGTATGTGGTCGAGTCTCCCGGGTGCTCCGTCGCCCGCTCAGCCGAGTTTCGAACCGGAGTCTTGATTGACTGTGTCCTCGTTGCCGCGCGAAACCATCATTCATTGCGAAGGGGTCGGCAAAGCCTATCAGCTCTACATGCACCGCAATGACCAGCTCAAACAGACGTTGTTCGGGCGGTGGGGAACATTCTACAAGGAGCACTGGGTGCTCCGCGACGTTACCTTCAGCGTCGATCGAGGAGAATGCGTCGGCATTATCGGACGCAACGGCGCGGGCAAGACGACACTGCTGCAGATCATCTGCGGGATCACGGCGCAGACACACGGCACGGCCTCGGTTTTGGGGCGGGTCGCGCCCATCCTTGCTCTCGGTGCCGGGTTCGACAATGATCTGACCGGTCGCGAAAACGTCCTGATCGGGGGAGCCATCCTCGGACTGACAAAGACGGAAATCATCAGACAGATGAGCGGGATCGCTGCTTTCGCGGACATCGGCGATTTCTTCTATCAACCTCTGAAAATGTATTCGTCCGGCATGCAGGCCCGCCTTGCGTTCGCGATCTGTGCGCATGCCAGCGCCGACATCCTTATCGTTGATGAAGCCTTGTCGGTCGGCGATGCCGAATTCGGTGCCAAGTGCGACGCCTTCGTCAAGGACTTCGCGAAGCGAGGCACGATCCTCGTGGTGTCACATTCGATGCAGACTTTAATGACGATGTGCGATCGGGTCATCTGGATCGAGAGTGGAGCAGTGCGCGCCTATGGCTCGCCGAAAGAGATTATCCCGAGCTACAATAGATCCATGGTCGGGTCGGATCAGGTCGTCGAAGTTGGCGATATATTGGTGACATAAGGGGCAGACCAGCAAGGCCGCGGTCATCCAACCGTCAGGTCGCGAGCTTGCGGTGCAGCCGTGAGTCTGCAATAGGGTGCGGCTTCCGACATAACTGGATGTGAGCCTACGGTAGGTGCCGACTGTGACACGTGTTGAGACACATCCGGAAGGCCGGTCCTCCGCAGCGATAGATGCGCTCACAACCGGTCTCGGGCTCCTCGCTCCCTTGCAGCGCGCTTGGCATCTTCGCGAACTGATCCGCGCTGTGGTCCGCCGCGAGCTGGCGGTGCGGTTCCGCGGCTCGATACTCGGCTGGGTCTGGGCCATCATGGGCCCGCTAATCATGCTGTCGGCCTATACCGTCATTTTTTCGAGTGCGGTGGGCGTTCCGCGCTCCGTGCAGAGCGGTGGCGTCAAGAGCTATGCTCTATCCATCTTCATCGGATTGATTGTCTTCAATCTTTTTTCCGAACTGGCTTATCGCGCGCCGACCCTTCTGCACGAGCATGCCCATTTCATCAAGAGATCGATATTTCCGAGCGAGACCCTGGCATGGACGGCAACGATCCGCTCTCTGACCTACGCGGCCATAAGTTTGACGGTTGAACTTATCTTCACGCTCGCCATCCTTCATTACATTCCGTTGACCGTCCTGCTGCTGCCTTTTCTCGTCATTCCGTTCATTCTTTTTCTGCTCGGCGTATGCTGGTTCCTGATGGCGCTCGGCTCCTTCACCCGTGATGTCGCGCACCTCATGGTATCCATCGTACCGATGCTGATGTTCGCGACGCCGGTGTTCTATTCCGTGGACGACGTGCCGGATCGTGCCCGCCTGCTGTTTCGCATTAACATCGTGGGCGATTACGTCGACATGATCCGCGACATCATGATCAAAGGGCATCTGCCCAACCTCGCCGTCTACGGCGGCACGCTATTGGCCTCCCTCGTGATCTTCCGGTTTGGCCACAACTTCTTCATGCGCTACAGGGCGATCTTCGTCGACCTGATCTGAGCCGCGGGCAGGAGATCGGTTCGGACGCTTCCGAAGCTGGCAGACTTGCCCCTTGCGTTACCCCGGCCTAGGAACGCGGGTCATCATGTTGGGAGCCTCGCGATGAACCTTCATGGGCGCACCATGCTCCACAACGGCTATGTCGCGATCAAGGCTGAGAAAACCCGCGTCGAATTGCTGCGCTTGCTCGAGATATGCCGCAAGGCCGCCCTCGAGCTTGGGCTAAAGATCGGCGGCTGCGAGGCGGTGCGCAACCTCATTCAACCAAAGCAGCTCGGCGTCGAGGTACTCGGGTCTTAGCGCATGGTGAAGGTCGTGGCGGGCCAGCTCGAGCTCACAGCCGCCAACCGATCGGCCCTGGCTGCGAGCGGACCGCCGGTCGTCGTGATCGGACCATCCGGTTGGATCGGCAGCGCCGCGGTCGCCATGCTGGAGCAGGTCCTCCCCGGTGAACAGCTGCCGCGACGACTTCTCGTCTTCGGCTCCCACTCCCGACTGATCACGCTGCCGTCCGGCCGCACGATCGACTGCGCAGCGTTGGAGCGGCTCCATGCGGCCGACATCGCCGGCAGCCCGATCCTGCATTTCGCTTATCTTACCAAAGACAAGACGTCGACTGTGGGCGATGAAGCCTACATCGCGGCGAACGACGCGATCCAGGCGCACGTCCTGCGCGCCATCGCGACCTCCGCGCCAAGCGGGCTTTTCTTCGCCTCGTCGGGTGGCGTCTACCAAGGCCGCGAGCCCGGCAAGCCGACCCGTGAAGACAACCTCTACGGCTGGATGAAGATGCGGCACGAGGCGCAATTCGCAGCCGCCTCGAAGCGCGCCGGCATCACCTTCGTCAACGGCCGGATTTTCACGATTGCGGGCGAGTACGTCAACAAGCTCGATCTTTACGCCCTTGCAAGCATCCTGGTCGCTCTCAAGGAGGAACGGCCGGTCCGGCTCAACGCCAGCGTCGAGGTCTGGCGCTCTTACACCTACGTTGGCGATGTCATCAATTTCGCTCTGGCGATGCTGCTCAAAGGCGAATCCTGCAGTCTCGACGTTGCGGGCGAGCAGCCAATCGAGATCGGCGACCTGGCACTGCTGTGTCGGGAGGTGACGGGCAAGGGGCACATCGCCATCGAGCGGCCACCGCTGACCGCGGGTGCCGCGAACAGCATGCTCGGCGATCATGTCGCCTATCATCAACTGATGGCGCGCGAGGGAGTTCGTCCGCTCGCGCTCGAAGGGCAAATCGCGGCGATGGCGGCTTATCTCGGTATCCGTTGATGAGAGCCCCGTAGATGCGCTAACGCTTCGCGGGTTCGGCGGAGTGTCTGCCTTGAGCGAGAAAGGACGATGTTGAGCGGAACCGTCTATTGCGGCCCTGGCCACAAGAGCGCAGCGTGAACGCCGGCGCGGGTCCGTCCCGCGACTTTTGGCGCGGACGCAAGGTATTCCTCACCGGCCATACCGGCTTCAAAGGGTCTTGGCTGGCGCTCTGGCTGCTGTCGCTCGGCGCCAAAGTCGCCGGGTTTTCGAACGGGATTCCGACCACCCGGTCGCTGTTCGACGATGCCGGCGTGGCGCGCGACATGATCGACATCCGCGCCGACGTGCGCAACCTCGAAGCCTTGACGACCGCGGTTCGAACGGAACAGCCAAGCGTTGTTCTGCATCTCGCGGCCCAGCCGCTTGTCCGCCTTTCGTATGACGAGCCGGTCGAGACTTATGCCACCAACGTGATGGGTACGGTGAACATACTGGAAGCGGTCCGCCGCTCCAGCGATGTCGAGCTCGTCCTGATCGTCACCAGCGATAAGTGCTATGAGAACCGGGAGTGGATCTGGGGATATCGCGAAAGCGACGCGATGGGCGGCCACGATCCCTATAGCAGCAGCAAGGGATGCGCCGAGATCGTCGCCTCGGCCTATGCCCGCTCCTATTTCGGCGACGGCCAGGGAACAAGGATCGTGTCGGCGCGCGCTGGCAACGTGTTCGGCGGCGGCGACTGGGCCCACGACCGGCTGCTTCCCGATCTCGTCCGCGGCTTCGAGGCGAACACCCCCGTGCCGATCCGGCATCCGGGCGCCATCCGCCCGTGGCAGCATGTGCTCGAACCTCTGTCCGGCTATCTCGTCCTCTGCGAACAGGCGATGGCGCGACCGGAGCTGCGCTCGCAGGGCTGGAATTTTGGCCCGTCCGCGGCAGGCGAGGTGACTGTCGGGCAACTCGCCGACATGGTCTGCGCGCTGTGGCCGCGACCCGATGGCTGGGTCGACGTGAGCGGCGGCCAACACCGCCACGAGGCTCATTTCCTGACACTCGACTCGACCAAGGCGCGGAACCTGCTCGGCTGGCGTCCGCGATGGAGCCTCGACGTGGCGCTCGGGGCCACCCTGGAGGTGTACCGGACCTCCGACACGGGCGACCGCTTGAAGGACATTGTTCTAAGGCAGATTGGACGCTATGCCGACAGCGCCGTCGTGGTCGCCTGATGACGCGCACAGCAAAGGCCCTCGTCTTCGGCGCTTCCGGGATGATCGGCTCGCAGATCGCCGCCGCCTTCGCGCGCGACGGCGTAACGGCAATCGGGCTCGGCAGCCGGCCGCTCGATGAGGTGGAGGCGGGCGTCACCTATATCCCGGTCGGGCGCTCGCCCGAGGATACGCGCGATGCGGTGTCGGAGCACGCGCCCTTCGACCGGATCGTCTGGGCGCACGGGGTGAATACCAACGATAGCGTTTACGACTGCGATCCCGCAACGATGCGGGCCACGCTCGACGCCAACGTCGTTTATGTCGCGACGACGTTGCAGGGTCTACTCGCCCGCGACCAGCTCGAGCCGGCCTCGCGCCTCTGCGTCGTCAGCTCAATCTGGCAAACCATCGCGCGCCAGAATAAGCTGTCCTACAGCGTATCGAAGGCGGCCCTCCAGGGCTTCGTTGCGTCTGCCGCCGTCGACCTCGCCAAGGACGGCCATCTGATCAACGCGATTCTCCCGGGCGTGCTCGACACGCAGATGACGCGCGCGATGCTGACCCCTGCACAGCTCGAGCGAGTAGAGAGAGCGACGCTGTTCAACCGGCTGCCCGAGATGTCGGACGTCGTGTCCGCGGCCCTCTTCTTCTGTTCGGCGGCGAACCGAAGCGTCACCGGTCAGTTCCTCGCCGTCGATCTAGGATTTCGCAGTGCCCGACTCCTTTGAGATCAAGGCCGAAGCGCGGTCGTACAGGGTGGACATCCAGCCCGGCGTTATGATGAACCACCTGCGCTCGCTTGGATTGGACACGCTCGTCATCTGCGACGAGATCTTTAACGACCGCTACAAAGACCTGCCGTGCCTGGTGATGAGCGTGCCCGCGCTCGAAACGCATAAGACGCTGGACGAGGCGGCGCGCCTGATCGAAGCGGCGCGAGCCGCCGGCTTCACGCGTTCCGGCAAGATCGTCGCCGTTGGCGGCGGAATCATCCAGGACGTCGCCTGCTTCGTCGCTTCGGTCTTCATGCGCGGTGTTGGTTGGAGTTATCTGCCGACGACGGTCTTGGGCATGGTCGATTCCTGCGTGGGCGGGAAATCATCCATCAACGTCGGTCGATACAAAAACCTCGCGGGAACAATTCATCCGCCCGACCGCGTGCTCGTCGATCCCCAATTCACGCAGACATTGGCCGTCGACCATTTCGCCGGTGGCCTCTGCGAAGCCGCCAAGATCGCTTTCGCGCGCGGTGGAGGGGTGTTTCGGGACTATCTCGATCTCGATCCGCGGCCGTCGATGGACGAGGCTGTTTTGGCGAAAGTCGTTCATCTCAGCCTTAAGGCCAAGCAATGGTTCATCGAGATCGACGAGTTCGATCGCAAAGAGCGTTTGACCTTGAACTTCGGGCATACATTCGGACACGCGATCGAGTCGGCCTCGGATTTCGCGATTAATCACGGCGCCGCGGTCGGCCTCGGCATGCTGTGCGCGCTTGAGTTCGCGGCCGCTCGCGGCATTGTCGGGCGCAGCGAGTTGCTCGAGCGCTTGAAGGAGCACACCCTGGCGCTCCTCGATACCGTTCCTGAATTGCGTGCCGAGTTTGCCCGGCTCGATATGAACGGCTTCGAAAAAGCCCTGCTCTCCGACAAAAAGCACACGCCGGATCGCTTGACTCTCGTCCTACCGGTTCGGGCATCCGATGATGGACTGCCGCTCGACTTGTGTCGGTTTCCGCGGGATGCCGATGTTCTCGGCGATCTATCTCGCGCCGTCGAACGCACGCAAGGGATGATTGCGGGATGAAGTACAGCGATCTGATGCTGGACTGGATGGTCGAGCTCGGCTTCACCAAGTGCTTCTACGTCGCTGGCGGCAACATCATGCACTTGCTCGAGTCGGCACGGCATAGGTTTGATTGCAGACCGTTTGTGCACGAAGTCGCAACCGTGATCGCCACCGAGTACTTCAACGAAGTATCAGACGAGAAGGCCTTTGCCCTCGTTACCGCGGGGCCAGGCCTGACCAATGCGGTGACCGGCTTCGCCGGCGCCTATCTCGAAAGCCGTTTCGTTCTCGTGATCGGCGGCCAGGTAAAATCGTCGGACCTCGCTGGCGATCAGCTGCGCCAGCGCGGCATCCAGGAAATCGATGGCCTTGCGATCGTCAAGCCCGTGACGGCGGGTGCCTTCCGGATCGAGCGACCGGTGTCCCGCGCCGAACTCGAAGCCATGCTTGCGGTCGGTCAAGCCGGTCGTCCCGGTCCCGTGTTTCTCGAAATGTGCCTCGACGCGCAAGGCGCGCCCGTCGAGCGAAGCGACCTCGAAGGAACGATGTCCCAAGACGCTGCGGTACCGGCAAGCGCTGAAGGCGGTGTGGAATGGCAAGGTCCGCTCACAAACCTTATGTCGGCGGCGCGGCGTCCGGTTCTTCTGCTCGGCGGCGGCCTAGATCGGGACGTCGTCTCCCGCGCCGTACCGCAGATCGAGGCGCTCGGTATCCCGATCATGACGACATGGAACGGCGCCGACCGCATTGCCGCGGACCATCCCCTGTATTTCGGCCGGCCGAACACCTGGGGGCAGCGTTACAGCAACATTCTGCTGCAGCAAGCCGATCTGATCGTCGCGCTCGGGACGCGGCTCGGCCTCCAACAGACGGGCTTCAACTGGCAAGCCTTCGCTCCCGTCGGCAAGGTGGCCCAGGTCGACATCGACGGCAACGAACTCGCGAAGGGGCACCCGCGAGTCGACCTGCCGATCAAGGCGGACGCTGCCACGGTCTTTGCGTTCATCCTCGCGCAACAGCCATCCGCCCCGTCCGAATGGCTGGCGTTTTGCCACGAGGTCAAGCGAGCGGTGGGCGCTCTGGAGAGTAACAAGACGGGATCGGGCTTCCTCGATCCGTTTGCCTTCGTCCGGCGTCTCTCGGCGGTGGCTACGCGGGCCGACATCATCGTCCCCTGCAGCAGTGGCGGCGCCTTCACCGTAATGATGCAGGCCTTCGCGCAGAAGCAGGGCCAGCGGATGATCACCAACAAGGGCTTGGCCTCGATGGGGTATGGGCTGAGCGGCGCGCTCGGCGCCAGCCTGGCAGCACCGGACCGCCGCGTAATCCTCATCGAGGGCGACGGCGGATTCGCCCAGAACCTGCAGGAGCTCGGAACCGTAGCAGCGATTCGTCCCAACCTGAAGATCTTCATTTTCGACGACAACGGCTACGCATCGATTCGCATGACGCAACGCAATTATTTTGGCGGGTCCTACATGGGTTGCGACACCTCGACCGGGCTCGGCCTCCCCGATTGGGTGAGCCTGTTCGCCGCCTACCGGCTTCCGATCGCGCGGCTTGGCCCCGAATGGGAGAGTGACAATGCGGTTCTCGACGCCCTGAATGGTCCTGGACCGGCCGCTTTCCTCGTGCCGATCGACCCGGAGCAGACCTATTTTCCCAAGATCGCGAGCCGCGTTGCGCCCGGCGGCTCGATGCTGTCGAATCCACTGCACGCCATGAGTCCGGACCTCACGCCGGCACTCGCCGCGCAGGTCTTCAAATACGTGCCGAACCCTTATGCGAGCGC
Source organism: uncultured Beijerinckiaceae bacterium (assembly GCA_964243415.1). Classification (GTDB taxonomy): domain Bacteria; phylum Pseudomonadota; class Alphaproteobacteria; order Rhizobiales; family Beijerinckiaceae; genus RH-AL1. Next base: position 32,642 of record CAXTFG010000001.1, on the reverse strand, counting down.
CTGACGTCGAGCCTTCGACTCGCATATCTCGACCGGCGCGCTCGGGCGAGCCTCGGATCCCTTCCTTCTTGCGGGCTTCAATAATCCATGTCTGACGCCACTCAATACTTCGCGAGCGACAATTACGCCGGCATCTGCCCGGAAGTTTGGGCCGCAACTGTTGAGGCCAACCAGGGTCATGCGCCGGCTTATGGCGACGATGTCTGGACCAGCCGAGCCATCGATGCCTTTAAACGCCTGTTCGAGACAGAGTGCGAAGTGTTCTTCGTGCTCAACGGCACGGCCGCCAATGCGCTGGCGCTGGCCACGCTCTGCCAGAGCTACCATGCGGTGATCTGCACGTCGTTCGCGCACGTCGAGACGGCCGAGTGCGGCGCGCCGGAGTTCTTCTCGAACGGCTCGAAGCTGCTCGTCGCGCCGTCGGTGGACGGCAAGCTCAGCGGCGACGCGATCCGCGCCGTCGCCGCCGCCCATCACGACAATCACTATCCCAAGCCGCGGGTTGCGACGATGACGCAATCGACCGAAACGGGACGCGTCTATACCGCGGGCGAGATCGCCGCAGTGTCCAAGACCTGCCGCGATCTCGGCCTGCACCTGCATATGGACGGAGCGCGTTTCGCCAATGCCTGCGTGAGCCTCGACGCCAGCCCGGCCGACCTCTCGTGGCGCGTCGGCGTCGACGTCCTCTGTTTCGGCGGCACCAAAAACGGCATGGGCTTCGGCGAGGCGATCGTCTTCTTCAATAAGGCTCTCGCCGAGGACTTCGGCTATCGCCGCAAGCAGGCCGGCCAACTCGCCTCGAAAATGCGTTTCCTGTCCGCGCCATGGCTGGGCCTTCTCGAGAGCGGCGCCTGGCGGCGCAACGCCGCTCATGCCAACGCGTGCGCCCGGCGACTCGCTGCCGGGATCGCCAGCGTCCCAAGCCTCGCTCCCGTGTTCCCGGTCGAGGCGAATGCTGTTTTCGTGCGGGCGCCGGAGGCTCTGCTCAATGCTGTGCGCGCTAAGGGTTGGCGCTTCTACACCTTCCACGACGGGACGACCCGCTTCATGTGCGGCTGGGACGCCGACCCCGCACAGGTCGATGTCTTCGCCGCCGACCTGCGCCAAACCGCGCTCGCCCGAGCGGCTTAGCCGACAGGAGAAGGCATGAAAGACAGCAAGACAGCGGTCGTCACCGGGTCGACAAGCGGTATTGGACTCGGGATCGCGCGCGCCCTTGCCAAGACGGGTGCGCGCATCGTCCTCAACGGCTTCGGCGACGCGGACGCGATCGAAAGCGAGCGCACCAAAATCGAAAGCGAGTTTGGCGTCGCCTGCAGCTATTCGCCGGCCGACATGACGAAGCCTCAGCAGATCGCCGCGATGATCGCGGAAGCGGAGGCCCAGTTCGGCGCGGTCGACATTCTGGTGAACAATGCCGGGATCCAGTTCGTCTCGCCCGTCGAGGAGTTTCCGCTCGAGAAATGGGACCAAATCATCGCGATCAATCTGTCATCGACGTTCCATACGACGCGCGCCGCAGTGCCTTGCATGAAGTCGCGCGGTTGGGGCCGCATCATCAATATTGCTTCGGCGCACGCCCTCGTCGCATCGCCCTTCAAGTCAGCCTATGTCGCGGCCAAGCACGGCATCGCAGGGTTCACCAAGACGGTCGCGCTTGAGCTGGCGACCGAGGGCATCACGTGCAATGCGATCTGCCCCGGCTACGTCTGGACGCCGCTCGTCGAGAGCCAGATCCCCGACACGATGGTGGCCCGCAAGATGACTAAGGAACAGGTGATCGAGGAGGTTCTGCTGAAGGCGCAACCGACCAAGCAGTTCGTTACCATCGAAGAGGTCGCGGCATTGACCGTCTATCTCGCCTCCGATGCCGCGAAAGGAATGACAGGCTCGATCCTCTCGATCGATGGCGGGTGGACGGCGGCTTAAAGATCGTCGCACCGCGTCTCATCCGTCCGTGTGCGAGGTGACGGGTCTCGGCGAGACGTTTCGACCACCAAGCCGTGCCAGCGTGGACTTGTCACGCCCGCTTCCCTGCGGTCTTTCGTTACCGAGCTGCGGCTCCGGTTTGTGTCAACGCCGTCCGGCACGCTTCCCGTTTCTCCCGCGCGTCCCCGTCAATGCTGAAGGACCTCCATGCCCGATGATGTTGCCGTGGCCGTGCTCTGCATCGCCTGCGCAGGCGTCGCGGCGCAGTGGATCGCGTGGCGGCTGAAGCTGCCGGCCATCGTGTTGCTCTTCGCGGTTGGGCTTCTCGTTGGACCAGGGCTGCAAATACTCAATCCGACGGTGCAGTTCGGTGCGGGTCTGCGCCCTATCGTCGGCCTCGCCGTCGCCATCGTCGTCTTCGAAGGCGGCCTCGCTCTCGACTTTCGAGAGTTGCGCGCGGCCGGTGAGGGCGTGCTTCGACTGACCATGGTCGCTCTTCCGATCAGCTTCGTTCTCGGGGGAACCGCCGCCTTCTACGTCGGCGGCCTGCCGTTGCAAGCGAGCTTGCTGTTCGGCGCCATCACGGTCGTCACCGGCCCGACCGTCGTTCTTCCGCTCGTCCGCAATACGCGCCTCGAACGTCGGGCGGCCTCTTTTCTGAAATGGGAAGCGATCGTCAACGACCCAATCGGCGCCTTGCTCGCTGCCCTCGTCCTCGCGCTGGTGCTCGCACGGAAGGAGCACGGCGCAGGCGAACTCGCACTCGAACTCGGCGGCGGGCTTCTCGTCTCGGTCATGCTTGGTGTGGGCGCCGCCTTTCTAGTCCGCTGGTTGGTCAACCGCGATCAGGTTCCCGAAGCCCTGAAGTCGCCGATCATCCTGGCCCTTGCCTTGGGCGTTTACACGCTCGCCAACCTGGTGATGGACGAAGCCGGTTTGGCGGCGGCGACGATTTTCGGTATCGCGCTCGCCAATTTGCACATTCCCGGCGTGTCCGAGCTTGCTCGGTTCAAGGAATCGCTGGTCGTCCTGATCGTGTCGGCCCTCTTTGTGACGCTGACAGCAAGCCTTGACCGCAGCCTCTTCGCGCAGCTGTCATGGCCGATCCTGCTGCTCACGCTTGCCATGATCTTCGTCGTGCGACCGGCCGCTATTGTATTGGCGACGCTGCGCAGTGACCTGACCTGGCAGGAACGGGCGCTCGCCGGCTGGATCGCTCCGCGGGGCATCGTGGCTGCGGCCGTTGCCGGCGTCGCCAGCGCCAAGCTCTCGGGGGCCGGTGACACGGAGGGCGCTCTCGTCATGCCCGCGGTCTTCGCCCTGATCGCGGCGACGATGATCCTGCACGGGTTCACGCTCGCACCTCTGGCTCGCGCTCTCGGCCTGACTCTCGGCAACCGGCCGGGCCTGGTCATCGTCGGGGCTACCGCCTGGACGACCGATCTCGCCGAGGCGCTGTACAAGACGGGCACGCCCGTGCTGCTGGTCGACAGCTTTCCCGGCGCCCTCGATCCCGCCCGCGAGCGACGCATACCCGTTCTACAAGCGGAGATCCTCTCCGGTCATGCCGAGGAGGAACTGGCCGGAAGACGGATCGACTATCTTCTCGCGGCAACCCCGAACGACGTTTACAATAGCTTGGTCTGTGCCAAGCTCGCGCCCGAACTCGGGCGCAGCCGGGTATTCCAGCTGGTGCCGCATGGGGACGATACCGAGCTTTGGCTCAGTCTCGCGCGAGACTGGCGCGGCCAAGGCGTGGGGTCGCCCCCGCTCGACTTTGCGACCGCCCGCCGGCGCTACAAGGACGGGTGGCGGTTCGAGTTGCGCGAGCACTCCGGCGTGGATGAACCCGTTCAGGACCTCCGAGGCTCGACCGAGTTGTCGGCGCGGGCCGTATCGGAACAAAGCAATGACGAAAACGGGCGTGCTCGAAAGGCAAGCTTCGATCTGCTTTGCCTTCGAAAAAACGGTGATCTCGCCTTCGCCACGATCGAAGGACCCGCGCTGGCCATTGCGGAGGGCGACAAGATCGCCGTGCTCGCGGAGACATCAAAGGTCGTTCGCCAGCCAACGCGGCCTGAAACCGAACCCGTTGCTTGATCAGCGCCGGGCGTTTGTCGAACTCAGGTCAGGGGGCGCCTCTTCAAATCGGCGCGCACGGCATCGATCGCCGCCCCCATGAGAACGATCAGCGACGAGATCCAGAACCAGAGCAAGAGGACAATGACGGCGCCGAGCGAGCCGTACATCCTGTCGTAACTGCCGAAACGCGTGACGTAGAGGGAGAATGCCCACGACCCCGCGATCCAGAGAGCGGCGGCAAACAGCGTCCCCGCGCTGGCGAACCGCCAACGTGGGTTCTGGAGGCTCGGACCGAAGCGGTAGATGACGTCGAGCGAGAGCACGACGAAGGCCGCGAGGACAGGCCAGCGCGAATAGGCGAGCCATGCTCGAAGCTGGGCGTCGATCGGCAGCACATCAAGCGCGATGGGGATCACCGCTACAATCGTCAGCGCGACCATGGCGAAGATGATGGCGCCGAAGGTCAGCCCGATCGCGATGGCGTTCTGCGCGACGAGGCTACGCTGTTCGGGTTTTTCGAGCGCGACGTTTAGGCCGGTCATCATTGAGGAGGTGCCGGCTCGCGCCGCCCAGATCGCCACGCCGAGACTGATGAAGAGCCCGGAACTGAGGCTCGCGTTCGGCTTGCTCATGAGGGCGACCAGGGCATCGTTGAGCAGCTTCGCGGTCTCGCCCGGCAGGAGAACCGTCAGTTGCTGAACCTGGGTCTGTACGACGTGGGTGTCGCCAAAGAAGCCATAGATCGAGACCAGCGCGCCAAGCGCGGGGAAGATCGAGAACATTGCGTAGAAGGCGATGCCGGCCGCGACGAGCGTGAGGTTGTCCTGGCCCATCCTGTTGATGACGCGGTTGACCAGCGTCCACCCGTGACGCGCCCGGCGGCTCGCCTTGAGCCATTCCGGGGCGACGCCCGGCAGCGGATCGGTGGTCTCGACAGGCGTCGCGGACAGGACGGAGACGGCACGTTTCTGGGCCGCGCTCGTCGAAGCGGCGACGGCGACGCCAAGAACGATGAGATACCAGGGCAAAATGGTGGTCGGGACAGTGGCTCGTCGCGTGCGCCGCGTCGCGCGGGCCTCTCGCCAGCTGCGGCCTCGTACTTCTTTGAGCTTGTTTCGCGCGCCAGTGCCACGCCCAGGGGCAGCCGTGTTCAAGTCCATCTCGCTTGCCCCCATCCCCTCACGGAACGGCCCAGCTTTAGGCGCCGTTCCGCTTGCCAGGAGGCCTATTTACGCCCGCCGGAATCGTTGACACGCTTTTGGCAGCGGACTAGGCCGTCCAATTCCGCATCCCGTCACGGTCAACCTTGGAGCGAGCCATGTCCGTCCTGCCCTTCGACAAGCGCGAAGGCGTGATCTGGATGAACGGCGCCATGTTGCCGTGGGCCGATGCCAAGCTGCATGTGCTGTCCCACGGCCTGCATTACGCATCCTCTGTTTTCGAGGGGGAACGCGCCTATGGCGGCATCATCTTCAAGTCACGCGAGCACTCAGAGCGATTCCGCGAGTCAGCCCGCATCCTCGACTTCGAAATCCCTTACTCCATAGACGAGCTCGACCGCATCAAGCACGAGGTCGTGCGCGCCAATCACCAAAGCGACTGCTATGTTCGCCCGGTCGCTTGGCGCGGCAGCGAGATGATGGCGGTGGCGGCGCAGAACGCGACGATCAACGTCGCGATCGCCGTGTGGCCGTGGCCCTCGATGTTCGACCTGGCCACCAAGATGAACGGCATCAAGCTCGACATCGCCGAGTACCGCCGCCCCGACCCCTTGACAGCGCCATGTAAGGCCAAGGCGGCCGGGCTCTACATGATCTGCACGCTCTCGAAGCATGCCGCCGAGCGTAAAGGGTACGCGGACGCGATGATGCTCGATTGGCTGGGGCGCGTCGCCGAGTGCACCGGCGCCAACATCTTTTTCACGAAGGCCGGCATCATCCACACGCCGTTGGCCGACTGCTTCCTCGACGGCATCACGCGGCGGACTGTGATCGACGTCGCGCGGCGGCGTGGGTTTCAAGTGGTCGAGCGCCGCATCATGCCCGACGAACTCGAAGGTTTCGAGGAATGCTTCATCTGCGGCACCGGCGCGGAAGTGACCCCGGTCGCCGAAATCGGCCCGTACCGCTTCAAGCCCGGCGCGATCTCGCGGCAAATGATCGAAGATTATGCCGCCGAGGTGCAGCCGAAGCGCCAAGCGGCCTGATAACAAGCGCGTCGCCGGGCAACGTTCGAGACGAAAGTCAAGCGCGCTGCTCGGAGACCCGCCGGCCGAAATCCGCCGCAGCTGTCTCCTGGCCCTGCGCGATGATCCCGCGACGGATCGCGCGGGTGCGGGTGAAGAGGTCGAACAATCCCCGCCCGTCGCCGTCGCGCACCATGCGCTGTAACGAGGCGAGGTCTTCATTAAAGCGGCCGAGCACGTCGAGCACGGCCTCGCGATTGTTGAGGAAGACGTCGCGCCACATCGTCGGGTCGGACGAGGCGATGCGGGTGAAATCGCGAAAGCCGCCAGCGGAAAACTTCATCACCTCGGCTTGGGTTACCTTCTCCAGGTCGGAGGCGGTGCGCACGATATTGTAGGCGATGAGGTGTGGAACGTGGCTCGTGATGGCGAGCACGATATCGTGGTGCTGCGCGCTCATCACCTCGACATTGGCACCGGCCGCTTCCCAAAACGAGGTGTACCGGGCGACCGCCTCACCAACTGTGCCCTCCGGCGGCGTCAGGATCGCCCAGCGGTTGACGAAGAGCGTCGCGAAGCCGGCATCGGGGCCGGAATATTCGGTGCCGGCCACCGGATGCGCAGGGATGAAATGCACTCCTTCGGGCAGGTGCGGGCGCACCGTGTCGACGACCGACACCTTCACCGAACCGGTATCGCTGACGATCGCCCCGGGGGAGAGATGGGCTGACATTGCGGCCGCGACACCCGCCATCGCCCCGACGGGCGTACACAGGATGACGAGGCCGGCGTGGGTGACTGCTTCTTCGATGGTTTCGGCCATGACGTCGACGAGGTCGATATCTTTCGCGCGCCGACGCACGGCCGGATCGGCGTCGGCGCCAACCACCGTTCGGGCGAGTCTCTGCTGGCGCGCAACGCGGCAGAGCGAGGCGCCGATCAGCCCGAGGCCAACGATGGAGACCTTGTCGAACAATGGCGCGGCGAGTGGCGCGTCGAGACGCTCAGCCAAGGGCACAGGTCCCCCGCGCCGGACATCGGGAAGACGCAAGACGACACGGCATGAGCGAGTTTGCCCTCACCCGCGCTGCTGCGCGAAGGCGGCAAAGGCCTCGATCACGAGGCGGTTCGCCGTCTCGCCGCCGACGCTGAGGCGCAGGCAGGACGGCAAGGCGTAGGCGGCAACATAACGAAGGATCAGACCGCGCGCGGTCAGGAAGGCGTCGAGCGCCTTCGCCTCGGCCGGGTCGCGCAGGTGAATCAGCACGAAGTTCGCCTGGCTCGGCGTGACGGGAAAGCCGAGCGCGGCGATCTCGCGGGTCACCACATCCCGCCAATGCGTGTTGTGAGCGATCGCGGCCTCGATCAGCGCCTGGTCCTCGACCGCGGCGATCCCAGCCCGCATCGCGGGATCGTTGACGTTGAACGGGCTGCGCACCCGATTGATTGCCTCGATGATGGCGGCGGGCGCGTAGCACCAGCCGAGCCGCAGGCTCGCAAGCCCGTAGATCTTCGAGAAGGTGCGGGTGACGACGACGTTGTCGCGATCGTGCACGAGGGCGAAGCCGGCCTCGTAATCCGCCGCCGTCGCGAATTCTGCGTAGGCCGCGTCGAGGACGAGCAACACGTGAGGCGGCAGGCTATCGGCGAGGCGTGTCACCTCTTCGCGCCCGAGATAGGTGCCGGTCGGATTGCTGGGATTTGCGATGAAGACGATCTTCGTGCGCGCCGTTACGGCGGCCAGGATTGCATCGACATCGGCGGTCAGCTCGCGCTCGCCCACCACCACCGGCACTCCCTCGGCAGCAAGGATTGCCGTGCGATAGAGGAGGAAGCCGTGTTCGGTGTAGACGCCTTCGTCGCCCGGCTCGCAGAAGATGTTGGCGAGCATGTACAGGAGTTCGTCCGATCCGGCGCCGCAGACGATGCGCGCAGGGTCGAGGCGGTGGCAGCGCCCGATCGCCTCGCGCAACGGAGCCGCCGTGCCGTCAGGGTAGGATTCGAGCCTGTCGCTCGCCTTCTGAAACGCCGCCTTCGCCGCCGGCGACGCGCCGAGGGGCGTCTCGTTCGAGCTGAGCTTGTAGATCGGGCCCGCGACGCCGGGCGCCTTGCTCTTGCCCGGCACGTAGGGGTCGGCGGCGAGGATGCCGGCATGCGGTCGCGGACGAAGCGGAAGATCGGCGGATGTCATGCGGGCCTCACTGTGCCGCGGCCAGACCGAGCACGGCCTCGTAGCGGGCTGCATGGGAACCGACGAACGCCACGTCGGGATCCGGAATGCCCGGCGTTCGAAAGGCCATGGCGACCGTCGCCGCAGTGACGGCACCCGGCGCGGCCGCGAGGACGCAGAGGCCGTCGCTCATCGTCATCTGCTCGAGGATTTCCACCGAGCCTGCCGGTTGCGGACGCGCCGCCACGCCGCGGAGGGTCACCGCGTAAAGACGCACATCGTGCGGCGCGGCCTCGGCAAGAGGCTTCGCAACGACGAAGAGCGGCAGGCCGGCAGCATGGTCCGCTCTCTCGACGAAGGGAAGCCGAGCAATAATTTTCGGCGCATCCGACGCGCCGAGGTCGATCCACCAGGGGACGGTCGCGGACCCTACGCGGACTAAGCCGAGGTCGCCCTTTGCCGCCGCGACAGCCGCGACGACGGCGGCGGGCGAGGTCTGAACGGCGAGCGGAACCGTGAAGCCGAAATGGAAGCGGGCGCTGTCACGCATGCGCACGTCGCCGCCCGACACATCGGCATGAACAGTATAAGGCGCCTGCACGTAGGTGAAGGTCGAGATGATGATCCGCCAGATTCCCTCGACCGTATCGAGGGGAAGGATCCCACGGTGGTTCTCGACCAACCGGCGCATCATTTCCACCTCGCGCGCCGGCCGGAACGCCGAGCCACTACCCTGCCGCGTCTTGACGGCGATCAGCTTGTCGATGATCTCGCCGCGCTCGATCAGGCGCGCATGGAGCGCACGGTCGATCTCGTCGATCTCTTGGCGAAGGGTTTCGAGGGTGGGAGCGGCAGCACCGGCTCCGGTCATCACAATCGTCATGTTGCGCCTACATAGGCGCCCTGCAGGAGCGAGGTAAAGGGCCGAACTTCGCTGCCCTGAAGCGGCCGGCCCCGATCGGCATGCTGCCCTGGCCGGCGCGCCCAAAACTCAGATCTGCTCCCCGGCCCACCAGACGAACCATGTCGACCTTTTAGAGCTAACAACGCTTGACGAAAACTTTCCAGGTTTCCCATATGGTCGTGACCATGTTTGCGTCTGCACAAGGCCGATCCGGCCGATGAATATCATGCCGTCCAAGACGGCCAGTCAGCGCGAAGTCCATACGCCGTCGTCGCGTATCGTCGAGTTCGGGCCGGACACGCCGCTCGTCACCGATGGCGGCGTCAGGCTCGCTCCCTTTACCATCGCCTACCAGACCTATGGCATTCTCAACGAAGCGCGCTCCAACGCCATCCTTATCTGCCATGCACTCACGGGTGATCAGCATGTGGCGAACATCAACCCGCTGACGGGGAAGCCCGGTTGGTGGTCGAGCATGGTGGGGCCTGGCAAGCCGGTCGACACGGATCGCTTCTTCGTCATCTGCTCCAACGTGCTCGGCGGCTGCATGGGAACGACCGGGCCGGCGTCCTGCGATCCGGCGACGGGACACCCCTACGGCCTCGACATGCCGGTCGTGACGATCCGTGACATGACCAACGCGCAGGCAATGCTGATCGACCAGCTCGGCATCGAGACGCTGTTCTGCGTCGTCGGCGGCTCCATGGGGGGCATGCAGGTGCTGCAGTGGGCGGCGAGCTATCCAGAGCGCGTGTTTTCCGCCATGCCGATCGCGACCGCGGCGCGCCATTCCTCGCAGAACATCGCGTTTCACGAGGTCGGTCGCCAGGCGGTGATGGCCGACCCCGACTGGTGCAAGGGACGATACCTCGATGAAGGACGTTATCCCGGCAAGGGCCTCGCGGTCGCCCGAATGGCGGCGCATATCACTTACCTCAGTGACGAAGCTCTGCAGCGCAAGTTTGGGCGGAAGCTTCAGGGACGCGCGGCACCTACGTTCTCGTTCGACGCGGATTTCCAGATCGAGAACTACCTGCGCTATCAGGGGCTCTCTTTCGTCGACCGCTTCGATGCCAACTCTTACCTCTACGTCACGCGGGCGTGCGATTATTTCGATCTCGCAGCCGATTTCGGGGGCCAACTCGCCAACGCCTTTAAAGGCTCGAAAACGCGGTTCTGCGTAGTGTCGTTCTCGTCCGACTGGCTCTACCCGACTTCGGCATCACGGGCGATCGTCCACGCGCTCAATGCGGGCGGCGCCTCCGTCTCGTTCGTGGATATCATGACCGACCGCGGCCATGACGCCTTCCTGATCAATGATCCGGAATTCAGCGCCACTGCGCACGGGTTCATCGAGGGCTGCGCCCGGGTGCGCGGCTTGCCTCCGGCCCGCAAAGCACCTGCTTGAGGCCGGTCGACTTGAAACGGCTCGAATGAGCAGCGATTTTGCACCGGACGACAAACGCGCGGGCCTGCGGCCCGACCTCTACGTGATAGCGAAATTCCTCGAGCCCCAGACGCGCGTGCTCGATATCGGGTGCGGTGATGGCGCTTTGCTGCACTATCTTTCCGAAGATCACGGCGTCGATGCGCGCGGAATCGAGCTTTCGCAAAAGGGCGTGAACCATTGCGTTGCTAACGGCCTCAGCGTGATCCAGGGCGACGCCGACACCGACCTCGCCGACTATCCCGACAACGCGTTCGACTTTGTCATCCTGTCACAGACACTGCAGGCCACGCGGAAGCCCCGCCAAGTTCTCGAGCACATGCTGCGGATCGGCCGGCACGCCGTTGTATCGTTCCCCAATTTCGGCCACTGGAAAGTTCGCGGCCAGCTGCTGTTTCGCGGTCGAATGCCGATCACCGACGCACTCTCATACCAATGGTATGACACGCCGAATATCCACGCTTTCACGATTCGAGACTTCGTCACCCTGGTCGAACTCTGCCGAGGCCGCATCGAGCGCTCCATGGCATTGAACCAGGACGGTCGGCCGATCCAGGTCAAGGTACCGTGGTGGTTCTGGAACCTCTTTGGGGCCCAGGCGGTGTTCCTGCTCACGCGGAATGGGCGAGGATAGCTTCCAAAACGAAGAGGTCGGAGGATCTCCGGCCTCTTCGCGCGTCTTCCGATTACTTGCGGTCTGCGTAACCGCCCGGGTTGCCACCAGTCGCCATCGCTTTGCCGCCACTGGTTGGGCTCGCGCTGCTGCTGCCTAGTCCAACGACGACGGACCTCTTCTTCCGACGCAACATCAGATGAGAGTGATGCGACGACGAGAGACCAGCGGTCGCCGGGCTGACCGGAACCGCGAGTGTGACTGCAGTGGCGCCGACAATGAGCGCGCCGGTACCCTGAGTACTTTGATCATCTGTCGTTTCCTGTTGATACCGACGCCCAATAGAATTCGCGACGGTTTCATCTACAAGGGTAAACGCTGGGCTTATCTAGACTAGCCCAACATGCCGGTCGGCGTGGGCGCGAGCGGGTTGGCTGCCTGCGTTTTAAGGTCGGCGCGGTCGAGCCGTGGCTCCCCCGCAGCCGCGCCCCAGAGGTCGTCCACGAAATCACGGTCGAGATCCTGGACGATGAACACCAACCGCGTCGTGTGATCATCGTCGGGCCAGCTGTCCAGACGGATCGGCGGGTGCATGACGTGCTGAACACCGTGGACGACCACCGGGCGGGATGGATCATCCAACGTGGCGATCAGTCCCTTGAAGCGGAGCAGCTTCGACCCGTGCGCCGAGCACAGGAGTTCGGTGAAGAGCGTCACGGCATAAGGTGAGACCGGTCGCGGATAGCGCAAGCAGAATGAATGAATACGCGCGTCGTGTCGATTCACGTCGTGGGCTGGCTCGTCGCCGTGATGGCCATGACCATGGTGACTGTGGTGGTGCCCCTCGAGGCGTTCCTGCCTTTCGAACGCTTCGGCGGCGAGCCACGCACGGGCGTCGCTCCCCAGCGCCGTCGGATCGAAGGCGGAACCGAAGAACAGACGCTCGGCATTGGCCTCCTCCGACGACGCTTCAATCAGCGGCGCCGACGGGTTCAGTGCCTGCAGCCTAGCACGCAGGGCCTCCTCGGCGGCGGCGTCCCGAACGAGGTCAGCCTTCGACAAGACCAGCTTGTCCGAGAGCGCGACCTGCTTGACCGCTTCGTCATGCGCGTCGAGCGTGGCATCCCCGACAAGCGCGTCCACAACGGTCACGACGGTCCCGAGCTGAAAGCGGAGCCGCAAATACGGATGCGTCATGATGGTGTGCAAGATCGGTGCGGGATCCGCCAAGCCCGTTGTTTCGATGATCACGCGCTGAAACGGCGCGATGCGCCCGTTATCCCGCGCCCGAAGCGCGTCTTCGAGGGCGACAACGAGGTCGCCCCGGATGGAGCAGCAGAGACAACCAGACGTCATGACCAGCATGTCGCCCGCAATCGGTTCCATCAGGAGATGGTCGAGACCGACGGACCCGAACTCGTTGATCAACACTAGCGTATCGGCGAGGGCCGGGTCGCGCAGCAGCCGGTTCAGCAGCGTCGTTTTTCCGGCGCCGAGAAAGCCGGTGAGGATCGAAAGCCGGAACGGCGGAGGTGGCCGTCGGGCGTCAGTCATTCGCTACCGTGTCTCGCCCGCCAACCGGTCGCCGCCCCTCACTCCGTGGCTGTCGCGTCCGTCTTTTTCGGCGGCTTGGCACCGGCCGTCTTGGCGGCATGAGCAGGTGATTTCTTGGGCGCGGCTGCGGAGGTGACCACCGCCTTCTTGGCTGCGGCTTTCTTCGCGCTTTTTTCCTCGCCCGCTTTCGGCACAGCCGAGGTGTCCCCTTCCGCGCCTGCGATGACCTTGGTCTTCGGCGCCTCGTCCGCCGCTTTGAGAGCCGTTGCACGACCATGATGGCGGGCACGGACCCGGCGTCCCTTGAGGGGCAGCGCATCGGGGTCGACCGACAGAGGGGCGACGCCGATCCCCTGGATTGGTCCCGTCTCAGGCGTTGCCGCATAGGCCTCGACGGAGGCCGGCGCGGGCTCCGTGCCGACCGGAGAATGCGGCGCGCGGGCCTGAGCCACCACGCCCTGATAGCCCGGTTCGGCACCGATATGCACCGGTATGGGATCGAAAACGGGGCGCGGCAGCGAATTAATGCGCGTTGCCGTCGGGGCCGAAGCGACGACCGGTTGCGTATTGAACAGAAAGCCGCGCTCCGGACTGAGCGCCGAGAGGCCTAGGCCCGCCGAGGGTTGGCTCAGGGCGGCGTCGAGCTGCTCAATCTCGCCATTGAACTGCGCGACGAGATGGCCGCGCGCGCGGCAGATCTCGTTGCGCATATCCGGAGCAGTCCCTGCTCTCGTTGGTAAGGACACAATCGAGCCGCTCGGACGATCAACGTTGGCGAAGGCCCGATCGAAGAGCGCCGCCGCTTTGGCAGTGCGCGTCGCGACCGACGGTGCGCCCATGATAACCGTGACGATCCGCCGCCCGTCGCGATAGGCACTAGCGACGACATTGAACCCGGCGGCACACGTGAAACCGGTCTTCATCCCGTCGGCGCCGGGGTACCGGCCAAGCAGGTTGTTGTGGTTACCGATGATTTCCGGTCCGAGCGAAAGGGCACCGATGTCAAACAAGGAGGCCTGTTCTGGAAAGGTCGCGTAAAGCGCGCGCGCGATCAGCGCCATGTCGCGCGCCGACGACACGTGCTGCGAACTCGGGAGGCCGTTTGGATTGACGAAATGCGACTCATGGAGACCGAGATCAGCTGCGGCCTGGTTCATGTCGTCGGCGAAGGCCTCGACGGACCCCGACACGCCCTCGGCGACGGTAACGGCGATGTCGTTGGCAGAGCGGACCATCAGCATGCGCAATGCGTTTTCCAAGGTGACCTGGGTTCCGGGCCTGAAGCCCATCTTGGAAGGTGGCATCGCGCGGGCGCGGGTTGAGTAAACGAGCGGCGTGTCCATCGCGATCTTATGGTCGCGCACCGCGGCGAGCGCGACATAGACGGTCATCAGCTTGGTCGTCGAAGCGGGAAACCAGGGCTGGGTTGCATCCTGCTGGTAAAGGACGTCGCCGGTCGCCACATCGATGGTCACGGCCGGCGTCGCGTGCACGTCAGCGGCAGCAACACAAAGGGAGAAAACGAGACCGCAGACCGACCACGTGGATTTCAGGCGACGGACGTCAAAGCTTCGAGGCATTAAATAGTCCCGTGGCTTAACGATCGACGCATGATCGACCCAATGGTGATGCAGCTTACCTGATGTGTCCGACACCGAGAAGTTTTGCCGCGCTCGCCCCGCGCGCGGCATCTCGGAAGGCTTTCCACGGCTATCGACAGCGGATTGGGCGCTTTCAAGGCGGATCAATCTCCGGGCGCGCGCGCCTCGATGGCGATAGCGTGCACTTTGTCCGGACCCATTTCGCCAGCGATAAGATCGTTGATGATCCTGTGTCGATCGAGCCGGCTCTTGCCTTCGAAATGCGGCGAAACGACCTTGATCAGAAAATGCGTCTCGCCCGGCGCGCCTGCTGAACCCGAACGCGAAACAACGTGCGCGTGCTTGGCATGCGTGTAGGATTCGTCGATCACCTCCAGCGCAGATGGCGTGAGGGCCGCCGTCAGCGTCGAACTGATCCGCGCTGCGACCGAATGTTCCTGTTCACTCATTCGACTTATCTCCAGCCTAACTTCAGCTTAGCAATCCAGCGAACCGCAACCGCCGCTTGATGCCGGTCGAAACACATCCATAATGTCTTGCCATGAACCTGAATTCACGCCTCTTCGACAGCATACGCGTCAAGCCCGATACCAAGGCCGCCGCTCCCGCCCCCGAGAAGGTGCGGTGTGAGTTTCCGGGCTGTACCAAGGAGGGAGAGTTCCGTGCCCCGCAAGGTCGAGACCGCGAGGGGCAATTTTTCTGTTTCTGCCTCGACCACGTGCGTGAGTACAATGCCTCCTACAACTATTTCAACGGCATGAGCGTCGAGGATGTCGCGGTCTATCAGCGCGATGCGCTTACCGGTCACCGGCCGACCTGGACGATGGGTTCGAACCGCAGCGCGAAGGGCTTCCGCGAGGACGGTGACAAGGAAGGAGTGACCGACCCGCTCGGCATGTTTCGTGCGAGAACTTACCAGGGCCGAGGGAGTCGGAAACGCGAGCCGGTCAAGCCGCGTGTCGGTGTTGCGGCTCTCAAGGCGCTTGACCAACTCGGGCTCGACGAGACGGCCGGTGCACCTACCGTGAAGGCGAGGTATAAGGATCTCGTCAAGCAGCTCCACCCCGATGCCAACGGGGGCGATCGGTCCAATGAGGACCGGCTGCGGGATATCATCCGGGCGTATAACTACTTGAAGTCCGTAAAGCTCGCCTGACCAGGGTTCGGCCGGAACCGGCGGGTGCAGGACGGACAGGGAATTGATGATGCAAAATCTGATCGTTGATGAACGCTCGGCCGGGGGCGTCCCCGACATGAAGGTGTCCGTGCGCCAAGTTTTCGGCATCGACAGCGACATGGAAGCGCCCGCTTACTCGACGCTCGACCAGCACGTCCCCGATCTCGATCCCGACTATCTCTTCGATCGCGACACGACGTTGGCCATTCTCGCCGGGTTCGCGAAAAACCGGCGGGTCATGGTCACCGGCTATCATGGGACGGGGAAGTCGACGCACATCGAACAGGTCGCCGCGCGTCTCAATTGGCCTTGCGTGCGCATCAACCTCGACAGTCACGTGTCTCGCGTCGACCTGGTCGGAAAGGACGCCATCGTCCTCAAGGACGGCAAGCAGATCACGGAGTTTCGCGACGGGATCCTGCCCTGGGCCTTACAGAACAACGTCGCCCTTTGTTTCGACGAGTATGATGCAGGACGGCCCGACGTCATGTTTGTCATCCAGCGCGTGCTCGAGGTATCGGGGCGCCTGACCTTGCTCGACCAGAGCCGGGTCATTCGTCCCCATCCCGCTTTCCGGCTTTTCGCGACGACCAACACCATCGGTCTCGGCGACACCTCGGGCCTTTACCATGGCACGCAGCAGATAAATCAAGGGCAGATGGACCGCTGGTCGATCGTCGCCACGCTGAACTACCTGCCGCACGATCGCGAAGTCGACATCGTCCAAGCCAAGGTGCCGAAGTTCGGCAAGAACGGTGATGGTCGCGAGGGCAAGGGCAAGGGCGCGCGCGAGACCGTCTCGAAGATGGTGCGCGTCGCCGATCTGTCCCGTAACGCCTTCATGGCCGGCGATCTCTCGACGGTGATGAGTCCGCGCACGGTGATCACGTGGGCCGAAAACGCCGACATCTTCGGCGACATCGGCTTCGCGTTCCGCGTCACGTTCCTCAACAAGTGCGATGAGCTCGAGAGGACGCTTGTGGCGGAGTTTTATCAGCGGTGTTTCGGGCAGGAACTTCCGGAAAGTGCCGTAAACGTCGTCATGGGCTAGCTCATGGAACCGACGGACGTCCGATTGGGGTCGAACACCAAGCCGAGCGCGAAAACAGAGCCGCCGCAGGAACCATTCAAGCGGGCAGTCGCGGGCTGCATGCGTGCGATTGCCGGCACGGCAGAACTCGAGGTGACGTTCGCGCCCGAGCGGCCGAGCCTGATCCGCTCTTCGGAAGGGGTCAAGGCGCGGCTTCCGGAACCCTCCCGCAAGCTCGATGCGCGTGACGCAGCCATCGTACGCGGCCATGCCGACGCCATGGCACTGCGCTTGGCCTGTCATAACATGGACGTTCATCGTCGGTTATTGCCGCAGACGGCGGCGGCGCGCGCTTGTTTCGACGCAGTCGAACAAGCGCGCGTTGAAGCCATCGGGACGCGGCGCATGGTCGGGGTTGCGGGTAACCTCGCGGCCATGCTCGACGACCGGCTCATCCGCGCCCGTCTGCCAGACATCAAGCAGCGCAGCGAGGCGCCTCTCGAGGAAGCACTTTCGCTTCTGGTACGGGAGCGGCTGACCGGTTTGAAACCACCCAAAAGCGGAGAGGCGGTCGTCAATCTCTGGCGCTCCTGGATCGAGGACCGCATCGGGAACGATCTCGACCGCCTCGGGTCGACCATCGAGGACCAGAAGGCATTCGCGAAATCGGTCAACAAGCTGCTCGCCGCCCTCGAGATGGGCGAACAAGCGTCCGAGGAAAGCGAAAGCGAGGACGACCAAACCCCTGATGATGCCGAGAGCAGCGCCGAGCAGGACGAGGAGCGTCAAGGCGACGCCGACAGGTCCGACGAGGGACGGCAGAGCGAGAAGGCGGAAGCCACAACGGACGAGATGGAAGATGCCGCGATGGACGCCGCAGAGGCACCGAGCGGCGAGACCGACCAGGAGGCCGAGTACACCGACGCGGAACAGGCTTCCGATTCGCGCCGGGCACCGACCGGCCGCAATGTCGAGGCGCGCGGGCCGGACTACAAGGCCTTCAGCCGGGCTAGCGATGAGATCATCGCCGCCGAAGACCTCTGCGACGCCGAGGAGCTCGAGCGCCTCCGCTCGTTTCTCGACAAGCAACTACAGAGTCTATCATCCGTCGTCGCCCGCCTTGCCAATCGGCTGCAGCGCCGCTTGATGGCGCAACAGAACCGCTCTTGGGAGTTCGACCTAGAAGAAGGAATGCTCGATCCCACGCGGCTGCCGCGCATCATCATCGACCCGCAGCAGCCCCTCTCGTTCAAGCGGGAAAAGGATACCGACTTCCGCGACACGGTCGTCACGCTGTTGCTCGACAATTCTGGGTCGATGCGCGGGCGGCCAATCACGGTAGCGGCAACCTGCGCCGACATCCTCGCGCGCACGTTGGAGCGCTGCGGTGTCAAAGTCGAGATTCTCGGCTTTACCACACGCGCGTGGAAGGGCGGCTCCGCGCGCGAGGGATGGCTACAGGCAGGCAAACCCGGATCACCCGGGCGCCTCAACGACTTGCGGCACATCATCTACAAGGCGGCAGACGCGCCCTGGCGGAGGGCGCGCCGCAATCTCGGGCTGATGATGCGCGAAGGCTTGCTCAAGGAGAACATCGACGGTGAAGCGCTCGACTGGGCACATAAGCGCTTGCTCGGCCGCCCGGAACAGCGCCGCATTCTGATGATGATCTCCGATGGCGCCCCGGTCGACGATTCGACGCTTTCCGTAAATCCCGGCAACTATCTCGAGCGTCACCTTCGGTACGTCATTGAGGAAATCGAGACCCGTTCGCCGGTCGAACTCATCGCAATCGGCATCGGGCACGACGTCACGCGGTACTACCGCCGCGCCGTCACCATCGTCGATGCCGAAGAACTCGGCGGTGCAATGACAGAAAAGCTAGCTGAGCTGTTCAGCGAGACATCGACCGTGGCCAACGGATCACGGCGCGAACGAACCTACTCGCACTGATCGGCACTGCCTGCCGTGCGCCTACCCGGCGAGCTCTACCAACGCGTGCCGCTCGGTCAACGCCAACCGCAGCTTCTCGATGGCGCGGCTCTCGATCTGCCGAACGCGCTCCTTCGAGATGCCCAGCCTGACACCTAATTCTTCGAGCGTGATGGCCTCCTCGCTTAGGCGGCGCTCGCGAAGGATATTGTACTCGCGCTCGGAGAGATGGGTGAGGGCGTCCTTCAACCACACGAGCCGGCGATTGCCATCGATCGCGCTCCCGACCGTCTCGTCGGGCAAAGGTTGCTTATCGATCAGGAAGTCGATGCGTTCGGACGGGGCAGCGGCATTGTCCGAGTCGGTAATAGGGGCGTTGAGCGACACGTCCGGACCCGACAGGCGTGTGTCCATCATCTCGACGTCCGCGCGTGCGACACCCAGGGCTCTGGCAATCTCTCCGAGCAGAACAGAATTGCCGCGCGGCTCGCTCCCTGCGCTTAGCTTGGCGCGAAGCCGACGTAAGTTGAAGAAGAGAGCTTTTTGCGCCGAACTCGTCCCTCCGCGCACAATCGACCAGTTGCGGAGGATGTAGTCCTGGATCGAAGCACGGATCCACCAGGTCGCATAGGTCGAGAAACGAACTTCGCGATCGGGGTCGAAGCGCGCCGCAGCCTCTAGCAGCCCGACATGACCCTCCTGAATGAGATCGGCCACGGGCAGCCCATAATGGCGAAACCTGACCGCGATTGCGATCACCAAGCGCATATGCGCCTCAGCCAATTCGTGGAGGGCGTCCTCGTCCTTGTTGTCCTTCCACCTCACTGCAAGGTCGTGCTCGTTGTCTCGCTCAAGAAAAGGCGCCGCCATGGCGGTCTTCATGAGCTGCTGTCCGACGCCGATCAATTGGCCCATGAGTTTAGCCGTCCCCGCCCCGGCCGAAACGCGTCAAAAAGCACGTTCGGTACGAGGATTTGAACGGCGCTCGGGCCGCATCGGTTCCGTTTTCGGCAGTGCGCCTATGGTTGCTCCAGCACGAGCTTATAGCGCTCGCCCGGCTTCAGCGGCGTCGCGTCTTCGAGGCCGTTGAGGAGCTCGAATGTTTCAAGCGGCTTGTCGGCGACGATCATGCGGGACGACAGGGACGCGACCGTATCGCCTCCTCTCGCCCTGACGAGGCCGATGCGGAGGGGTCTGACCTTGTCGACCTCGTCGTCACCGACTTTGCGGAAGGAGTCGATCGAGGCTCTGAAGACTTTCTCAACCGCGGGATTGAGCCCGTGAGTTGCGAAGATAAGCCGGTAGACCGTTCCGGGGCCGAAAGCGATGGCGGCGACGCGAAAATTCCATTCTCCCGCACGCGCTGTCGCGGTCACCGCCGCGAAACCGTTGACATCGATTTTTTCCACCGAGCTGTCGACGAGACCGTCGATCCATCCGGATCTGACGTAAGCTTCCAGTGTCGTCGCGTCGGGAAGGGCGACGCTGTCGAGCCGCAATGCTTCGATACCGCCTTCCTTGACGCCGAGCACAGCCTGTGTCGAATTTTCGAGGACAAAACCGTCGGGTGCGGTGAACGTGAACCCTAGCTTGGGCTGGGTGAACTGGCGCCCGCGGATCGAGCCCTCGGAGGGATCGTCGCCGAACACCATCCCATCGATGACTGACAAGTAAGGCTCGCGGTCGCGCGTCCCCAAATCGGGTGCAGCGATGCTGCGCGCCTCTTTTACGGCGGCCGAAACACGCTCCGGTGTCGAGGGATGAGTGGCGAGGATGTCTGGCTTCGATGCGCTCGCGTTCTGGCCGATCAATGCCGCCCTGAGCGCCGACGAGCGAGCGAGCGCGGACAAAAAGCGGCTCGCGCCATAAGGGTCGAAGCCAGCCTTGCTGCTCGTCTGGATCCCTCGTTGATCGGCCTTCAGCTCCTGTTGACGCGAAAACCCGGCGATCGACAGCTTGCCCAAGGCCTCGATCTGATCGCCACGCTGCTTGTTCTGCACGAGGTGAGCGACACGGCTGATCACCGCGGCCCGTTTCTCTTCTTCGTCGCGCGCGATAGCGTGCCGTTCCGTGACGTGGGCGATCTCGTGCGCCATCACGGCGGCCGCTTCCGATCCGTCATTGGCGAGCGCGAGAAGCCCTCTCGTGACAAAGATGTCACCCGAGGGCAAGGCGAAGGCATTGACGATCGGCGTGTTCAGGATGGTGATCTTGTACGTCTTGCCCGCGAGGTCGCCGGTGGCCGTGAATTTGGCGAGAATGCCGTCGAGATAACGTTCGACGGCGGGATCCTTATATTCGCCGCCGAACAGCGCGACCATGCGCTTGTGCTCGGCCGAGGACGTTGTTTCCGTGATGACTTTCGGCGCAGCTCTTGGCGTGATCTGGTCGACCTTGATACCTTGGTTGTCGAGGCTCGAGCAGCCGACGAGAGAGGACACGACGAGGCTCACGGTTCCGAGGCGAACCAGACCACTGATCGAGGGACGAGGTCGAGCCAAGCGTCGTCAGCCGTCGTTGGCCGGCAGGGGCGTGACCACTGGCTCCTGCGACGGCAGTGGCTCGAGCGCGTCGGGGCTCGTCAGTTCGATCTGCGGGCCGAAACGAAGGTCGAGCAGGCCACGCAAGCGCACGGTCTGACCGATGAGCGACCGCAGCTTCATACCACCCTCCTCGAATAACTTCATGCTGTGGGGCAAGATCGACGCGGCGAGAACATCTCGGCTGTCGCGGTCCCGCGTGGCAAAACGAAGCTTCGTCCGATAAGGGCCGGATTCGACCGCCGTCAACCGCGCTTCGGCTACGACCATCGTTGCGGAATGCTCGGCGAAAGCGGTGCGGTCGTCTGCCGCGAGCACGGCGTAGTAGGAGTCGCGCCAAAGGCCTAGCCGCGACGTGCGCGCCTTGCCTTCGGCGGCGATTAAGGCGTCCCGGCAAGCGTGCGCACCTGGTTCGGGCTGATAGCGACCGAGTCCAGCGGCCAGAGCCACTACGGTCAAGGAGCCGACTTGGTCTGGTCCGAACACGAAAGCCGGGAAGCGTCCCCATCGGTCGGGCCTGTCGACGGCCAAAGAGATCATGACCTGTCGGCCGACGATGTGGTTTGCAAGCCATTGACGACCTGTTTCGGCAAGGTCGGGATCGCCTGGTGTCGGCGAGGCAGGCTCCAAGCCAACGAGGCGCAGCAAGCGTCCGTCCGCAAGCCGAAGCTCGAGATTCAAATCGACTGCTGTGACCACCGCGGCCTCGCTGCCCTGTTCGGAACATACCGAACTCGCCGCCGAGACTGGCGTCTTCGAGGCTGCCGCGACGAGACCCGTGCAGAACATGACAAGGGTCGTGCAGAACCGTCTCCAGTTGGCCAACGCGCCTCTCCGTCGCGAAACGTGTCCGTGCCGGTAAGCTCGAGCGCCTCGGCGCGCAAGCGTCGTCGCGGCTGCAGATGCGCCGATGCTCAAGGCTCCTCGACCCTTCCGCGGCCGCGTTTCGTTTCGCCCCGCTGGACCTTGGCCTCGACGCGCCGGCGTTTGGCCGCGAGCGAGGGACGTGTCTTGACCCGAAACTTGGGGCGCTCGGCCGCGGTGGCGATCAAGGCGAGCAGGCGCGAGCGTGCATCCTCACGATTGCGGTCCTGGCTTCGATAACTTTGGGCGAAAATGACCAGAACGCCGGCCTCGGTCAGTCGGCGGCCGGCGAGAAGCGCCAGCCGACGCTTCGTACCGCCGTCGAGAGACGGCGAGCCGAACACGTCGAAGCGGAGGTGAACGGCGCTTTCCACCTTGTTGACGTTCTGTCCACCCGGCCCGCTGGCACGCGCGAAGGAGAAGTCGAGTTCGCGCTCGTCGATCGCGAGCGACGGCGTGATCTGGATGCTGGACATCGGAAAGTCTTGCTCAACGATGAGGGACCCTACCAGAAAAGCGTCAGCTCTTTCCTGCTTCGTTGAGATGCTGGACGAGATGATCGACACGCTCCGAGGCATTCTCTAGCAGCTCAACCACATCGGCCGCGAGCATGTCGCGCATCGCCTCGCCATCCGCCCGGATCGCTTCGACCTCGGACAGGGCCGCTTCGAGTTCGGCGACCCGCCCCCGGGCTTCGAAGAGTTCGTCGGCAACGGTGATGGCGGTCATCACGATGAGACGGCTGTCACCGATCTCGCCGAAGCCCTTGCGCATCGCCGCGAGCGTCTGGTCGACATGGCGAGCAAGCTGCTGCAGGTGCGCCTCCTCGCCCTCGCCACAGGCCATGCGATAGGTCCGACCGGCGATGGTAACCGAGACGGTCGCCATCTATACGTCCTGCCCCGTCGATGCGAGATGGCGGCGCAGGTTGGAACCGGCCCTGCCGAGGCGCATCGCAATCTCGTCCGTCGCGTTTTCGAGCCGTCGCGCACGATCCAACGCGACGTCGAGTTCGTGAGCGAGCCGATCGCGATCGTCCTGCATCAGGGCCAGCGTGTCCTCGATGTCGCGTCGCTCCGCTTCGGCTCGGTGAACACGCTCCGTCGCCGCCGCAAGCTGATCGAGAGCGCCCGACAGGCGTTTCAGCGCGGCATCGAGGGAAGCTGGGCGGCTCAGGGACAAGTGTTAGGCTTCGCTGGAAGGAACCATCTGAGGCACATGCGCCGCGCGCGTCAACGCGCCGATAGCGCGAGTGCACACGTCAGTGCGGGCGCGGAACAAGCTTTATCACAAGGAGACCCGCGATCCTTTTCGTGTTGACCGAGAGGATGATCTCTTACGTAAAAGTCCTGTCTGCGGGACGTCGCGGGACGAGGTTTTTTCCATCGTCGTGCCTATATCCGATAGGTAGGCGTCGCGGTCATTCGGTCGCATTTGGCGCGTTGAACAAGCGTCGGCCGAGAAGGCGCCACGCAAGGGAGGCTCTTAACCATGGCTGTGCGTGTCGCCATCAACGGGTTCGGACGGATCGGTCGCAATGTGCTTCGCGCCATCGCGGAGTCCGGACGCAAGGACATTGAGGTCGTCGCCATCAACGATCTCGGGCCAGTGGAAACCAATGCGCATCTGCTGCGCTACGATTCGATCCACGGTCGCTTCCCCGGCACGGTTCGGGTGGAAGGCGACACGATCGATGTCGGCACCGGTCCCATCAAGGTCACGGCAATTCGCAATCCGGCAGAGTTGCCGCATCGCGATCTCGGCATCGAGGTCGCTCTGGAATGCACCGGAATTTTTACTTCGAAGGACAAGGCTTCGGCTCATCTCGAGGCTGGTGCCAAGCGCGTACTGGTCTCAGCGCCCGGCGACAAAGCCGATCTGACCGTCGTCTTTGGCGTCAATCATGACAAGCTCACGAGGGAGCACCTCGTGGTCTCGAATGCTTCCTGCACGACGAACTGCCTGGCGCCGGTGGCGAAGGTGCTGCACGACGCCATCGGTATCGACCACGGCTTCATGACCACCATCCACTCCTACACCGGCGACCAGCCGACGCTCGACACGATGCACAAGGATCTTTATCGGGCTCGCGCCGCCGCCCTATCGATGATTCCCACGACGACGGGAGCCGCCAAGGCCGTCGGCCTGGTCCTGCCTGAGCTTGCCGGCCGGCTCGATGGGTCGGCCATCCGCGTGCCGACGCCGAACGTGTCGGTGGTCGATTTCAAGTTCGTAGCCAAGCGAGCGACCGATGTTGCCGAGATCCGTGAGGCGATCAAGCGAGCTTCCCAGCACGGCCTCAAGGGCATTCTCGCCTACACCGAGGACCCGAACGTGTCGATCGACTTCAATCACGATGCGCACTCATCGATCTTCGCAATGGATCAGGTCAAGGTCATGGAAGGCAAGTTCGTGCGCGTCTTGTCCTGGTACGACAACGAGTGGGGCTTTTCCAACCGCATGGCCGATACGGCGGTCGCGATGGGCATGGTGCTCTGATGACGAGCGGACAGCCGGCGCCGGCCGTCCGAACGCTCGACGAGGCCGATGTCGCGGGCAAACGGGTGCTGGTCCGCGTCGACCTCAACGTGCCGATGGCGAACGGCGTGGTATCTGACCTGACCCGGATCACGCGAGTGTTGCCCACAATTCGCGAACTGGGGGAGAAAAACGCCAAGGTCGTCCTCCTCGCCCATTTCGGTCGTCCGAAGGGCGCGTATGAGGCCAAAAGCACTCTCGAGCCGCTTGCCACAGCTCTGGCACGAGAACTTGGCCGGACGGTCGGGTTCGTCGAGGGCTGCATTGGGCAAAAGGCACAGACGGCGGTCAACGCCATGGCGGCGGGCGACGTGGTGCTGCTCGAGAACACGCGGTTTCACAAGGGCGAGACCGAGAACGATCAGGCTTTCGTGGCCGACCTCGCCAAGCTCGGCGATCTCTACGTCAACGATGCCTTTTCGGCGGCCCACCGCGCGCACGCCTCGACCGAGGGACTCGCCCGCGTCATGCCGGCGTTCGCCGGTCGCGCCATGCAAGCCGAAATCGATCACCTCAGCGCCGCCTTGAGCGCGCCCGAACGCCCGCTCGCGGCGATCGTCGGCGGCGCCAAAGTCTCGACCAAGCTCGATCTGCTCGGCAATCTCGTCAAGCGCGTCAACGTCCTGATCATCGGTGGAGGCATGGCCAACACTTTCCTTTTCGCCCAGGGCATCGCGGTCGGCACCTCGCTATGCGAAAAGGAGATGGCCGACACGGCGCGCGCCATAATGGCTGGGGCGAGGGACACCGGCTGTGAGATCGTGCTGCCCGTCGATGCCGTGGTCGCAAGCAAATTCGAGGCGGGCGCACCTGACGAAACCGTTTCCATCGACGCCGTGCCAGCCGACAAGATGATCCTCGACATCGGGCCGCAAACGGTGTCGCGCATCGAGGCGTTGCTTCAGGACGTGAAGACACTTGTTTGGAACGGCCCGTTCGGCGCGTTTGAGATCCCGCCCTTCGACCGCGGTACCGTGCGCGTCGCGCAGGCGGCCGCGGCACTGACACGGGCCGGCAGGCTGAAGACGATCGCCGGCGGCGGCGACACCGTGTCGGCGCTGAACCTCGCGGGCGTGGGCGATCAGCTGAGCTATCTTTCGACCGCCGGTGGCGCCTTCCTTGAGTGGCTCGAAGGCAAGTCCCTGCCCGGCGTCGAAGCGCTCCGCAAAGCTTGAAGTCACCTCGGGTCCGCTAAGGACGTGGTAACCTCTTTCGGTTAACTCGGCTTGATCTGCCGGGGAAACGCCATGGCTGGCACGATCGTAATCACGTCTAGGCACGACCTTGGCGTCGACGGCGCGAAGGTGAGGATCGATAATCGCTTTCGCCGCCTCAAGAAGACCTACGTGGACCGGATCGGGTCGGCCGAGCTGACCTGGGATGGGACGACCGGCCACGCGCGCGTCACCGCACTTGGTCAGACGGGCTTCGCACGAGTCGATCTCGAGGCCAACCATCTCAGGATCGAGATCGAGCTGCCCCGACTGCTGGCCGGCATGGCCGGGATGGTCGAAGCGATTATCAGGGGTAATGCCGACGCCCTGCATCCGACGACCGCGCCGAAGTCGGCTCTAGCCGCTTGACGGTGAGCGAACCGAGAAGCTCGCAGTCGGAGGCTCGTCCTAGATGACCGCTTCGGCTTAGCCGATCGGGCCCTTCCGGTCCGCCGCCGAACGCTTACCTTATGCGCGTCCGGAGAACGCTCGCATGTCGCGGTCCATCAACATGTCCTTCCCGCACGATCTCAGCGTGCCGGAAGCAAGGAAGCGCATCAGCGAGCGCTTCGACCTGCTCAAGACGCAATACATTGACAAGGTCGGACGGGCGGAACTCGTCTGGGTCGGCGACGTCGCGCACCTTCGTGCGTCTGCAATTGGGCAGACTGCGACCGCGACCATCGACGTGCAGCCGGCCAATATCCAGGTTGAGATCCAGCTTCCTTGGCTGCTGGCAGCCATGGCCAACAAGGTGGAAGGGCTGCTCCAAGCGAATGCCAAGGACACCCTCCGCATCGGGTCGACCAAGAAGGTCTGACCCGTCAGTCGACGGCGACCATCACGTCGGAGGCCTTGATCACGGCGGTGGCTTTTTTGCCCTTTTCGAGGCCAAGCTCCGCCACCGCTTCGTTGGTAATCGACGCGAACAGCTGCTGACCGCCGACCTCGATGACGACGTGAGAGGTCGTGGCACCCTTGCGCACGTCGAGCACTGTGCCGGAGAGCTGGTTGCGGGCGGAGATCTTCATGGGGCAGCGTTCCTTCGAATGGGGCGCTGTAGCGGTCGCCGACGCCTTTGCAAAGATGCTCAGGGCAGCCTCAGGCTTCCGGTCAGCATCTTGCGAATGTGGTCGGCGATGGCGAGACAGGACGTCAGGCCGGGCGATTCGATCCCGAACAGGTTTACGAGGCCATCGATGCCGTGGTCGTCGCAATGCAGAACCGCGCCTTGAGGCTATCCGTCGAATAGTACAATCCTGCGGGGATCACGCCGCTGCCGCGGCCCGATGTGCCGGCTCCCAATGAGTCCGCCGCGTCCATGACGAGAACCTTACGGCCGGCCCGCGCCATCGCGCGGGCGATCGCCAAACCAATCACGCCGGCCCCGACGACGACGCATTCCACGTGATCCATCACCGCTTCCGTTTCGTCCGCGCCGCGTCTCGCGCTCGGCTTGATATTCCAAGCAGCTAAACTGATATGAGGCGCGGCTTTTCGAATCCGGACCTCAGGATCTCATGAACGACCAAAACCAGGATCATGCCAACGGCAACCGCATCGCAAGCCACCCTGAGAACGATAACGCACCCGAGGGTGCGGCGGCTGCGACCGTCGGTGGTACGTCCGAACCCGATCCGTTCAAGGTTCTCGAAGCGTTGCAGGCCGAGAACGTCGAGCTCAAGGATCGCGCCCTCCGTGCGCTAGCCGATATGGAAAACTTGCGTCGGCGGACGGAACGCGAGGTCGCCGATGCCAAAAGCTACGGCGTCACATCGTTCGCGCGCGACATGCTGACCTTCGCCGACAACCTGCACCGGTCTCTGGAAGCGGTTCCGGCAGAAGCTCGAGAGGCAGCCGAGCCGCGCCTCAAGAGCTTCATTGAGGGGATCGAGCTGACCGAACGCGACTTCGTATCTCGCCTCGCCCGCTTCGGCGTGAAGAAGCTCGAACCGATGGGTAAGCGCTTCGACCCGAACATGCATGAGGCTTTGTTCGAAGTGCCGGACGAGAGTTTGCCATCGGGCACCGTCATGCAGGTGGTCGAGCAGGGTTTCTCGATCGGCGAGCGCGTGCTGCGCCCGGCCAAGGTCGGCGTGTCCCGCGGCGGCCCCAAAGCCGATCCCAGGTTGAACTGAACGGCTTCACACCGTCTCGTCGAGCGGTTCGCCCGTCACCCGCCTTAGTGTGAGATTGAAGCGGCCACCTTCCGGCAGGAGCGTCGACGAACCGCCGAGAATGCGGTCGACGCCGTGGAAGGCGAGACGCGACGGTCCGCCAAGCACTAACGCGTCGCCGGACTGGAGTTTGACGCTCCGGGTCGGGCCGCGACGTTCGGTGCCTCCGAAGCGAAATACGCAGGTACTTCCGAGCGATAAGGATATGACGGGTGCAACGAAGCCTTCCTCGTCGCGATCCTGATGCAGGCCCATCCTCGCGTTATCGGCGTAATAGTTAATGAGGCAAGCTTCCGGCGGCCTTGGATATCGCGACAGCTCCTCCCAGGCGATCCGGGCGAGCGCGGGCAAGGGCGGCCACGGTTGTTGCGTCACCGGATGCGTCGCCACGTAATGATAGCCGTCGCGATCAGAAAGCCATCCGAGCCTTCCGCAATTCGACATACATACCGAAAGCGGAGCGCCGCTTTTGGGCATCGTCGGCCGATACAGCGGAGCCACCAGAAGCGCGACGCGAATTTCACCGAGCAGAGCCGCTTGGCGATCGCGTTCGAGATAACCGGGGTAATAGAAGAGACCCGCCGCGAGTTCGACTGCCGTAACAGCAGTCACTTGTCTGGCAGGCGCTCTAGCAGCGAGGCGAACGCATCGGGCACATCTTGCGATGGCGTTTCATAGGTCGCACCCATGCCGCTGCGCACGCCACCCATGGTCGGTCTGGTCGAGATCTGGTCCCTGAGCAGATCGACCCGAGCCATCGTCGCGTCGTGTGGGAGGGCAGCGTCGCGCCCGCCAGCGATGGCCTCGATCGCCTTGATCAACTCGCCCATTCGGACGCCTTTGGTGAGAACAGGACACGGTGGCTCGTTCGGGAGGTTTGCATGCCCGGTCAGAATCGCGAGATGCGCTTTCGGATCGCGCTGCAGGATATGCTCTGCCAACTCCGTGCCCGACATCTCCGGCATCGTGTAGTCAATCAGAATAAGGTCAAACTCGCCGACATCGCGCAAAACCTCGAGGGCCGCCTCGCCACCCACGACCGGCGTCACGAAGTGACCGGCCTCCTCCAGCTCATCCGCAAGCACATGACGGATTAGGGGGTCGTCGTCGACGAGCAGGATCTCGAGATGCGACATGCTTAGCCTTTCAGGAAGCGCATCCTTACTGCGCCCACTTGGTACGTTCCTGGCGCAAAGCCGGTGAACCAAAGTGTAAGCACCGTAAACAAACTGTATCTTTTTTTGTTCCGGCGCGCGCTAACCTCTTGGTAGCATGTCATCTGGACGACGCGGCTCGATGTCCGGCTCGATGATCTGTTTCGACTGGACGATGGCATCGGGCCCGATCTGGTAGACGAGGGGAACCCCGGTCTGAATTTCGACCGTGGGAATCGTGGTCGGGTTCAATCCATCGAGCACCATGACGAGCGCGCGGAGGCTGTTGCCATGCGCGACCACGAGAACGTTGTCGCCGCGTAGCACGCAGGGCAAGATTGCTTGGCAATAGTAGGGGAGCGTGCGTGCAACCGTGTCGCGCAGGCTTTCGCCTCCGGGCGGCGAGGTATCGTACGAGCGGCGCCAGATCTTCACCTGCTCGGCACCCCATTTCTCGCGCGCCTCGTCCTTGTTGAGGCCGGAAAGGTCGCCATAGTCTCGTTCGCGCAAGGCCTTGCTGACGACAGGCTCGAGATGTTGACCGAGCACTTCCTGGGTTGTTTCGAGCGTATCCCGGGCGCGTGCCAAGTCGGACACGAAGGCGCGATCGAAATGCAATCCGAGCTTCTTCAATCCCGCGCCCGCCGCCCGCGCTTCGCCGTAACCCCGCTCGGTCAGGCCGGGGTCCTTCCAACCGGTGAACAGGTTGAGCAGGTTCCATTCGCTCTGCCCGTGGCGCAGCAGGACAAGGGTGCGAGCCATCAGATCGGATCCTTCGAGCTATCGGAAACCAAGATGTAGCATGACTAAGTGGTCGGCATGCCGATGACGTCGGTCATCGAAAACAGACCGGGCTTACGATCACGGCCCCACAGGGCGGCGCGCAACGCGCCCCTCGCGAAAATCGCCCGGTCTTCCGCCTTATGAGCAAGCTCGATTCGCTCCCCTTCCCCGGCGAAGACAATGCCGTGCTCACCGACAACGGTCCCGCCACGCAGTGACGCGAAGCCGATATCGCCGCGGACTCGGGCGCCGGTCACGCCGTCGCGGCCGCGCACCGACCGGTCGGTGAGCGCGACATCGCGACCTTCAGCCACCGCCTCGCCGAGAAGGAGCGCCGTACCTGAAGGCGCGTCGATCTTTCCCCGATGGTGCATTTCGACGATCTCGACGTCGAACATATCGCCCAGAGCTCGCGCGGCTTGACGGGCAAGCGCGGCCAGCAGATTGACGCCGAGACTCATGTTGCCCGACTTGATGATGGTGGCGTGGCGGGCGGCAGCTTCGAGCTTGCCCGACGCCTCAGGCGTAAAACCAGTCGTTCCGATCACGTGCACGATGCGAGCCTGGGCGGCCAAGGTTGCGAGCGCCAGGCTGGTTGCAGGCGTCGAGAAATCGATGATGCCGTCCGCTGCGACGACGAGCTCAAGCGGGTCAGCGGAAACGCAGACGCCCATCGCTCGACAACCGGCAAGCGCCCCCGCATCTTCGCCAAGAACCGGCGATGCCGGGCTCTCCAGAGCGCCGGAGAGCGTGATCCCCTCCGCCTCGCCGATCAACCGGACGAGCGTTCGTCCCATCCGGCCAGCCGCACCGACCACAACCAGCCGCATGTCGGCCATCGCTCACCCTTTCGACCAGACTCGTATAGGGACGATCCGGCGAGAGCGGAAGACCTTGCAGCCGCCGGCGGCGCTTGGAAAGCGGCGTCCGTTCTGCCAAGAGGCTCACGTCTGGAACGGACCGGAGCCGAGATGTCCGCGCTGACTTCGACGACTAAGATCAAGGGTGCTGATCCGATTCGCCCCGCGTATCGGGCCGGCGGCCAAGTGCCTCTCGTGGGCGGGTTCGTGCTGCTTCTCGCCCTTGCGGCCGGCTCCATCTGGCTGTTCGTCAGCAGCCGTCACTATGCCGACACCGTCAGCCACACCCTCACCCTTCGCTCGAAAGCCTACCAGCTCCTGACCTTGATCCAGGATGCCGAGACGGGGCAGCGAGGTTTCTTGCTGACGAACAACAGAAACTATCTGCAACCGTATTTGTCCGGATCTGCCGAGGCGCCGAAAGCGGCATCCGATCTCAAGCTTCTGGCAGCCGGAAATCAAGTCCAAAGCGCGTCCATCGGGCGGGTGGAAAAGCTGATGCAGGGGAAGCTGCGCGAACTCGCATCGACGCTTGTTCCCGCCGAGCAAGGCGACTTGGCCGCCGCCCTCGCCATCGTGAGGAACGACACCGGCAACAACATCATGACGACCATCCGCGAGGAGATCGGCGAGATCGAAGCGGAGGAAGATCGTGCGCAGACCGTCCTGAGCCGGGGCGAGGATTTCAATAACGCCTTGCTCGCGGGCGCCACTCTCGCTGCCATCGTTTTGATCGTCGCGCTGGCCGGCTACGTCATCACTGCGGCGCGGCGCTCGACGGGCGCGCTTCTGGAAGCGCAGGACGATCTCCGCCTCAATAACGAGAACCTGGAAGGGCTTGTCGCCGAACGCGTATCCGAACTGCAGGTCGCCAACGAGGAAATCCAGCGCTTCGCATATATCGTCAGCCACGACCTTCGGGCGCCGCTCGTCAACGTCATGGGATTTACGAGTGAACTCGACGCGGTGCGTGGCGACATTGCGTCTTTCTTGACTGACGCCGAGGAGGCAGCCCCGCAGCTGGTGACGAACGAGCGGCGGGCGGCGATCGAGACGGATTTGCCGGAAGCGCTTAGCTTCATCCGGACCTCCACGGCCAAAATGGACCGTCTCATAAATGCCATTCTCAAGCTTTCGCGCGAGGGGCGGCGGGTATTGACGCCGCAGAAGATCGACGTGCGCGAGATGGTCGAGGCGCAAAGCAAAAGCCTATCGCAGCAGCTTGCGGCGGCCGAGGCCGAAGTTGAGATCGGGCCAGATTTGCCAGATGTCGTGAGTGACAGGCTGGCGGTCGAGCAGATCTTCGGTAATCTCATCGAGAATGCGACGAAGTATCTGAAGCCAGGCCGGGCGGGCCGGATCGAAGTGGTTGGTAGAACCCAGGGCGGCTACGTTCGTTACGAGATCAAGGACAACGGCCGAGGGATCGAATCCAAGGATTTCGAGCGCATCTTCGAACTGTTTCGTCGATCGGGTGAACAGGATAAGCCTGGCGAAGGCATCGGTCTCGCCTACGTCCGCAATCTGGCGCGGCGTCTTGGAGGCAACGTATCCGTGCAGTCCGAATACGGGACGGGCTCGACGTTCATCGTGGTGCTCCCGACTGATTTCCAGCCAAAAGCGAGAGCAATGCGATGAGCTTACCTGTCGAAATCATCATGATCGAAGACGATCCCGGCCATGCCAAGCTAATCGAGAAGAACATCCGTCGCGCCGGCGTCAACAACGCGATCCGTCATTTTGAGAGCGGCACGACAGCCCTCCGCCATCTGATGCAGGAAGAAGTCCGCACGAACGGCCCCTTGCTGGTGCTGCTCGATCTCAACCTGCCGGATATGAGCGGGACGGACATCCTCGAGAAGATCAAGGCGGACGACAAGTTGCG